>NZ_JBEXFB010000043.1:0-45681 GCF_040606575.1 Streptomyces sp. NPDC005402
CACCACTGGTCAGACGGCCATCCACCAGGAATCCCGGTGGCCATCAGCCTGGACTCGGCTGGCCGCACATCTGGACTTTGCCACGGCCGCCGTCATTCTAGGGGTCGTCGCAACACGTGGTCGATGGCCCACCGGTACGAGGAAGTAGCTGACGGTGAGGCAGGATCACGGCCTCTCACCGGGCAATCGGCGGGTTGCCAGTGATGCCAGCGGTCCTTGCGACCGCCTGAGTCAGCGGAGCGCATGACAAAGAGCCGCCCGCTCCGGGGGCCGCCCCATGGATGGAGGTGCGCCCGTCCTTGCGCCCCGGCACCGAAGCACCTGACTGCCGCACCGAAGTGACGCGGAACCAGAACGCCCGAGCACCAGCAGTACGCGGGGAGCGGCCTCGGGCTGCCGGGCCCGCCACACGATCCGCGTCTCTCACGATCCGGGTCTCACGCGTTGCGGGAAGACGGAATCGAATCGGTTCGGCGCAAGCGCTTCGACGAGATGGTACGACCGTCGAGGGGCGGGGGCAATGGCATGCCGCACACCGAACAGTGCACCCCGGTACGATCGTTGACCGTCTCGTCGGCCGGTGTGGTGTGCACCGCCCCCTCGTCAGCCCTGTTCGGCGGCGGCACCCCAGGTCAGCGGCGTGGCAGCGGGCGCCCGACCGATCGCGGCCCGGCCGTCGGCCCGACCCTCGCGACTCGCCGCGCCGCGTCGGCGTGGGGGCGCACCACCGCTCATCCGCTGTCACGCCGTATCTCCTCGCGCGGGGCGGTCGACCGGGATCGGGGGAGATCGGCGATCGAACCGATTCGGGCACCGGGGCGGATGGAGGCGGCCGAAGCCCTTGACAGCACTGCCGGATCGGGAGCACCGTCTCCCCCCGAAACCTCTCTGCAACCCACTGAAAGATCGGCACCTTCAGGCGCGTCCGCATGTGTCCGCGCCACCCGCACAGAACCCGCCCGGGTTCCGTCGGCACGGTAGGGAGATCGGATGGGAACGACAGGTACGAGACGCCACGTGCTGTTCGGGCGCGGTGGCGTCCGACGACTGCTCACTGCGGTACGGCGCCGCGGAAGGCCGGGAAATGAGGTGGCCCGGGCATCCGTCCGATCGTGGGAGCGCTCCCGCAGCTCTCGGCCGAAGACATTCGCCCGGGTGGGGGCGGCGGCCGTGCTCGCCATCGGCGCACTGGCCGGTGCCGCGGCCACGACCGGGACGGCCCGGGCCGCCACGTCCGGACCGTGCGATCTCTACGCGGCAGGAGGAACGCCCTGTGTGGCGGCCCACAGCACGACGCGGGCGCTGTACGCCTCGTACAACGGGCCCCTTTACCAGGTCCGGCGTGCCTCGGACAACACCACCCGGGACGTCGGCGTCCTGAGCGCGGGCGGCTACGCCGACGCCGCCGCCCAGGACTCGTTCTGCGCGGGGACGACCTGCCTGATCTCGATCATCTACGACCAGTCAGGTCGCGGGAACCACCTCACCCAGGCGCCCGGCGGCGGTGCCGCGGGCGGTCCCGACAACCTCGCGAACGCGACGGCCGCGCCCACCATGGTCGGCGGTCACAAGGCCTACGGCGTCTTCGTGGCACCCGGTACGGGATACCGCAACAACCGCACCGACGGCATCGCGACCGGAGACAACCCCGAGGGCATGTACGCGATCTTCGACGGCACGCACTACAACGGCGGCTGCTGCTTCGACTACGGCAATGCCGAGACGGACAGCAACGACGACGGCAACGGCACCATGGAGGCCATCTACTTCGGCAACATCAAGGTCTGGGGCTACGGCTCGGGCGACGGCCCATGGATCATGGCCGATCTGGAGAACGGCCTGTTCTCCGGGGTGAACCAGCACTACAACGCGAACGACCCGACCATCAACTACCGGTATACAACCGCCATCGTCAAAGGCGGCCCGAACCACTGGGCGATCCGCGGCGGCAACGCGCAGTCGGGCGGCCTGTCCACGTTCTACGACGGTCCGCGGCCCAACGTCGCGGGCTACAACCCGATGCGGAAGCAGGGTGCCATCATCCTGGGCATCGGCGGTGACAACAGCAAGGGCGCCCAGGGCACCTTCTACGAAGGCGTGATGACCTCCGGCTATCCGTCGGACGCCACCGAGAACGCGGTCCAGGCCAACGTCACCGCGGCCGGGTACAGCAACACGACCGGCGGGACGGGGACCGGCGCGCTGCACGCTGTGGGCGCGGGCAAGTGCCTGGACGTGCCGAACTCGTCCACCACGGCCGGCACGCAGCTGCAGATCTGGGACTGCAGCGGCGGCGCCAACCAGAGCTGGACCCGCACCTCCTCGGACCAGTTGACCGTGTACAGCGGCAGCAGCCAGCTGTGTCTGGACGCGTACAACAACCAGACCACCGCCGGCACCAAGGTGGTGACCTGGCCCTGCAACGGCGGCGCCAACCAGCAGTGGCGGCTGAACTCCGACGGCACGATCACCGGCACCCAGTCCGGACTCTGCCTCGACGTCACCGGCGCCTCCACGGCCAACGGCGCCCTGGCCGAACTGTGGACCTGCAACGGCGGCTCCAACCAGCGATGGAGCCTCGGTTGAGGGCAATGGCTCCCGTCCGAGGCCGGTCTCATCACCGGCCACGGACCGCGCAGGATCCGGAGCCGGTGCTTCGCCGCTCCGGTGCCCGGCGTCCTGCGCACCTCCCGACTTCTTCCTACCGTCCGACCGAATCGCCACCGGGCGTCCACACCGAATGCCACCGTCACCCCTGGAGGATGACGATGTCCCGCGCCAGAGCGCTCCGCTTCCTCCGGGCCGCCCCTCTGGCTCTGTTCGCCTTACTGGCCGGGAGTCTGCCCACGGCTGGTGCCGCGTTCGCCGTACCGGCCGGGCGCCAGGCGGCGGCCGCCGACCTGTACGTGGCGCCGGGTGCGCCCGCGGGCGGGAACGGCACCGCTGAGCAACCGTTCGGGACGATCGACCAGGCGCAGCAGCCGGCGCACCGGCTCTCGGCCGACACGAATGTGGTGGTCCACCTGGGCGGTGGCACCTACCGGCTGTCCAAGCCGCTGACGTTCGGATCGGGAGACGGCGGCCAGAACGGCCACACCATCACCTACCAGGCCATGCCCGGGCAGCAGCCGGTCGTGAGCGGCGCCCAGCGGATATCTGGTTGGCAGGTTCATGATCAGGACACCAGCATCTGGTCGGTCCACGTCGGCACCGGTGTGAACACGCGTCAGTTGTACGTGAACGGAAAGCAGACACCGCGGGCGGCGATCCAGGTACCCCGTTCCGGCTTCACCTTCACGCAGACCGGACTGACGGTCAACGACTCCTCCTTCGACTACCTGGCCGGTCTCTCGGACCAGAACCACATGGAAGTCGAGAGCGTCAACTCCTTCACCGACCGCTACGCGCCGGTCCAGTCGATCAGCGGCAGGACCCTCACCATGCAGCAGCCGGCGTGGAACAACAACTCCTGGGGTTACGACACCATCAACGCGCCCTTCGCCGGCGGCACGATGTATCTGGAGAACAACTACGCGTTCCTCAAACAGGCCGGGCAGTGGTACCTCGACTCCTCCACCGGCGACCTGTACTACCGGGCCCAGCCGGGACAGAACCCGAACAGCCTCGACGTCGAACTGCCCCGGCTGCAGAGCCTGCTGGGGATCAGCGGCAGCTACGGCTCCCCGGTGACCGGCCTGGAATTCTCCGGAATCCGTTTCACCGGGACCTCCTGGCTGGGCCCGAGCGGGCCCGAAGGCTACGCGGACCAGCAGAGCGGCGCGCACATCACCGGCGCCTACGCGATGCCCGCCAACTGGCTGAGCACCTGCAGGTCGGGGTGCACGCAGTTCGAGGCCACCCGGAACCACTGGGCGCAGATGCCCGCGGCCGTCCAGGTCTCCGCCGCCACCGGCATCACGTTCTCGGGTGACACGTTCTCCGAACTCGGGCAGGCCGGCCTGGGCGTGGGCAACGACGGCGCAGCCACCGCCTCCGGCACCGGACTCGGTGCCAACGGCATCACCATCACCGGCAACACGTTCACCGACCTCGCCGGCAGCGGCATCCAGGTCGGCGGGATCCAGCCGGACGCGCACCACCCGAGCAACCCGCAGATGACCAACCAGAACATCACCATCAGCAACAACAAGGTCAGCGGGGTGGGCACCGACTACAAGGAGACCGCGGGAATCCTGTCCACCTACGTCACCAACGCGACGATCACGCACAACCAGTGCGACCACCTGCCCTACGACGGGATCGACATCGGCTGGGGCTGGGGGATGAACGACCCGGGCGGCAGCCAGGACTACGTCAACCGGGGCACCTACAACTACCAGCCGATCTACAGCACTCCCACGACGCTGAAGAACAACACCGTCTCCCACAACCTGGTCTTCGACACCAAGAACGCGATGTTCGACGGCGGCAGCATCTACAGCCTGTCCGCGGCCCCCGGTTCGGTGATCTCCGACAACTACATGTACGACAACAACCGCACCACCGCGCTGTACCTCGACGAGGGCTCCCGGTATCTGAAGGTGTCCGGCAACGTGGTGCAGGACGCGGGCAACTGGGCGCTCACCAACGCCAACGCGAACAACCACACCGACGACAGCACGTTCTCCGGCAACTGGTACAACGGCGGCAACACGTACGTCGCCACCGGCCCTCCCCACAACAACGTCCTCAGCGGCAACGTCCTGGTCAGCGGCATCAACTGGCCACAGGGCGCCAGAACGGTCATCCAGCAGGCGGGCGTCCAGTCCTCGGGCGACGGCGGCTTCCCCACGGGCTACCACCAGTTGGTGATCAGCAGCAACAGCCTGTGCCTGGACGTGTACGGCAACTCCACCACCGCGGGCGCCGCGATCGACCAGTGGACCTGCAACGGGCAGAGCAACCAGCAGTTCGAGTTCGTGCCGGTCTCGGGCGGCTACGGGCAACTGCGCGCGCAGAACTCCGGACAGGTCGTGGCGGTGGCGGGCGGCTCCACGACCGCCGGTACGCCGAACATCGTGCAGCAGGCCGCGAGCGGAGCGTCCAGCACCCTGTGGCTGCCGGTACGGCAGTCCGACGGCTCGTACTCCTTCAGGAACCAGAACAGCGGTCTGTGCCTGGACGTCTACGGCGGCGGCGGCAACCCGGGCCAACAACTGGACCAATGGCAGTGCAAGAACGCACCCGGCACCAACCAGGACTTCACGCCCCGGTGACCCCTTCACGCCTCCGGAACGCCCGCACGATCCGGTGATTCGTTCACCCCCACCCACTGACCCGCACCCAGTGAGGAACGCTGATGAAGAAGTACTGGGCACCCTTGGCCGCGGCGCTGACGGCCGCCCTCGGCATGGGCGCAGCGTGGCCCGCCGCGGCCACCGCCGCCGAGACGCCGCCCTTCGCCGCGCGGGCCGCCGCCACGCCCCTGCGGCTGATGCCACTGGGCGACTCGATCACCTGGGGCGTCGGCAGCCCGTCAGGCAACAGCTACCGGGGCTTCCTCGGGAACAAGCTGACGGCCGAGGGGCACACCCTGGACTTCGTCGGCTCGGGGCGCAACGGCACCATGGCCGACCCGGACAACGAAGGCCACTCCGGTTGGCGGATCGACCAGATCGCCGGCATCGCCGACTCTGTGCTGGCACGTTACCGGCCGAACGTGGTCACCCTGGAGATCGGCACCAACGACCTGAACGGCAACTACCAGATCCCCACCGCCGCCGACCGGCTCCGCGCGCTCATCGACCAGATCACCAGGGCCGTACCCGACGCGACCGTCCTCGTCGGCACCGTGATCATCTCCACCAGCGGCACCGAGGAGGCCAACCGGCCCGCGTTCAACGCCAAGTTGCCCTGGATCGTCCAGGCCGAGCAGGCCGCCGGCAAGCGTGTACGGCTGGTGGACATG
Organism: Streptomyces sp. NPDC005402; assembly: GCF_040606575.1. NCBI lineage: Bacteria > Bacillati > Actinomycetota > Actinomycetes > Kitasatosporales > Streptomycetaceae > Streptomyces > Streptomyces sp. NPDC005402. Next base: position 5,909 of record NZ_JBEXFB010000043.1, read on the forward strand.
AGCGCCCTGACCGCCGCGGACCTGTCCGACTCCCTGCACCCCAACGACAGTGGCTTCGGCAAGATGGCGGACGCCTTCAACGCGGGGATCGAGGCGGCGGACGCGGCAGGCTGGATCAAGCCGCCGGATGTCACGAGCGGGCAGGTGCGTTCCGGGATCGCGGGGAAGTGCCTGGGGGTGAGCGGCGGCAACAGCGCCAACGGGACCGCCGCCGAGATCCGGTCCTGCGACGGCTCCGCCGCCCAAACGTGGTCCGCGCGCTCCGACGGCACCCTGCGGGCTCTCGGAAAGTGCCTCGACGCCACCGGCCGCGGTACCGCCAACGGCACCAAGATCGCGATCTGGGACTGCAACGGCGGAACCAACCAGCAATGGCAGACGTACAACGGCGGCTACCGCAACCCTGTCTCCGGGCGCTGCCTCGACGACCCCAACGCGTCCACCGCCGACGGTACGCAGCTGGTCCTGTGGGACTGCAACGGCGGAACGAACCAGCAGTGGACCGCTCTGCCGGTCTCCTGAACGCGCGACCCCGCTCCACCGAGGCCCCGTCCCGCGGCCGGTGGCCCCTCCGCTTCCACCCCCGTACAAGGAGGTTGACCCTTGATGTCCTGGCTCGACAAGGTCCCCCTGCTCCGCAGGGCGCTGACCTCGGCCACCGGCTTGCTGGCCGGCACATCACCGATGTCGCCGCGTGCCGGGTGCTCCAACGGCCATGCCATCCAGCATTGGAGCTTGAGGTGAAGTGATCCGGCGCGCAGCGCGCGCTCCCGCCCCCGGAGCACTTCGGGGTGACCGGAACCTACACCCGCGTCCGGCTCGGCGGCCCTCGCCGGACGCGGGCTCCGGCATGCCCTCAGATCGCTCTGACCAGGTGCAATACATGGGATGGATCGGAGTCCGATTGAGGGTGTCGAGTGTATTGACTCGTTGATGGACCTGTGGAATCACTAGGACATGGGATGTCTGAGTGGTTCTTGTGAGTGCTTCCGAGCGCCCGCACCGCCATGAGGCGTCTGGATCCCCGCGGCCATGCCGGTGGCGGCGGTCCACGGACATCCCTTCGGCCAGGCACAGCACCCTCTGTCCCCTTCCCCCACATCTCCGAGGAACAGAAATGCGGCCTTCACCCCTTTCCCGTCGGAGTCCTGCGGCTCGCAGACGACGCTTACCGGCGTTCGCCGCCACAGGCGTGATGGCGCTGCTGGCCATGATGCTGGCGACTTCGCAGACCTGGTCCGCGCCGGCACCCGCCCCGGCATCGACGCCGGCGCCCATGGTGAGTTCGGCGTCGGGGCGGTGCCTGGACGTCAAGGGCAACGTCGACACACCGGGAACGGCGCTGGACATCCGGGACTGCGACAACCAGCCGAACCAGGCGTTCGAGTTCACCCCGGCGGGCGAGCTGAGGACGATGAGCGGTACCCGATGCGTGGACGCCTACGACAACCGGACCGCGCCGGGAACCCCGGTGATCATCTGGTCGTGCAACGGGCAGTCGAACCAGGCGTGGCGGCAGAACGCCGACGGGTCCGTCACCGGTGTCCAGTCCGGCCTGTGCCTGGACGTCAACGGGGCGGGCACGGCCAACGGCACCGCGGTCATCCTGTGGACCTGCAACGGCCAGAGCAACCAGAAGTGGACCACCTCGACACCCCCGCCCGTGCCCGGCGGGTCGGGTCCCTGTGACATCTACTCCGCGGGCGGTACGCCGTGCGTGGCCGCGCACAGCACCGTGCGGGCGCTCTACGGGTCGTACAGCGGCAGCCTGTACCAGGTCAGGCGGGCCTCGGACAACACGACCCGGAACATCGGGGTACGGGCGGCCGGCGGCTTCGCCGACGCGGCGGCGCAGGACTCGTTCTGCGGGGGCACCTCCTGTGTGATCACGGTCGTCTACGACCAGTCCGGACGCGGCAACGACCTGTGGTACCAGGGATCGGCCCAGGTTCCGGGATCGAGTCAGAGCAGTCCCGCGAAGGCGACCTCCGAGTCGCTGACCGCCGGGGGCACCAAGGCGTACTCGCTGTACATCAATCCGGGCAACAGCTATTGGCGGGACGGTCATCTGACGGGCGTTCCGACCGGCAGCGCGCCCGAAGGGGCGTACATGGTGACCAGCGGCACCCACGTCAACAGCGGCTGCTGCTTCGACTACGGCAACAGCGAGACGACGCGGAAGGCCGACGCGGCCGGGGCGATGGACGCGATCAACTTCGGCACCGAGTGCTGGTTCGGCGGCTGCTCGGGGAGCGGCCCCTGGGTCCAGGCCGACCTCGAATGGGGCCTGTACTCCGGAGGCAGCCAGTCCTGGAACACCGGTCAACGGGCCTTCCCCGTCAAGTTCGTCACCGCGATGCTGAAGAACAACGGGACGTCGAGGTTCGCCCTCAAGGGCGGCAACGCGCAGTCCGGCAGCCTGACGACTCTGTGGGACGGCGCGCTGCCCGGCGGATACAGCCCGATGAAGAAGCAGGGCGCCATCGTTCTGGGCAGTGGCGGTGACTGCTGCAAGCCCGGCGGCGGTGCCAACCTGAGCGCCGGCACCTTCTACGAGGGGGCCATCGTCGCCGGCTACCCCTCCGACGCAACCGACAACGCGGTCCAGGCCAACGTCATCGCGGCCGGTTACCGCTGAGGCCTTCTGCCCGACGCGGGAGGCGGCCCTCCGGGACGTCCGGAGGGCCGCTGCGGGGTCCGCCCCGCTGCCCCGCATGCCCTGATCGACGGATGCGCTCCGCGACGGGGCGTGTTCTGCCGCAACCGACCCAGGAGTTGATGACATGCACATGATCATAAAGGGGGTCGGACACCCCTTGCCGCCGGACCCGCGACCGTTCCTGCGCAGGACCTTGGCGTTCGCCTTCTCGGTCGCGCTGTTCTGCGTCGGCGTCCCACTCGTCTGCCTCGGCACCGCGCAGCCCGCCGCCGCGCTGGGCAACGGACTGGCACTGACCCCGCAGATGGGCTTCAACGACTGGAACGCGTACGGCTGCAACGTCTCCGAGTCGCTGATCAAGTCCACCGCGCAGGCGATGCACACCAACGGCATGCAGGCAGCGGGCTACTCCTACGTCAACATCGACGACTGCTGGATGACCCACAACCGCGACTCCGGCGGCCGTCTGGTGCCGGACCCGGCCAAGTTCCCCGACGGCATCAAGGGCACCGCCGACTACGTGCACTCCCTGGGGCTGAAGCTGGGGATCTACGAGGACGCGGGCACCGCCACCTGCGCCGGGTATCCGGGCAGCCTGGGGCACGAGAGCACCGACGCCCAGTCGTTCGCGTCGTGGGGCGTGGACTACCTGAAGTACGACAACTGCAACAACAACGGGGTGTCCGCGCAGAGCCGGTACACCGCGATGCGGGACGCCCTGGCGGCGACGGGCCGACCCATCCTGTACAGCCTGTGCAACTGGGGCCAGGACAACGTGTGGACCTGGGGCGCGGGAGTGGGCAACAGCTGGCGCACCACCGGGGACATCAGCGCCAACTTCGCCAGCATGCTGTCGATCTTCCACAGCAACGTGGGACTGGCCTCCTATGCGGGACCGGGCCACTGGAACGACCCGGACATGCTGGAGGTCGGCAACGGCTCGATGACGGCCACCGAGAGCCGCAGCGAGTTCAGCCTGTGGGCGGAGATGGCCGCGCCGCTGATCGTGGGCACCAATATCCCCTCGGCCAGTGCGGAGACCCTGTCCACGCTGACCAACTCCCGGGTGATCGCGGTCGACCAGGACCCGCTCGGCAAGCAGGGCACCATGGTGTCCTCCTCGGGCGGCCTCGACGTGCTGGCCAAGCCGCTGGCGAACGGGGACGTGTCGGTGGCGCTGTTCAACGAGACGGGCTCGACGGCGACCATCTCGACCACCGCAGCGGCGATCGGCAAGACCGGGGCGTCCGCCTACACCCTGACCGACCTGTGGTCGGGGGCGTCCACCACCACCTCGGGCACGATCAGTGCTTCAGTGCCGGCGCACGGCACGGTGATGTACCGGGTCGCGGGCGGCACCAGCGGCGGCGGAACCAGCGTGACCGGCGCGGTGCACGCGGTGGGTGCGGCCAAGTGCCTGGACGTACCCAACGCGACTAGGACCGCCGGCACCCAGGTGCAGATCTGGAGCTGCAACGGCGGCGCCAACCAGACCTGGACGCACTCCGCGTCCAACCAGTTCACCGTCTACTCCGGCGCCGACCAGCTGTGCCTGGACGCCTACAACAACCAGACCACCCCGGGGACGAAGGTGGAGATCTGGTCGTGCAACGGCCAGAGCAACCAGCAGTGGACGCTCAACAGCAACGGCACGATCACCGGCGTCCAGTCAGGCCTGTGCCTGGACATCGCCGGAGGGGCCACCGCCGACGGAAGTCTCGTCGAGCTGCGCACCTGCAACGGCGGCAGCAGCCAGCGGTGGACGTTGGGATGACTCCGCATTCGAAGCCCAGAGGAGGTCTCCATGCTCGTACCGGCCGGTGATCGCCGAATCAGGCGAGGGAAAGCCGTGCTCCTTGTCGCCCTGGCGATGGTGGTGGCCGTGTTCGGCGCCCCGGCGTTCGCCACCTCCCCGCGGGCCGACACGGCGGCCATGGCCCGTCCGGTGGCCGACCACGTGGCGGACGCGTCGCTCCCGTGCGACCTCTATGCCGCGGGCGGTACGCCGTGCGTGACGGCACACGCCACGACCAGGGCGCTCTTCGCCTCGTACAACGGGCCGCTCTACCAGATCCAGCGGGCCTCCGACCACAGCTACCGCGACATCGGAGTGCTCAGCGCCGGCGGGTACGCGGACGGCGCGTCCCAGGTGTCGTTCTGCGCGGGCACGTCCTGCACGATCACGAAGATCTACGACCAGACCACCAAGCACAACGACATGCCGATCTCCTGGGGCGGCTATTGGAAGGGGCCCGGGCCGGGCGGGTCCGACGTCGGCGCGGACGCCATGGCCCTGCCGGTGACCGCGGCCGGCCACCAGGTCTTCGGTGTCAAGGTCACTCCCGGCGTCGGCTACCGGCTCGACCACGCGAGGGGCGTGCCCACCGGGGCCCAGCCCGAAGGCATCTACATGGTGACCTCGTCGAACTACACGAGCCAGTGGTGCTGCTTCGACTACGGCAGCGGTGAGAACTCCCACACCGACACCGGCAACGCCACCATGAACGCCATCTACTGGGGCACCGCCTGCTGGTTCGGCGGCTGCACCGGCAGCGGCCCGTGGGTCGAGGCAGACCTGGAGAACGGCATGTTCCACACCAACACCGGCTCCAACAAGGACCCGAGTAACCAGGGCGTGCACTACCCCTTCGTCAGTGCGTGGCTGAAGAACAACGGCACCAGCAACTTCACTCTCAAATACGGCAACGGCGCGAGTGGCGGCCTGACCACCACTTACTCCGGCCCCCTGCCGAACGGTTACTCACCGATGAAGGTCGACAGCTCGGTCCTGCTCGGCACCGGGGGCGACAACAGCCCCAACGGCGTGGGCGAGTTCTTCGAGGGCGCGATCACGGCCGGCTACCCCTCCGACGCCACCGAGAACGCCGTCCAGGCCGCCATCACCGCGGCCGGCTACGGCACAGGAGGCGGCGGCGGTACGTCGACCGCGCTGCACGCGGTGGGCGCGGGCAAGTGCCTGGAGGTGCCGGGCGCGTCCACGACGCCGGGTACACAGACGCAGATCCGGGACTGCACCGGGGCGGCGAACCAGACCTGGTCCCGGACCGACTCCCGCCAGCTCACCGTGGACTCGGGCGGCAGCCGGCTGTGCCTGGACGCTTCCAACCAGGGCACCAGCGCCGGCACCAAGGTCATCACCTGGACCTGCAACGGCCAGGCCAACCAGCAGTGGAACGTCAACGGCACCGTCACCAGCGCCCAGTCCGGCCTGTGCCTGGACGTGACCGGCGCCGCCACCGCTAACGGCACCCCCGTGGAGCTGTGGACCTGCAACGGCGGATCCAACCAGCAGTGGTCACTGAGCTGACCCCGTGACGTGTGACGCAGGAGGACCGAATGAGGACGAGAGCGAGACCCGGCCGTCTGGTACTGGCCGTCGGCATCGTCTTGGCGTTCGTGCTGCAACTGTCGGCGACGGCCGAGAGCCGGGCCGTCTCCGGCGAGGCGCTGAGCGTGAACCTGGCCTCGACGCGGGGCCCGTCGACCGGTGTGGGCGAGGGGTTCCTCTACGGCTTCACGCAGGACGGCAGCCAGCCGGCCGACCAGTTCATCAAACCGCTGGGGATCAACGCGTTCCGCGGCGGCGGATGGTTCTCGGGCGGCTGGATTCGGGACAACTACCAGTACGGATCAGCCACTCGGGCCGACCTCGACTCGATCGTGGCGCAGGCGAAACGGCTGACCCAGCCGCCGTACCACGCGCAGTACCAGGTCCTGGTCAGCGACATCTACGGCGCCAACGGCGGCCAACCGTCCAACACGAGGTACCCGTGCGACAACGGCGACTGCTCCAACTGGATCGCCTTCATCGACTCCACCGTGGGGGCACTGCAGGCATCGGGGCTGAAGTTCGCCTACGACATCTGGAACGAGCCGGACATCTCCGCCTTCTGGACCCGGGGCGTGAACAGCGCCCAGTACTTCCAGATGTGGGACACCGCCTACCGGGAGATCCGGCGCATCGCCCCCTCGGCGCAGATCGTGGGACCGTCCCTCGCGTTCACCCCGCAGAGCAACCCGGGGGAGTGGCGGACCTGGCTGGCGCACGTGAAGGCGGCCGGCACGGTCCCGGACATGATCACCAATCACGACGAGGGTGACGTCGACGACCCGGTCACCGTCTCCCAGTCCCTCAACAGTGCCCTGACCGCTGCGGGTATCGGCCCGCTGCCGCTGTCCGCGAACGAGTACCAGCCCGCCGACCGGCAGACCGCCGGGGTGACGGCCTGGTACCTGGCGCGGTTCGCGCAGTCCGGGTACACCAACGCGATGCGCGGCAACTGGGTCTGCTGCGTCACCCCGAACCTGACGGGTGTGCTCACCCAGAGCGGCGGAACCTGGCAGCCGACCGGCAACTGGTGGGCGCTGCGCGACTACGCCGACATGACCGGCACCCTCGTCGCCACCTCCGGCCAGGTCGGCTCGACCGCGATCTCGGCCTCCGAGGACGCCACCAACAAGCGCGCGGTGGCGATCATCGGCGACGCCGACGGCAACTCCGGCACCTCGTCCGTGACCTTCAACGGGCTGTCGTCCGTCCCCTGGCTGACGAACGGCGGCAGCGTGCACGTCACCGTGCACCGCATCCCGGACCAGGCACCGCTCGGTGCGCCGCTGACGGTCTACGACCAGAACCTGAGCGCGTCCGGCGGCTCGATCACCGTGCCCTTGACGTTCCAGGCCACGCACGACGCGTTCGCCGTATACCTCACCCCGGCCTCCTCCGGCGGCGAGGGCTTCCCGACCGGCTACCACCAACTCGTCGCCGCCCACGACACCTTGTGCCTGGACGTGTACGGCAACTCCACCAGCGCGGGCGCCGCGATCGACCAGTGGACGTGCACCGGGCAGAGCAACCAGCAGTTCCAGTTCGTACCGGCCACGGGCGGCTACGGCGAACTGCGCGGCCAGAACTCCGGACAGGACGTGGCGGTCGCGGGCAGCTCCACGACGGCAGGCACCCCGAACATCGTCCAACAGCCCCCCGGCGCAGCGGCCAACGGCCTCTGGCTGCCTGTCCGCCAGTCCGACGGCTCCTACGCCTTCCAGAACCGCAACAGCGGTCTGTGCCTGGACGTCTACGGCGCCGGCAGCACCGCGGGCCAGCAACTCGACCAGTGGCAGTGCAAGAACGCACCCGGTACCAACCAGGACTTCTTCGTCCGCTGAACCGTCCGCTGTCCGCACCGCCGTGGACACTCCCCACCTGCGAAAGGAACCCACCGTGTCAGCAATCGCACGGCTGTTACGGCGCCTGCGTGTCCCGACGGCCGTGGTCGCGGGCCTCGTCCTGGCCGCCGGCGGCGTCGTGGGCACAGCCGCCGCCCCGGCCCGGGCGGCCACCTCCATCACCCTCAACGGCGCGTCCGGCGGACGGACCTTCGACGGTGTCGGCGCGATCAGCGGAGGAGGCGGCAACAGCAGGCTCCTGATCGACTATCCCGAGCCCCAGCGCGGCCAGGTCCTCGACTACCTGTTCCGGCCCGGCTACGGCGCCTCCCTGCAGATGCTCAAGGCCGAGATCGGTGGGGACACCAACTCCACCTCGGGAGCCGAGCCCAGCCACCAGCACACCCGCTCCGACCTGAACTGCGACCGGGGCTACGAATGGTGGCTGATGGAGCAGGCCAAGGCCCGCAACCCGAACATCAAGCTGTACGGGCTCGCCTGGGGCGCCCCGGGCTGGATCGGCAACGGCAACTTCTGGTCCACCGACATGGTCAACTACCTGGTCTCGTGGCTGGGCTGCGCCAAACAGCACGGGCTGAGCATCGACTACCTCGGCGGCTGGAACGAACGAGGCTACAACGTCTCCTGGTACCAGCAGCTGCGGAGCACCCTCAACAGCAACGGCTACGGCAGCGTCAAGATCGTCGCGGCCGACTCGGACTGGTCCGTGGCGAACGACGTCAACTCCAACCCGTCGTTCGCCTCCGCGGTGAGCGCCATCGGCACGCACTATCCCTGCGGCTACCGGTCGTCCCAATCGACCTGCTCGGTACCGCAGGCCGCCATGTCGTCCGGCAAGCCGTTGTGGGCGAGCGAGAACGGCTCGGACGACTACAACGGGGGAGCGCAGGCCATGGCCCGCGGCATCAACCGCGGATACATCGACGGACGGATGACCGCGTACCTCAACTGGCCCGTGGTCGCCGCCCTCACCCCCAACCTGCCGTACCCCACCATGGGCATGGCCCTGGCAGCGCAGCCGTGGTCGGGCTCCTACTCGATCGGCAAGAACACCTGGGTGATGGCGCACACCAGCCAGTTCACCAGCCCGGGATGGCGCTATCTCGACGCCTCCAGCGGCTACATCGGCGGCAATCGTGCCAACGGAAGCTACGTCTCGCTGAAGTCCCCGAACAACTCCGACTACTCCACGGTCATCGAGACCATGGACGCCTCCAGCGCACAGACGCTGAACTTCAACGTCACCGGGGGGCTGTCCGCCGGAGCCGTCCACGTCTGGTCCACCGACGTGAGGTCCGCCGACCCGGCCGACCACTTCGTGCACGCCGCGGACATCACCCCATTGGGCGGCGGTTTCAGCCTCACCGTCCAGCCCGGCCACATGTACACCCTGACCACCACGACCGGACAGGGCAAGGGAACCGCCACCGGTCCCGCCCGGGGCGCGCTGAAGCTGCCGTACAGCGACTCCTTCGACGACTACGCCACCGGCCATGAGGCGAAGTACCTCATGGACTGGCAGGGCGCCTTCGAGGTGGCGGGCTGCGGCGGCGGCCGCAGCGGAAAGTGCGTGCGCCAGATGAGCCCGCAGAAGCCGATCACCTGGGACTCACTGACCGATCCCCACGCCCTGCTCGGTGACGTGAGCTGGGGCAACTACACCGTCGCCTCCGACGTGCTGCTCGAACAGCCCGGATACGCCGAGCTGATCGGCCGTGCGGGTGGGCACGACTACGACCGCACCGGCGGTCAGAACGCCTACCGCCTGCGGGTGAGTGACACCGGGGCCTGGTCGATCCTCAACTCGAACACCAACGGCACCGTCACCACCCTGGCTCGCGGCACGATCGCGGCACTCGGCACCAACCGGTGGCACAGCCTGGCGCTCACCTTCTCCGGGACCACGATCGCCGCCGTCATCGACGGTGCCACGGTCGGTTCCGTGGACGACCGCACCTGGGCCGCGGGGCAGATCGGCTACGGGACCAGCCAGGGCGAGGCGGCACAGTTCGACAACCTGTCCATCACACCCGGCAGCGGCGGGAGCGGTGGCGGTACGGCCGGCGCGATCGTCGGGGTCGGCTCCGGCCGCTGCGTCGACGTACCGAACCAGTCGCAGACGGCCGGCACCCAGGTGGCGCTGTGGGACTGCAACGGCGGCAGCAACCAGCAGTGGACGAACACCTCCGCCGGTGAGCTGCGGGTCTACGGCAGCGACTGCCTGGACGCCGCGGGCCAGGGCACCAGCCCCGGCACCAAGGTGGACATCTGGGGCTGCACCGGCGGCGGCAACCAGAAGTGGACGATCCACGCCGACGGCACGATCACCGGTGACCAGTCCGGCCTGTGCCTGGACGCCACGGGCGCCGGAACGGCCAACGGCACCCTGCTGCAGCTGTGGACCTGCAACGGCAGCAGCAACCAGAAGTGGACGCACGACTGATCCAGGTGCCCGGCCGACCCGGCCGACCGTCAGCGACCGAAGGTACGACTTCCGCTCAATTCCCCCTGAGAGGCCCCACATGTCCTCGTCCTCCCTGCCGTTCAGCCGGCGCCGACTGCTTGCGGCGGCCGGCGCGTCGGCGGCCGTCGGCCTGCTGCGGTTCGCCCCCGAGGCCGCCGCGACCGACGGCCCCGGAAGCTACACCGCGAGCTGGTCCTCCGTGGACCAGCACCCCCCGGCCCCGGCCTGGTTCCAGGACGCCAAGTTCGGCATCTACTACCACTGGGGCGCCTTCAGCGTCCCCGCCTTCGGCAACGAGTGGTATCCGCGCAACATGTACATCGGCGGCTCGGCCGAGAACAACCACCACAAGGCCACCTACGGCGACCCCTCGGCCTGGCCGTACCACAACTTCATCGACGGTGCCCGCGACAAGGCGGGCAACTTCGTCCAGTTCGCCCCCAAGCTGGTCTCCCAGGGCGGCAGGTGGGACCCGGACGCCTGGGCCAGGCTGTTCAAGGCCGCGGGCGCCAGGTTCGCCGGGCCGGTCGCCGAGCACCACGACGGATTCTCCATGTGGAACAGCCGCTCCAACCCGTGGAACTCGGTCCAGCACGGCCCCAAGCTCGACCTGGTGGGGCTGCACGCGCAGGCCATCCGCGGGCAGGGCCTGAAGTTCATGGCCTCGCTGCACCACGCGTACCACTTCAACGGCTTCTACGACCACGTGCCCTCCCAGTCGGACCCGAGGCTCCGCATCCTCTACGGCCAGCAGGGCTCGGCCGCGGAGAACAAGCTCTGGTACGACAAGCTGGTCGAGGTCATCGACGGCTACCAGCCGGACCTGGTCTGGCAGGACTTCGCGCTGAACCAGGTGCAGGAGTCCTATCGGCTCCAGTTCCTGGCGCACTACTACAACCAGGCCGTCGCGTGGAACAAGGACGTGGTCGCGACCTACAAGGACGGCCTCAACAACAAGGGTGAGGTCTTCGACTTCGAGCGCGGCGGCCCGGCAGATCTGCTCACCCCCTACTGGCTCACCGACGACAGCATCTCCTCCTCCAGTTGGTGCTACACGGTGGGCATCGGCTACTACTCGACGCAGGCGCTGCTCCACTCGCTGATCGACCGGGTCAGCAAGGGCGGCAACATGCTGCTGAACATCGCCCCGATGGCCGACGGCACCATCCCCTCCGGACAGCAGTCCATCCTGCTCGCCATGGGCGACTGGCTCGGCCGCTTCGGAGAGGCGGTCTACAGCACCCGCTCCTGGGCCGGCTACGGCGAGGGCCCCACCAAGATGGGCGGAGGGTCCTTCAGCGGACCGGTGGCCGGCAAACCTCAGGACGTCCGGTTCACCCGCAGCCGGGACAACAAGGTCCTGTACGCCACCGCGTTGGGCTGGCAGGGCGGCACCATGACCGTCACGACGCTGAACTCGAACCGGATCAACCTCAGCAGCCTGACCGGCGCCCAGCTGCTCGGCAACACCGCAGGCACCTACATCGACCTGCCGGCCCCGACCCAGGACGCGTCCGGCCTGCACCTCACCATGCCCTCGTCCAACCCGCCGTTCAGCGCGCCGGCGTACACGGTCAAGCTCACCTTCTCCGGTGAGATCCCCGTCCTGGGCGCGCCGGGCGGCTCCACGACCTGGGTGCGGATCGCGAACGTGACCAGCGGACTGGTGCTCGACAGCGGGGGCAGCGTGGCCGCCGGCTCCAACCTCAAGCAGTGGAGCTACGACGGGAGCACCAACCTGCAGTGGCAGCTGATCGACCTCGGCAACGGCTACCACCGCATCGTCAACCGCACCAACGGCATGGCCGCCGACAGTTACGGCAACGCCGCCAACGGCGCTCCCGCCCGCCAACAGGCGTGGAACGGCGGCAACAACCAGCAGTGGTCGCTGGTCAGCCTCGGCAACAACCGCTACCAGATCGTCAATCGGGGCACCGGCACCGCCCTGGACGGCAGCGGCAGCACCACGAGCGGCTCCACCACCGTGCTGTGGGCGCCGAACTCCAGCACCAACAACGCGTGGACCGTCACCGCCGTGTGAACCGGCGCTCCCCCTGGGACAGCAGAACTCGACGACGGAAGAAGGAGAGCATGGGACGTAAACCGCTCTTGATGTCCATAGCGGCCGCACTGCTTCTCATCCTGAGCACCGCGGGCACCTCGTTCAGCAGCGCCCTCGGCGCACCCGCACCGGCCACGAAGTCCGCCGCGGCGGCGAGCGCCGGCTGCGGCAAGGCACCGACGCTGACCAGCGGCAACCACACGATTCAGAGCGGCGGCCAGAACCGCAGTTACATCCTGCGGGTCCCGGCCGGCTACGACAGCAACCACCCCTACCGCCTGGTCTTCGGCTTCCACTGGCGGGGCGGCACCGCGAACGACGTCGACTCGGGAGGCACCGACGGCTACAACTGGTCCTACTACGGCCTCAGGCGCCTGGCGGACAACGCGAACAACAGCACGATCTTCGTCGCGCCCCAGGGCAACGGCAACGGCTGGGCGAACCCCGGCGGCCAGGACGTGGCCTTCGTCGACGCCATGGTCAACCAGATCGAATCAGGCCTGTGCGTGGACACCACCCAGTTGTTCTCCGCCGGCTTCAGCTACGGCGGTGCGATGTCGTACGCCCTCGCCTGCTCACGGGCGACGGTCTTCCGCGCGGTCGCGGTCTACTCCGGCGCGAACCTCAGCGGCTGCAACGGCGGCAACCAGCCCATCGCCTACATGGGCCTGCACGGCCTCAGGGACAACGTGCTGCCCATCTCGTCGGGACGGCAGCTGCGCGACACCTTCGTCCGGGCGAACGGCTGCACACCGCAGAACCCGCCCGAGCCCGCCAACGGAAGCCTGACGCACATCATCACCACCTACTCCGGATGCAGGTCCGGCTACCCCGTCGTCTGGGCCGCGTTCGACGGAGCGGGCCACGACCCGGGCCCCATCGACGGTTCCACCGGTGACGGCTGGCGTACCTGGACGTCGGCAGCCGTGTGGCAGTTCTTCACCCAGTTCGGCTCGAGCACGCCGCCGACTCCACAGCCCACTGAAAACCAGGAGATCGTCGGCCAGCAGTCCGGACGCTGCCTCGACATCAACAACTCGACCACGGCCAACGGTACGCAGGCACAGCTGTGGGACTGCAACGGCGGCTCCAACCAGCGCTGGACCCACACCACCGGAAAGCAGCTGGTCGTCTACGGCAACAAGTGCCTGGGCGTGGGCCAGGGCGCGGGCAATGGCACCCCGGCGGCGATCTGGGACTGCACCGGGCAGCCCGACCAGCAATGGAACATCAACGCCGACGGCACGATCACAGCGGCGCAGTCGGGGCTCTGCCTGGACGCCAACGGTCAGGGAACCGCCAACGGGACGAAAATCCAGCTGTGGACCTGCTCGGGCGGAGCCAACCAGCACTGGCGCCTGCAGAATTGACGGACCGGGGCCAGGCCCGACACGGTACGGGCCTGGCCTGGTGCGGGGGCGTGCTCGAGCCCGACGCGGACGCGGAAGATCCAGCTGCGGAACGTCCCTGACGGCCTTCAGCTGCACTCCGTCACGAGGACACGGAGTTCGGACTCCCGTCGTTGTCTGATTGGACATCATTTTCCTTGCACTGCAGGTTAGTTGAACCCATGCTCTGCTGCGTCTGTGAACTCCTGATAGCCAGTTGCTCGCCGGGACGGCCGTGGCCGCGCCGTCCGTGCAGACGTCACCCGGGCGCATAGCCTGGACGCCCTGCGAACCACCCTCCGGCAAGAGCGATTCGGCCACGTTCGAGTGCGCCACCATCAAGGTGCCCGTCAACTGGAAGCGGCCCCACGGCGCCACCATCGACCTGGCCCTGACCCGCCACCTCGCCACCGACCCCGAGCATCGGATCGGCTCGCTGCTGATCAACCCCGGCGGCCCGGGTGGCTCCGATGTGGACTTCGCGTTCCAGGCGCCTGCCGCCTTCTCTCCCGAACTGCGGCGCGTTTCGATATCGTGGGCTTCGACCCACGTGGCGTCGGCCGCAGCAACCCCGTGACATGTGACCAGGATCTCCTGAACGCCCAGTGGAACGCGATCCATCCGGACAGTGCCTCCTCCTGCCGCATTGCGCAAGGCGAACCACGCTCTCGGCGAAAACTGCCGAGCCGTCACGGGACCGCTGGTCGGCCACATGGACACCGCGAGCGTCGTCCGCGACATGGACGCGATCCGCTCCGGCCTCGGCGAGCAGCGAATCAGCTACTACGGCGTCTCCTACGGCACGTTGATCGGCCAGCAGTACGCCGAGCTCTATCCGAGCCGCATCCGCCGTGGGTTCGGTCGGCCAGACCGCGGGGCAGTGCGTGCCGGTGCGGGGATAGCGTGGGGCCCCGCCAGCCAGCGATGACGGTGACTCCTCGCTCCGCAAGAGGCCGACGAGTGACGATCGTCCTGCTGCTGGTTCCGCCCCTGCTGCCCTTCGTGACGCCGCAGCTAGCCCGGCGGCTCCTCGGACCCCGCGGCCGCGGCTGGAGCGGGGCACGGCTTCGCGGATCAGCCGCCACGGTTCGCCCCGGATCAGGGATGGGAACATGCCAGCTGACCTGCGCTGTGATGACGCCCTGCTGCGCGTTGGCGATCGGCGGATCGTGATTGAGGTCGACTGGGCCTGTTCCTTCCTGACGCGGGGGTGTGGGGTGGTGTCCTGCGGGGCGTTCCGGAAATTCTGGTGGACGAGGTGCGGAGCGCTCATGAGGTGCGGTTGCGCTTGTCGCCTCGTGCAGAGCGTCGGCCCCGTCTGCTGGCTGCCCCGCTCGCTGAGACGCCTGCGCCCTTTTTCGGTGAAGGAACGGTGCCATGCCAGGGCACCGGGCTCCGGGTTCCCGGGGCGTACGGTCCGCCGGTGCGATCGTGCACTGCGCGGCGAGCAGTTCCTGGACCGCGAGCGCGGTTGCGTCATCGGCGGCCGCGACCTCTACCACGGCCAGCCCCGGCTCCGCCACGTGCGCGTCAGAGCCCCGCCGTATGACGCCGCCAGCGCATTCCACCGCGGCTCGCCGCCGTTCGGGTACCTTCGGTCGCGGTTCGACGCGCGGGAAGGACTCGCCCAGCAACCGGCTGCAGACACTGGCCTCATGAGCGAGAGCAGCGAGAAGGTTCACAGTCCTGGGGAGGCAGCGGGCGGCGTCGCCCAAGGCTCGCCTTCCGGCTGCGCGGGTCCTGGCGCCGTCGGGAGGGGTCGGGTGGTGAAGTCTGCCGAGTCCCCTTGCACGGTCGCCGAGACTAGCCGGGCCGCGCAGCCGGGGCAAGATCGCTCGCTCGAGGTCGCCACGGGGGCGGTCACGACGTGCGGCGGTGCTGGGCGGAGCTGCGGGAGCGCAGACGGATCACGATGTAGAGGGCCACGGCCGCCAGGACCAGGACGACCTTGCTGATGATGCCGACGCGCCAGGACCGCGCGGCGTACCCCACGGGATGTCGCACTGGCCCTACGTCCAGGTCGTCAACGACGCCCTCACTGCACGCGCCATCCCGCCGGGCACCGTACGGGCCGGCCACCACGGCCTCGAGCGCGGCCTGACCATCACCCTCGCCTCGGATGTCTCCCGCATCAGCGGCCGCGGCGGAATCCGGATCGACTGGGAGGAACGCCAAGGCTGGTACCACGCCCCGACCGGGCTGAACGCCTTCGACGTGCTGCTCTACACCGCAGCCCTGCGCGCGCCGAGCGCGGACCCGGAACGGGTGGCCGACGTGCCGGAGGAACTGGTGCGCTTCCGGCGGCTGCCGGAGGAGTATCGGGAGGAGTGTCTTCAGCGGTTTCTGGCGTGGAGGGGAGGTTGCAGAGGGGCACCCGAGCTGTTCTGCCAGCTGCAGAACACCGACCCGACCGGGCTCAACGATCACTACAGTCCCGTCTTATGGCGACGATTACAACGCGCATGGTCGAATACGCAGCCGACGGTCTGACGATGGTCGGGCACCTGGCGCTCCCCGTTGGCGCCGGCCGTCGGCCAGCGGTCCTGATCGGGCCCGAGGGGATGGGGCTCAGCGACGTTGAGCGCCGGCGGGCCGATGCGCTCGCCGAGCTGGGATACGTGGCGCTGGCCTTCGACCTCCACGGCGGGCGCTATTTGGGCGACCCCGAGGAGATGCTTGCCCGTTGCATGCCGCTGCTCGCCGACCCCGACCGGATGCGGGGCATCGGCCACGCGGCGCTCGACGTGTTGCGGGCCGAACCGCCGACCGAACCTGATCGGATCGCCGCCGTCGGCTACGGCACCGGGGGCGCCATCGGGCTGGAACTCGGGCGCGACGGTGTCAACCTACGCGCGATCGCGACAGTCAACGCGCTGACCACGGGCCGACCGGGCGAGGCGGCGCGTATTCGCTGCCCGGTGTGGGCCGGGGTCGGGTCGGAAGACCCGATCATGCCGCCTGCGCAACGGGAGGCGTTCACCGCCGAGATGCAGGCGGCGGGCGTCGACTGGCGCCTCGTGGTCTATGGCGGCGCCTTGCACGCCTTCCACCACCCGCCGGTCGACCACACCGTGGTCCCCGGCGTCGGCTATCACCCTCGGCACGCGCAGCGAGCCTGGCGCGACGTCGTCGACCTACTTGCCGAGTGCTTGCCCGTGACGGAGTGATCTGGTCAGTCCAAGCTCGGGCACCCGCTGACCAGCGCATACGGCCTTCCGCCTGGCAGGCTGACCACACTCAATTCGACCTGTGGGTGATCGCCCGGGGCAAGCCCGAGTCGTGCGGAGAGGTCGTGGCCGCCCACCTCTGGAGGTGGCGGCCGTCGATCAGATGGGCCCCCGACCAGGGCTTGAACCTGTCCGCTGTGCCCGACGGCGCAGTGTCGGGGTACGTCCACGATCGAGAGCCTGCGACCGGCCTGGCGGCAAGCGCGCGTGCGCTGTGGACGAACCTGCTCGGTCTCGATCCACATAGACCTTTTCGCCAGTCCGTCTGGTCTCGTGGTGTCACGGGGGTGATCCAGACGGCGGATCGCTGTTCGCCGGACCGGGCGGAGCCGACTCGACGTCGGCCGCCACGGCAGCCGGCGGGAGCTTCTGCTGTACCCGCTTCGAGATGCTCCAGGCCCGCTCCCGCACCGGTGACCGTGCCAAGGAGCCGGTCCTCGTGACGCCGCCGCATCGCTTCCGTACGGAAGCGGGAGATGACGGTGAGCACCTCGCCGATGCTCCGGGCCGCTGACGCGAGCAGGCTGGGCACGACAAAGGCGAGCACGACCCACACGGGGGCGTCGCCGATCGCTGTCAGGCCCGCGGCGGTCATGCCGAAGATGTGGGGGAGGCGGAACGCGGTCATCGTCGATACTCCGGGGTGCAGCAGGCGGACACAGCAGGGAGAGCACCGTCATCCCCTGAGGCCGTGGCAGAGCAGAGCCGCAGCGCGGGAAGGTCGGAGATCGGCACTGTGCCGGGGCGGAGTGTTAGCGGCGCAAGCCCGTCAATCAGGAGCACGTCGGCGCTCTGTCCAGCTCTCCGTTTCGGACCCCGGCCTGCGTGTAAGAGGCCTTGCGGTGCCGTTGGAGTACGGGAGGTTGGGCAGGGCGCCCTGCTCGCAGCTCGCTCGCGAGCGGCACGGCCCGGTAGACCCTGTCCTCCTAGCCCCGCAACCCCCGGTATCCAGGCAGAGGAGAGGCGGGGCCGCCGGCAGTGGGCCACCGTCAGGAACTGCGGATCGCGATCGTGGTCTGGATCGAGAGGACCTACCACCGTCTCCGCAGACAGGCCCTCGCTCGGCGGCTGACCCCCGCCGAATTCGAGACCGCCATGACCACAGGGGCCTTCCGGGCCGCGTAGCCACACCTGTCACCCAACCTTGCAGCAGCCCTAACCGATGGTCGGCCGCAGTTGGTTGACCTTGGGATCTCGGTCTTCACCGACCATGCACCACTGCTTCAGCCGGGCTCGGGAGAGCCCGGATACCGACCCTGATCCTGTCACCGAGCGAGTTCGGATTGGCGAAGACTGCGGAACAGCTCCGGGGTCGTCCATCCGCGCAGCGTGGCGTGCATCGTCGAGCGGAATGCGCCCTCGGCCGTGGTGGAGTCGAGGGCTCCGGCCAGTTCGAGAGTCACGAGTCCATGCAGGGTTGCCCAGATGGACAGGGCGATCGCTGTTGCGTCGCCGGCGAGAAGGGATGCCTTCAGGCCGCGATCGATGGCATCGAGGAGCGGACGGATTGGGTCGCTGGCACCGACCTCGCCCGACGGGTCGAAGGACTGCACACCACCGAACAGCACCGTGTACAGGTGGCTGTGTCCTCGCCCCCAGCGACGGTAGGCGACGGCCAGCGCGTAGAGGTCGGCGAGAGGGTCCGCGGAGATCTGCACCGCCGAAACGTCCTGGAACAGGCCGGCGACGGCTCTGTCGCGCACCGCACGGATCAGCCCGTCCTTACCGCCGAACAGGGAGTACACCGCCGTCGTCGACGCCTCGGCGGCAGCGGCCACGGCGCGGACCGTGAGCGACTCCCGCGGACGGGTGGCGAGCATCTCGGTCGCGCACTCCACAAGCCGCTCTTTGACGGCCTCGTCGTTTGTTCTCGGCCTACCCACGGCCAGCAGCCTACCCCCTCTGATAACGTCGTTTTGAAACAGCGTTCTGAAACTGTCGGAGGTTCGCCGTGCCCACGTCCGCCATACGCCTCGTCCGCTTCACCGGTCGCTTACTGCTGGCCCTGGCCGCCGTCACGATGCTGGTCGTCGTCTTTCTCGCACTGATCGCCCTCACAGATGGGGCAGGCTCGGGGTTCGCCGCATGGTTGTCGACCCTTGGAGTCGGTGCTGTCCTCGCGATGTGGCTGGGCCGACGCCGCACGTGGCCGGCGCGGCTCGTGCCGTTCCTGCCGGTGATTGTCGCGGCAGCACTGACGGCATCGGTCTGCATCCCGACCGTGCCGACGGCCCGGCGATACCCACCCGCCCTGCCGTTCGTGACCACGCAGCACTGGAGCCTGTCCACCGGCAGCCGGGTCGCGGTATACCACTACCCGCCCGCGAACCCCGGTCCCCGGCATCCCATCCCGTTCGTGTACCTCAACGGCGGACCGGTCCGTGGCATCTCGGTGCTCGACCACCGGTTCCTGCAACTCCTGGCACGCCAGGGCTATGACGTCTACGCCTATGAACAGGCCGGTGGCGGACGAAGCGACCTGCTGCCCATGAGTCAGTACACGATCTCCAGGTCGGTCCGTGACCTCGCCGCCTTCGTCGACCGCCTGAACAAGGGCAAAATCGACATCCTCGGATTCTCCTCAGGCGGGTCCGTGCTCACCCGAGCCCTGGCTGACCCGGGGGTCGCTGCACGCTTGCACCGGGCGATCATTGCTGAGCCCGGCCCCATGGACGGCCCCACCGCACACATCGCCGGGCACAAGGGCCGGAAGTCCGCGAGGGGCCTCGCACCGGCCATGCCCGGACCGCGATCGACGCACGTCCCCCGGTACGCCGTGGCGTTCGGCCTTATGCGACTGGGACTCCTCACCCCCGACACCGGACTGATCGGCCAGGCCGAAGGCGACAACGCCTTCACCGCCGCAGACCTCGACAGCGACACCGCATCCGCCTACTGCGCTCGCGACGCGCATCGCATCCCCGCCGAGGACACCGCACGGAACTTCTCCTTCAGTCCCGCCGCCAGCCTCCGCATCCAGCAGACGGTCAAGGACTCCCCCTCCATCGCCTCGAAACTGAGGCGCTCCCGGACCCCCGCGATGCTGATGATCGCCGAGTGCTCCTCCCAGATTCGTCACTGGGAGACCACCGTCCTTGCCAATGACCCCGCCATCCAGCGCACGCAGTACATGCCCGGAGTCGGACACCACATGTGGAACGGCCTCGACGACAACAACGACCGGGCCGTCGCCGTCATCACTGCGTTCCTTCAGGACAAGCCGGCACCCCAGCCGAACTATCCGACCCGTGATGAGATCCCTGCCTTCCTGCGCGACCAGAAATGAAGACGTTGCAGCCTGCCGCCAGCACAACGGCGGCCGAAACCTCGGGGCCGTGGCTTTGTTCACGAGTACCGACAGCAGATGTTCACCACTTCGGCAGGCAGGCGCCGGAGGTTCTGTTCGCTGCCAGTGGCGCCACCGCCCGCATCCCCGAGGAGCGCCAGCCCTGGGGATCGAACTGACCAACGGCTGAACCATGGACTGCGCACAGAACGGCGGGAGCCTGGAACGCCGGTCACGGCCCTTTGTCCCCATGGCGGTGGGCGACCCGCCACCACCCGCCCTCGCGGCGGTAGACCTGCGTCACCCTGAGCGTGTAGCTCGTGGGCTCGCCGTGGACGGACACGGACGTGCGCTCGAAGCCGGCCGTCCAGGCCAGGTCGCCCACCACGTCGCACGCCCGCAGGTCGAACGCGTACGACGTGCAGGAGGAGAAGCTCTCCGCGAGGTGGGTGAAGAGCTCGTCGACCTCGCGTAGCCCGAAGGCGTTGCGCCAGGCGCCGAGCACGCTCACCGGCTCCTCGCGGGACCACAGTGCCCTGCGCGGGTCCGCGTCGCCGTTGTGGATGGCCAGCTCCGCCGCGTACAGGTCGGATCCGACCCAGGCCAGGAAGTCGTCGCGCTCGCTCATGTCAGCATCGAAACGCCGCTGCGGCCTGACCGCCTCCCAGCCCGGCAGGTGGGTGAGCCGCGACCGGGCCGTCCGGCGGGCCGGGGTGGGGCGGGCCCATCCGAGCCTCGGGAGCCGGGGTGGCCGCCGAGGGCTGAGCCGCCCCTACCGCGCCAATGCCCCGACAGGAGCCCGAGGGTTCGAATTCCAAAGCCACATCGGTGCCTCCCGAAGTAGTGAACATCTGCTATCGGTTCTCGTTCTCGTGAGCAAAGCCACCCACGGCCCATGCAACGAATACGCACAGGATCCCAGGAGTCTTCTGCCCGGCATGCTGGCCCGTTACATCAGCCGAGAGCGCTGTTCTCCGACACTGCCACTCTGCGCACGACCACGGCTGCTTTATCGACGACGCCTCCTGGGGCGGGCACCGCCACCACCACGGCAGTGGCCGTCACCACTGACCTGCTTTCCCGGCTCAGCGGCTCGAGGTGATGCCGCGAGGCGACGGGATGTGGCCCCTGGGGTCACCTGTCGCATCGGACCAGCGGGATACAGCCCGCGGCCGGACCGGGACCGGCAGAGCGTGCGGGGCGGCGCGCGGAATCGGGGTGGCTGGGGTCCGGTGGTTTGGAGGCGCAGGTTCCACTGCTCACCGGGCCCCAGCTATGAAGCCCGGTTCCCGGGACGACGGTAGTCACACCGTTTTACAACAGAGTTGTCCTGATACGGGACATGCCCGTGGGCCCCGGATGGATCCGGGGCCCACGGGCATGTTGCTGCGGGGTGGGTTACCAGCGATACCAGCGTCCCTTGCGGCCGCCCGAGTCGGCGGAGCGCATGACGAAGCCCAGCAGCCAGACGACCAGCACGATGACGGCGAGCCACCACAGTGCCTTGAGCGCGAATCCCGCGCCGAAGAGGAGCAGAGCCAGCAGAAGAACGACAAGCAGGGGAACCATAGTTATCAACCTCCGTCGCTCCTCGTGCCCGGCGAAGGCAAGAACACACAGTCGATTTCCCTGGTTTCTCCACTGCTCATGCGGGCACTGGGCTCAGGTTCTTCACGGCGTTCACCTCTGCCCAAGCGCTCGGAGCCCGGGCTCGCACAGGCTCGCTGTGTCACTTTTCATGGGCTCTGGTCCACTTCGTGTGGTCGCGTACGCAGCGTGACTACGATCTCCTCGTGAGGCTGGCTGAGATAGCCCGAAAATCGCCCGGGCGGTGCGCGGTGTCGCCGACAGTGCTGCGCCGTGAACAAAATACGGCCGGAACTCGAGGAGTTGCTGTTCTCCTCGCTGGAGAACGTGTTGGTGGAGTCCGTCGCGGCTACCGACATCGTCGTCCGGATCGAGGCCCTGAGCACTGCTCGGCAGGCAACCAGCCCTGGCTGCGGGTACTTGTCGGGGCGAATACACGGCTCCTATCCGCGGTTTCCTCACGATCTACCGACGGCGGGCAAGCCCGTCGTGGTGGCATTGAGGGTGCGCCGGTTCGTCTGCGCGGAGGGCTCCTGTTCGCGCAAGACTTTCGCCGAGCAGGTTCCGGGGCTCACTCGCCGGTTCGGCCGGCGGACGGAACGGCTGCGATCGACGCTCATCTCGATCGGCCTCGCGCTCGCGGGCCGGGCGGGGCCTCGCATGACGGACGTCTTCGGGGCGCCGGTCAGTCGGAATACCCTGCTGAGGCTGATCGCCTCGCTGCCGGATCCTCCTGTCACGACACCCCGCGCGGTCGGCGTGGAGTCTACAGCTGTCCGTTGTCCAACGGGCCAGGGCCTCTCCGGCCAGCGGGAATGACACCGGAGAGGCCCTGACGAATCGGGAGGGGCGTTGCCCCGGGGGGAACCGTCAGACTTGGAGCCAGATCGCGTGGTCCGGTTCCAGAAGTCCGTCCGTCATCGAGCCGCTGGCCAGCTGCGTCGCGGTGTGGTCGGGCACCTGGTACGGCTCGTCCGAGAGGTTGACCACGCACCAACCGGGGTCGCAGCGGAAGGCGAGGACACCGACGGGGGGCGTCGACCCACGCGAGGGACACCGCGAAATACGAGAACCATCAGGTCCGGCTCCAGCCCGAACTGATGGTCCAGGGCCTCCGTTTCCGCCGCTGACACCGCACCGCTTACATATGGGTGCCGCCGTCTATGCGGATCTCCGTGCCGGTGATGAACGTGCCGTCCACCGAACCGAGCATGGCGACGACGCCCGCGACTGTCTCCGGCCCGGCGAAGCCCTGGCCGATGGCCGGGAGCAGCTTCATCATGATGTCGTAGTCCGCGTCGTCGGGCAGGCCCGGGCCGACGTTCTCCTTGCTGGTGCCACTCGCGTCGGTCATCCCGGAGGAGATCGAGCCCGGCGCGACGGCGGTGAAGCGGATGCCCTGCTTGCTGTACTCGGCGGCGAGCGCATGGGTCATGGACTGGATGCCGCCCTTGCTGGCGGCATAGGCGGCCATGTAGGGGTGCGCGAAGCTCGCCGAAGTGGAGCTGAAGTTGACCACGGCCGGGTTCTCGCCCTGGAGCAGCGCCGGGATCGTCTCGCGGATCATCAGGAAGGTGCCGGTCAGGTTGACCGCGATGACCTGGTTGAACTGTTCCAGGCTGGTCTCGTGGGTGTGCGAGGAGCGCAGGATGCCGGCCGCGTTGACCAGTACGTCCAGGCCGCCGCCGAGGGCGATAAGGGCGGCCGCGACGGCCTCGCGGACGGAGGTCTCGTCGGCGATGTTCACCTGGACGGTGTGCAGACGGTCCTTGGTACCGGTGTCGGCGGCGAGCTTGCGGGTGGCGGTCAGGCCGGCCGTATCGACGTCGGCGGCGACGACGTGGCCGCCCTCGGCGAGTATGCGCAGGACGGTGGCCTGGCCGATGCCGGAGCCTGCTCCGGTGATCAGGACACGGCGGTCGTCGTAACGGTTCATGGGAGTGCTCCAGTTTCTGGCTAGTGAGTCTGCTGGTCGGTCGGCCGGTGAAGTGATGGCGTGGCCTTGGGTCGGCTGCCTGCGCGGACGCGTTCGGCGTGCTGCCGGGTGGGCCGCGGCGGCGGAGTCGAAGGCGGGCCGGCCAGGCTCGCCCGTCTCCAGGAACTGGTCCCAAACGGTGGCGAGTTCCTCGCAGATCGTTTGATCGTGAGGCACGTCTGTTTCTTGCAACGGAGACGGAGCCCACGCGGACGAATCCATGATCGTTCAGCGTGCGTCGAGGGTGAGGTGTGAGACCCCGTGCAGGTGCGACGTCGCGGTGACGTGGACGCTCCCGGTCCGACCCATGGAACGCAGGACGGCGAGGGCACGACCGCGGTACGCGCGCTGAGTGGGATCGGCGAACGGACGGGTGGGGTCAGGTCTGGCGCTGCCGTACCCCACGAGCTCGGCCGGCCCCTCGACCCTGAGCTCGATGTCGTCGTCCGCGAGCATCTCCACCGTGCCGGCGCCGTCGACGATCTCGACCTCGACGAACGCGAGGTCGTCGCGGTCGGCCCTCAGTCGAGCCCGGTCCGCGGTCAGACGGACCGCGAGGTCGTCCCCCGCCGAGCGGAGCACCGTCCGGGACACCTCGTGCCCTCCTCGGTAACCAACCGCGACGAGCTCGCCGGCGGCGTACGTGGTGATGAACCGAGCGGTGTAGCGACGTCGTTGCCCGGCCCTGCGACGGCCGGCGGAACGCCCGTTGACGAACAGCTCCACCTCGTCGTCCGCGGAGTAGACCTCGATCTCGGCCTTGCGGCCCGCGCACCCGCGCCAGGCCCAGCTCTCGACAGCGTCGGTGCTGCGCCACGCGACCCGTGCGACCGGTTGTCCCGCCTGGTCGAGGGGCCGCACGCCGATCGCCGGCCCGGGGCGCGTTCCCCAGGCCACCTGCCCGAGGCGCAGCGAGAAGTCCGGCTGGCCGGTCAGGTCGATGACCCCGGGCCCGGCGAGGAGGTAGGGGTACGGCTTGACCAGCCCGGTCCTGCGGCCGGGCGCCCACACCCCGACCCCGGACTCTCCCAGGTACTCCCAGCCGACCCAGATGAAGTCGCCGATGACGGACGGGTACTGCGTGACGAGGTCCCACGCACGGGCGATGTCTCCTGGCAGGGTCTCGCTGCCGACGATCACGCGGTCGGGGTGGGCCTTCACATCGTGCTTGTACCGCGCCAGCCCGTAGTTGTAGCCGGCGATGTCCACCTCGGCGAACGCGTCGCGTGTCGCACGATCGGCGATGGGGAGCCGCGAGACGACGTCCATCATGCGCCCGATCTGGTTGACCAAGCGATTGGCTTCCGTGCTGCCGGGCC
This sequence comes from Streptomyces sp. NPDC005402, assembly GCF_040606575.1. Classification (NCBI taxonomy): domain Bacteria; kingdom Bacillati; phylum Actinomycetota; class Actinomycetes; order Kitasatosporales; family Streptomycetaceae; genus Streptomyces; species Streptomyces sp. NPDC005402. Next base: position 31,087 of record NZ_JBEXFB010000043.1, read on the forward strand.
CCTGCTTGTTGTGTCGAGGCCCGTCCGGCGTGTCGGAAGTACCCGCGTACGGGGACCTGTTCATCGACGACAGGACGTTGAGGAAGATGTTGAGGGCCACCGTGACCGGGCGGTCCGGGTCTGCCGCCTTGACGTACGCGGCGATCTCACGGGTGAGCGCGACGCCGTCGGGGTGCGCGGTCTCGGGTATCTCGTTGCCGATCGAGTAGATGATGACGGAGGGCCGGTTTCGATCCTTCTCGATCATGCGGTCGGCATCCTCGCGCCAGGTGTCCAGGAACCTGTGCGAGAAGTCGTGCGTGGACTTGGACTGGATCCAGTAGTCGGCGAGTTCGTCCATCACGTACATGCCCAGCTCGTCACACGCGTCGAGCAGGTGACGTGACATCGGGTGGTGCGCCGACCGGACGGCGTTGAAGCCGCTCTCCTTGAGGATGCGGATGCGCCGGAACTCCGCGGCCCGGTGGGTGGCGGCGCCCAGGATGCCGTTGTCGTGGTGGATGCATGCGCCGCGCAGGTTGACCTTCTGCTTGTTGATCCGCAGGCCGTGGCGGGCGTCGACGTGCACCGTGCGTAGCCCCACGAGCTCGCGACGGGTGTCGACGACGGCACCGTTGTGCTCGACCGTCGTGACGAGCTGGTAGCGGAACGGGTCCTCGGCGGACCACAGGCGGGCCCCGGGCACGTGCAGGTGCGCGATCCCGTCGTCGGCCGCCACGGCCTGCGCCACGGCCCCTGCCTCGGAGTGCAGTACGGTGCGGACGTGCACGGGCCCGTCGCTGTCGTTCACGACTGCGGTCCGGACCTCGACGACCGCGTCGGAGCCGTGGAGCGTCGTACGCACGCCGACACCGTCATCCTGAAGGCGCACACGACTGCGAATCCGCAGGGACACCGACCGGTACAGGCCGGAGCCGGGGTACCACCGGCCTGCGGGCTGCGCGCTGTTGTCGACGTCGACCGCGATCTCGTTCTCGTCGTCCCAGTTCAGGACGGAGTCGATACGGAAGCCGAACTCGGTGTACCCGCTGCGCACGGTCCCGACCGGGTGGCCGTTCACGGTCACGACCGACTCGCCCTGGATGCCGTCGAAGCGGAGCTGGACGTCTCGACCGCGGTACGCGGGGTCGGCGTACCAGCGCGTGCGATAGGTGTACCGACCCCCCGGGAACCATCCGGTGTCGGACCTGCCGGAGGCGTCGGACGACCGAGGTTCGGTGATCATCGCGTCGTGCGGGAGGCGTACGGCGGTCTCTTCGGCACTGCCCGGGCGACGCATGGTCCAGTCACGAAGGTCGACGCGGTCTGCGTCGAGTTGCACGTCGGTCCCGGTCATCCGGTCACCTCCAGGGTGGTGGTGAGCTCGGCGGTGGAGCTGCCGCCGACCCAGAGGTCGAGGAGGGTGGTGTCGAGCTGGTACGTGCGGGTCGCGGCGCTCCAGTACCGGAGCTGGTCGGGGCCGAGCTCGAAGCGCACGGTGGTGGTGGTGCCCGCGGGGACCGGGACTCGCTCGAAGCCCTTGAGCTCCCGCACGGGCCGCGACGACGACCCGTAGCGCTGGTGGACGTACAGCTGCACGACCTCGTCGGCGTCGCGCTCAGAGGTGTTGGTGACGTCGACCGACACGGTTGCGGTGTCCTGGCGGGCCTTGGACGTCCGGTCGATCCGGAGGTTGGTGTACGTGAAGGTGGCGTAGGACAGGCCGTGGCCGAACGGGTAAAGGGGCGCCCCGTGGTCCTGGAAGTACCGGGCGTGCTGCTCCTGCGGCGTGAAGGTCCGGTAGTGGGAGTACACGAGCGGCACCTGGCCGACGTGGCGGGGCCATGTGAAGGGCAGCCGGCCGGCGGGCGATACGTCACCCACCAGCACGGAGGCGACCGCTTCGCCCCCACGTGTTCCCGGGTACCACGCCTGCACGATGGCGGGGACGTGCTCGTGCGCCCACCGCAGGTCCAGGGGACGGCCCGACAGCACGACCAGGACCACGGGCGTGCCGGTCGCGGCGACGCGCTGCAGCTGCTCGAGCTGACGGCCGGGGAGGTCGAGCGTGGAGGTCGACGCCTTCTCGCCGATCTGGTTCTGCGGCTGCCCGACGACCACGATCGCGACGTCGGCGTCCTGGGCGGCGGCGACGGCGCGCTCGATCTCGGCGTCCTCGTCCAAGTCGGCCGGGGTCGGGACGACCGAGGGGTCCAGTACGTCGAACGGCGACGGGTGCAGCCGCTCGGGGGCACCCGCCCCGGCCGCGTACTCGACCAGGATGCCGTCCCCGAGCCGGGCACGCAGCCCGTCGAGGATCGAGACGGTCTCGGAGGTGTCGTGGGCGAACACCCAGGGCCCGAGCGTGTCGCGCCGGGAGTCGGCGAGCCGGCCGACGACGGCGACGCTGGCGAGCCGCTCCGGCCGTAGCGGCAGCGTGGCCGCGTCGTTCTTGAGGAGTACGAGGCTGCGCTCGGCCGCATCCCGGGCGGCATCACGGTGCGCCGCGGCGGACAGGGCCGCGGGTGCCGCGTCCTCGTCGGTGTAAGGGCTCTCGAACAGACCGAGCCGGAACTTCGCCGCGAGCACCCGCGACACGGCGGTGTCCAGTGTCTGCTCGCTGACGAGCCCGTCGAGTACCGCCTGCGGGAGGTGGTCGAACGCCGGGGTGAAGGTGCACATCTCCATGTCGAGGCCCGCGTTCAGCGCCCGCACGGCGGCATCCTGCTGGCCCTTCGCGAAGTGCTGCGTCTGAAGCGACTGCACGGCGTTGGCGTCCGAGACGACCCAGCCGTCAAAGTGCAGTTCGTCGCGCAGCAGGTCGCTCAGCAGCCACCGGTTCGCGGAGGCCGGCACGCCGTTGAGGTCCATATAGGCGCTCATGACGTTGGCGGCGCCCGCCTCGATCGCGGCTCGGAAGGGCGGCAGGTACACGTTGCGCAACTCGGCGTCGGAGATGTCGGCGTCGTCGTAGTCGCGCCCGCCGCGGGCGGCGCCGTACCCCAGGAAGTGCTTCGCACCGGCAAGGACGCTCTCGGCCCCGAGGTCGCCCTGGAACCCGCGGACCTGCGCCGCGGCCATGGCCGCGCCGAGCACCGGGTCCTCCCCGGATCCCTCGACGATGCGGCCCCAGCGAGGGTCGGGGGCGATGTCGATCATGGGTGCGAACGTCCAGCGGATCCCCGCCGCGCGCGCCTCGCGGGCCGCGACGGCCTGCGCGGCCTCGGCGGTGTCCGGGTCCCAGGTCGCGGCCATCGCGATCGGCACGGGAAAGATCGTGCGCAGCCCGTGGACCACGTCGTAGCCGAACAGCAGCGGGATGCCAAGGCGGCTGTCCTCGATGGCGCGGCGCTGCAGTCGGTTGCCCAGGGAGGGGTCCTTGACGAACAACAGCGACCCGGCGCCGCCACGGGAGACCGCGGCCTCGACGTCGTGGGGCTGCTGGACGAAGGCACGGTGTTCGGGCGGCAGGGACTCGATGTCGAAGTTGTCGGGGATCGGCTCGCCGGTGCCCATGTAGAAGAACTGGGTGAGCTGGCCGGCCTTCTCCTCCAGGGTCATGCGGGCCAGCAGATCGGCGACCCGGTCCTCGACGGGCAGGTCGGCGTCGCGGTAGCGCTCCTCGCGGTCCGTCTCCGGGGCGCCGGCGTCGTTCGGGATCGTGTGGGGAGCGGTTTTCATGGGGAATTCTCCTTCGTTGCTCTACGCGCGACGTCCACATGGAGCGGCCGCAGGGTCTGAACCCAGCCGCGGTGACCGGGTTCGTTCAGGTGAAGGTCGTCGTGGGGGTACTGGCCGCGCAGACCGCCGCGATGGCCCGGAAGGACCGGTCGCAGGTCCGTTCGCTCGGCCCCGGACCGGTCGACGATCTGGCTTACCGCGGCGTTGAGTTGGCACCTCTATGCAGCCTTGAGCGGGCGAAAGCGCAGTCGGCCGATGGGCGGAGCGGCGAGGGGGATGCCGGTGAAGACTCCGCCTGCATTGCCCCACCGGGTTCCTCGTATTGACCCATGCCTCGTGCGGGCTATGGGGAACTGGGCGAATTCACTGTTCCGTCACACCTCAGCCTGTTCCTGGGAGGCCCCCATCAGGGCGAGGATCGCCGGGTCGTCCATCAGAGCCGGGCCGTCCACGAAACGGCCCGCGTCCACGCGGCGGACGAACTTGGCGGTGCGGTCGAGGGCTTCGAGCGATTCGGGCAGCATGGAGCCGAAGACGGGCCAGGCATGGTGCATGTACGGCCAGAGTTCCAGCATCGTCTCCACGCCGCAGGCGGCGGCGCGTGCGGCCAGCGCGACCGAGTCGTCACGCAGCAACTCGGAACCTGAGGCCAGAATCATCAGCGGGGGCAGACCGGTGAGGTTGGCACGTGCGGGAGAAGCCTGCGGGTCCTCGGGGCTGCTGCCGGCGAGATAGTCCGCGGCCATGCGCGGGCCGAGCCAGGGGGTGATCATGGCGTCGGTGGCGGCGTTCTCAACCCAGCTGCCTGATGCCAGGTTTTCCGCGCGCAGATCGAACACGCCGGACCAGAGCACGCCGGCCAGAGGCGTGCCGTCGCCTGCGTCGCGGCGGCGCAGCAGGAGCCCGGCGGCAAGACCGGCTCCCGCCGACTCGCCGACCACGACGATCCGGGCCTCCGGGTAGGCGGCACGGACGGCTCCGTAGGCACACTCGCAGTCGTCGAGCCCATCGGGGAAAGGGTCTTCAGGCGCGAGCCGGTACTCGGGCACCACGGCTCGGATGTTCAGGCGCACTGCCAGGAGCCCGGCCGCAGCCCGCGCCTGGGTGGCGGTGCCGGTGCGGAAGCCGCCGCCGTGGACGTAGAGGATGACCAGGTCGTCACGCGGCTGTGGTGGGCTGAAAAGCAGTGCCCCCGCCAGGCCGGGGAACGTTTCCTCGACCACACCGTCCGGGACGGGGGTCATCGCCGCAAAGCGGACTGCGTTCTCGCGTTCCTGGGCAAGCGTGGGTTGCGCGGCGGCTCGACCGGCTGTGACCAGTTCGGAAAGCCACTCGTGGGTCTTGCTGGGCATGGGGCCTCCAAGTCGTCGGAGAAAGGAGTGCAGTGGGCGGGAAGCAACTCCCGCCTGACGGCCCGTCAACCAGTAGTCCGTGCTCCGGCGTTGAAGGCGGAGTACTGCTCCTCAAGATCGAGGAGGAACTCGGGGCCGCCAGGCACCATGGCGGCCGCGTTGCGGATCGTCGTCTCGCCGGACTCGGTGTCGGATTGGTCGATGTATGCCGCTGCCTCGGGGAAGTAGCGCACCAGGGTGTCCGTGAAGATCTTCATGGCCCCCGGCCGGTCCATCAGCTCACCGAGCGTGGTGTCCAGGGTGATCGGGCCGCTGGGTGGTGCCGTTGCCGGCAGGTGGACGGTCCAGGTATGACGACCGGCGGTCACGTCGAACGGCGAGCCGGCCGGGCCCGGCAGGTCGACCACTGCGGTGGCGTTGGGCGGGACGAGCGCGGTGATGTGAAGCTCCTCGCCGTCCAGACGCCAGGCGATCTCCGCGCGGCCGTACGGGGTGAGCAGCGCCGCCTGCGCGCGGTCCAGCCCGCCGCCGGGGCGGGGTGCCAGGCGCAGCTTCCGGTAGCCGGGCTCGGCTGGGGCCAGGCCGGCGACGGTGCGGTGCAGCCAGTCGGCGACGGCGCCGAGCGCGTAGTGGTTGAACGAGGTCATGCCGCTGGGGTTGACCTTGCCGTCGGGCAGCAGGCTGTCCCACCGCTCCCAGATGGTGGTCGCGCCCTGGGTGACGGGGTAGAGCCAGGACGGCTGCTCGGTCTGCATCAGCAGTCGGTAGGCCGCGTCCAGGTGACCGGTCTCGGCGAGGGCGTCGCAGATCAGCGGCGTGCCGACGAAACCGGTGCTGATCCTGTAGCCGCCGGCGCGGACCAGGCCGGCCAGCCGCTTGCCGGCGTGCGCGCGCTGGGCCCGGTCGGGCAGCAGCGCGAACTGGAGCGCCAGCGCGTATGCGGTCGGGGCGTCCGCCATCAGCCGGCCCGTGCCGGTGACGTACTCGGAGGCGAACGCCTGACGGACCTGGGCGGTGAGCGCGCCGTAGCGGACGGCGTCCGCCTCGCGGCCGAGCAGCTGCGCCGCTTGGGCGACGATCTCGGCAGAGCGGGCGAAGTAGGCGGTGGCGACGATCTCGCCGGGGGTGCGTGCCTGATCCGGGCGCCCTGCCGGGGCGTTCGGGTCCAGCCAGTCGCCGAACTGGAAGCCGCTGTCCCACAGACGTGACTCCCCGGCCAGCGAGGCGACGTGGTCGACCCAGCCGCGCATGCTCTCGAACTGGGCCGCGAGCACGCCGAGGTCGCCGTAGGCGTGGTAGAGCACCCAGGGCACGATCGTGGCGGCGTCGCCCCACGCGGCGGTCGGGGTCTCGGCGCTGTCGACGCATTTCGGTACGACGAAGGGGACCCCTCCGTTCTCCCCCTGGTCGGCGGCGAGGTCGGCGAGCCATGAGGTGAGGAAGCCGGCGCTGTCGTACAGGTAGGCGGCGGTGGGGGCGAAGACCTGGATGTCGCCGGTCCAGCCCAGGCGCTCGTCGCGTTGCGGGCAGTCGGTCGGGACGTCGAGGAAGTTGCCGCGCATGCCCCAGACCACGTTCTGGTGCAGCCGGTTGAGCAGCTCGTCGGAGCTTTCGAAGGTGCCGGTGCGCTCCAGATCGGAGTGGATCACCACGGCACGCAGGTCCTCGGGCTTCAGTTCGCCCGGCCAGCCGGTGACCTCGGCGTAGCGGAAGCCGTGGAAGGTGAACCGCGGCTCGAAGGTCTCCGGACCGCCGCCGCGCAGGATGTAGCGGTCGGTGGCCTGCGCACTGCGCAGCGGTGCGATGGCGAGTTCGCCGTCCTCCAGCACCTCGGCGTGGCGCAGCACGATCTCCTGCCCGGCCTCACCGGTCACCGTCAGGCGCAGACGGCCGACGAGGTTCTGGCCGAAGTCGACGATCGTCCGGCCCGAAGGTGAGGTCGTGATGGCCGTCGGTGCCAGCTCCTCGATCCGGCGCACTGGCGGGCCCACGGGGGCGACGAGCGTCGCCGGGTCGCGCTCCTCGACGCGCACGCCCCGCCAGTCGGTGGGCTCGACGCGGGCGTCGTGGGTCTCGCCGTCGTAGAGGCTGCTGCGGCGGATCGGGCCCTGGGCGGCCTGCCAGCGGCCGTCCGAGTCGGTGGTCACGGTGTCGGTGCTGCCGTCGGTGTAGCGGATCTCCAGCTGGGCCAGCCAGGCCAGCCGGTCGCCGTAGACGGCGCGCTTGTCGCCGGTGAAGCCGAGGCGGCCGCGGTACCAGCCGTCCGCGAGGAGAGCGGTCAGGTTGTTCTCGCCGTCCTGCAGGAGGGCTGTCACGTCGTAGGTCTGGTAGCGCAGGCGCTTGCCGTAGGTGGTCCAGCCGGGGGCGAGGACGTGGTCGCCGACCGGGGAGCCATTGAGCTCCGCCTCGTAGACGCCGTGCGCGGTCGCATAGAGGCGGGCGCCTGCGACGCCGGGGCGGATCGTGAAGGCGCAGCGCAGGTGGGTGGCCGGCTGGTCCTGCTGGGCGTCCTCGTCCCAGTCGGCACTCACGAAGCGGGCCTGCCAGTCGTCGGGGTGCAGCAGTCCGGTCTCGGCGAAGGCCGGTTCACTCCAGTGCGACCAGGCTCCGTCCGTGCCCCGGACACGCACCCGCACGCCCACGCGCTCTCGCGAACCGAGGGCGTCGAAAGGCCAGGCGACCAGGACCGACTCGTCGTGTTCGGCCTCGGCCGTGGCGACCACGTCGCCCTGTGCGGCCAGTCGCTGGATCGCATAGGCCGTCTGCCGCCAGCCGGGCAGCTCGGTCTGGGTGGTCCACGACAGGCGGGGGCGGGATTCACCGATGCCGAGCGGCTCGCGGTGGTGCTCGAACCGCAGGCGCGCGACCGCAGGGGCGGGGGATAGGGCTTCAGGCACGGCGTCTGTTCCTTGCTGTCGGGGCTGTGCGCGGGCGTCGTACGCCTGTTGCGGCGATCACGATGACGACTAGAGGAATGGAACGTTTCAATCCCCGGTGGTGGCTCTCGGCGCACCGGTGAGATTCCTTGGCGGCAACCCTAGCGCCGAATCCCAAACAGAGCTAGGTTTCTGCTCCGTTAACCCAGCGCAACGCGCCATGACCGTCCAATATCCCGCCCGCTCCGGGATCTGGGGGAGGGGCGTCGGCCGACTGAATGGGTTCAACGCCCTACTGTTGCTCCGTCGACCGGAGCCCATCCATCGAGAGGGCACACCGCCGTGACATCCTCACTCACCCCCGCCGCGCCTGCGGCCGAGGCCGAAGCCATGAACCCCGTCCGCGGCGCGCGCTTCGCGCTCATCGCGCTCGCACTGCTGTGGCCCACTCAACTGCTCACCCTCGTCGGCATGCTGACGGGCAACGCGCAGGCGTCCGTGGCCGTCCACTTCCAGACCACTCACATCGCCTGGTTCATCCTGTCCACGGCGCTGGTCTCCACCCTGCTGACACCGTTTGTGATCAAGGCCGCCGACCTCTACGGCAAGCGCCAGGTGATGATCGCCATCACCCTGACCGGCCTGGTCGGCGACATCATCGCCGCCTCCGCGGGCAACTACTCCATGATGCTGATCGGCCGCAGCATCGCCGGCTTCTACGGGCCGATCGGCGCTCTCACCTACGCCACCGTCCGCGAGATCCTCCCGCCGAAGCAGGCCGCCACGGCCAGCGGCATTGTCGGCAGTGGTGTCGCCTTCGTCGCCATCGGCGGCCCGTTCCTGACCGGCTGGGTCCTGGACGACTACGGCTTCCGCGGGGTCCTGTGGTCCATCGTCGCGGCCACCGCCATCGGCCTGCTGCTGATCCTGTTCGCCGTGCCGAAGACCCACTACCGCGACCCCTCCGCCCGGATGGACTGGATCGGCGGCCTGCTGCTCGGCGGCGGACTGACCGCGCTCACCTACGGCATCGGCCAGGGGACGGACTGGGGCTGGACCTCCGCCGGCACGCTCGGCTGCGTCATCGGCGGTCTCGCCGCCATCGCCCTGTTCGTGGTCTCCCAGAAGCGCATCGCCCAGCCGCTTGTCCACCTGGCCATGCTGGGCCGTCGCAAGGTGTGGACCGTCATACTGGCCACCGCTCTCACCGGCGGAGCGCTCTTCGGCACCGGCATCATCGCCTCGCTGCTGGTGCTCTACCCGAAGATTCCGACCATCTCCGACGGCCTCGGCATGACCGCCACCCACTCGGCGGTGATCGGCCTGCCGGCGAGCCTGCTGATCCTCGCGGTCGGCTTCGGCACAGGGGTGCTGCTGCGCAAGGTCGACGCGCGCCTCCCGCTGATCCTCGGCGGTCTGATCTCCACCGTCGGCTACCTGGCTCAGGCGGCCTACCACTACACCAACGCCGAGCTCATCTGGTGGGGCAACCTCTTCTCGATCGGCTTCGGCATGATCGTCGCGGTGATCCCGATCCTGATCATGCGGGCGGTCTCAGCGGAGGAGCAGGCCATCGCCAGCGGCATTCAATGGATGTCGATCGGCGTCGTCACCACACTGGTCACCACACTGACGTACGTCATCCTGGCCCGCGACGGCAAGGTGCTCCAGGGAACCCAGTTCTACCTGGACCAGGGCTACAAGAACGCCTTCTACTTCGCCGCGGGCACGGTGTTCCTCGGCACGCTCGCGGGCCTGCTGATCCCGCGCCTCGAGCCCGCCGCGGATGTGGAGGCGGCCTGAGCGCGAACGGGTGCGTGATGTCCGGCGCCGGACATCACGCACCCGGCGGCCGGCACAGGCGGTTGAAGGCGTCGATCGCGGCCACCATGTCGATGCGCTGGTCCAGCAGCCACTGCTGCTGCAGGCCGTCGGAGACGGCGATCAGAAGCTGCGCCAGCTGCTCTGCCGGGATGTCGGCGCGCACGCTCCCGTCGGCCTGACCCTGGCGCAGTCCGTCCTCGACGGTGTCGCGCAGGCGGGTGTAGCGCTCGGCGAAGAAGCCGTGCGCAGGATGCTCCGGATCGGTCGCATCGGCTGACAGGTTCACGAACAGGCTGACCAGGCCCGGCGAACGGGTGTTGTGCTCCGCAGTTCGGGCCATCGCATCACCCGGGCTGACTGCCGTGCTCGTGTGCTCCGCCGCGTCCGCTGTGTCGCGCTCGGCAAGTACCGCCGTCAGCAGCTCCTCGCGGGAGCCGAAGTAGTGCAGCACCCCGGCCTGCGACATGCCGACCCGGTCGGCGATCTCCCGCAGCGACGACCCCCGGTCCCCACGCTCGGCGAACACCTCCAGCGCGGCGCGCAAGATCTGCGCCCGGCGCTCAAGTCCCTTGCGATAAGGCCCTCTCGGCCTGCGTGCGGTGGTCACGGTCGGACCGTACCGCGCTTGGGGTCCTCCATGAAAACCGAGTGGCGTTGGCCGTTTACTGTCCGCCCTCAACTTCGAGAGCTCACACCTGCCAACGTCGCCGCTGGTGGAAGTGCTCTCGCAGTCGGCCGGCGGCGAGGAATCTGGTCCTGGGCCGGGCGGGGTTCTGGCCCAGACGGACCGGACGGCCGTAGCGACCCCCCGGTCTTCGTCGACCAGGCCCGGCCAGCAGGGTGATCAGCGGCACCGGCCGCGCCGACAGGTACAGGCGTTTCCTGGACGCCCTGGAGCTGCACTTTCGCGAACTGCACCAAGCCGCGGACTACGCCGAGTTGCTCGGCTGCTCAATCCGCACCCTCAGCCGCGCCGCCCGGGACACCACCGGCAAGCCAGTACGCGAACTCATCGATGAGGGGCGCCTGTTGGAAGCCCGGCGCCTGCTGGGAGCTGCCCGGTGGGATGCCCGCGCTGTGGCCGTCCACCTCGGCTTCACCGACCCCGCGAACTTCGGCCGCTTCTTCCGCGACCGCACCGGCCTCACCCCGGCCCCCTTCGCCGCCCGCGCAGCGAGGACCCACGCGTGACGGAAACGCGGCGGAGGCCTCGTGCCCATCGGAGGCGATGACCCCGTCGCGATCTGCGTGAACGCCCGTTGGGAGCACTGGTGAAGTGTCGGCGTTCGAGAGCTGCAGTATTCGCCCGCAGGGCGAGTGGCGAGTCGGCACCCGCCTTGTTCCAGTCGATCCGCCCGGCGGTGCCGGCCCGGACGGCTTGCAGGATCCCTGTCTGCACCCGGAAGAGAACTGCGTCGATCGCTCTCCGGTGAACAGCCCACCCTCTCCACGGAGCCTGCTTAGGGCAGATGCGGGCGCCGTTCGGGGAATGTTCGCGCAGGGCTGCCGCCGGTCCAGGGACCTCAGCTCGCTCGGGGGAAAAGCTGCTCGACAGCGGTCACCACCGCGGCGCGGCGGGCGGCGGTGGTGGGGTCCACGGCGTGTGCGGCGGCGGCCTCGCTGAGTTCGGGTTGTGACGCCCAGGTCATGGCGATCTGATTGACCAGGGCGAGGACGTCGGCCGGGTCCCAGGCGGGGTCGAGCTGTCCGGCCTGTTGCACCTGGCGGAGCTGGTCGATTTTGCGGGCGAGCACTGCCTGGGCGGGATCGTCGGCAACGGCTGCGGTGCCCGGCAGTTCGAGGCGGCCCCAGGCGATCAGGCGGTAGTGGTCTGGACGGGCGACAAAGTAGTCGAACAGGCGGCCCGCGTAGGCAGGGAGGTCGCACGGGTCCAGCTGGGTGGCCTCGGCGATGACGACGTACTCCCGTGCGGCGACGTCGGCATAGAGCGCGTCTTTGCTGCGGAAGTAGGCGTAAACGCGTTCTTTGCTGGTCCTGGCGAGCTTGGCGATGCGGTCCACGCGGGCGCCGGCGATGCCGTGGCGGGCGAACTCCTCCATGGCAGCGGTAAGGACGCGCTCGCGCGTGGTGTCGCCGGCGGCGGGCGCTGCGGTCCGGCCGGAGTCGCGGGACTGGGACATGGCCCCAGAATAAAGCACCGAACCGTTTGGTTTGGCATCGCGGCTCACCGGGCGTACAGTCAAACTGAACAGTTCGGTTTGACCTCTGCGGGTGAAGCCGGCGAACCACTCAGGGAGTGAACTCATGCAGCACCGCAATCTGGGCTCTCAGGGTCTGCGCGTCTCGGCACTCGGCCTGGGGACAATGGGCATGTCCATGGCTTACGGCGCCTCGAACGACGACGAGGGCATCGCGACCATCCGCCGCGCCCACGAACTCGGAATCGACTTCTTCGACACCGCCGAGCTGTACGGAGCCGGTACCGGCAGCAACGAGATCCTTTTGGGCAAGGCGGTCAAAGACTTCCGCGACGAGGTCGTCCTTGCCACCAAGTTCGGCTTCGACATGACTGCCCCGGCGATCAGCCCCGCTTTCGACAGCCGTCCGGAAAACATCCGCAAGGTCGCCGAGAACAGCCTGCGCTACCTGCAGAGCGACCACATCGACCTCTTCTACCAGCACATTTCCGACCCCGACGTTCCGGTCGAGGAGGTCGCCGGCGTGGTCGGCGAACTGATCGCCGAAGGCAAGGTGAAGTACTTCGGCCTGAGCAACGTCGGCCCCCAGTACATCCGCCGCGCCCACGCCGTCACCCCGGTCTCCGTGCTCCAGTACGAGTACTCGCTCTTCGAGCGGGAGGTCGAGGAGGAGATCCTTCCCGTCTTGCGGGCACTCGGCATCGGCCTGGTGCCCTACTCCCCGCTCGGCCGCGGCTTCCTCACCGGCCAGGTCAAGCCCGCCAGCGAATACCCCGCGGACGACATGCGCAGCTGGGACGAGCGCTGGCAGGGCGAGAACTACACGTACAACCTGCACGCCACCGAACAGCTCAAGGATCTGGCCGGCACCAGGGGCATCACCACCGCTCAACTCGCGCTGGCCTGGCTGCTCGCCCAGGGCGAGGACGTCGCGCCCATTCCCGGCACCCGCAGCACCAAGCGCATCGAGGAGAACGCCGGCGCCGCCGACGTCCAGCTCTCCGCCGCCGCTCTGGCCCGCATCACTGAGATCCTTCCCCACGGCTCGGCAGGCAGCCGCCTCCCGGCCGCCGTACTGTCCAGCTTCACGACAGACTGACCGCGCCGACACAGGGGATGTGGGCCGTGGGCGGCTGATCCTGGCTCAGCCGGAGTCCGGGTGGCGCCGCTGGGCACGCAGCCGGGCCCAGTGCTTGAGGCGGCGCCGACCTCGGCCTCATGGCCGTGCTCGGTGGGCCGGTAGGAGGTGTCGCGGTCCATGTCCTCGGGGAAGTATTCGGCGCCGGAGAAGCCGTCGGGGGCGTCCGGGTCGTACTGGTAGCCCTTGCCGTAGCCCCTCGGGCGAGCCGAGCCGCTCGTACACGTCCCACGCGGCAAGGGCCTGCTGGACGGCGCTCGGGTCGGCCATGCCGACGTCCTCGCCTGCGAAGCGGACCAGGCGGCGGGCGATGAACAGCGGCTGCGGCCACACCCCGGTAAGGGTCAGCGCGGGGCCCGGTCCCCCCGGGCGTACGTTGCCGGGTCCACCGGCTGCTGTGCTTTCGGTAGCCCCGCGACCACCAGCCGGTAGGAGTCGGTCACCAATTCCTGCACCAGGCCGCGGTCGAGGGAGTCGCCGCCGTGCAGGGTGATCCAGTGTCGCTTGTTCATGTGGTAGCCGGGGGTGATCTCGGCGTGCTGCTCGCGCAGCGCCGCCGCCTCGTCGGGGGCGGCCTTGAGGATCACCAACGGTTCCCCGGTGACGTCGGTCATCAGCATGAAGACCTTGCCGCGCACCTTGTGCACGTCCCACTCCTCACCGAAGGGATGCTCCAGTGCGGTGCCGGGCAGGCCCTCGGCACACTCGGCGGCCATCTGCTGCAGCTTCTTACCGTTCATGACGTTCAGCTCCTTGCTCCGCGTACGACGGGACTCCACCATCGGCAGGCCGCCTGTTCCGTTTCCCAGCCCCGCTTTCGCAGGCGCTCACACGAGGATTTCCGCTGCTTGCCGCGTAGGGGCACATCCGCGCTCTGGCGGCACCTGCCGGTCAGGAGGCGACTTTCTCCGTCACGGTCTGGGAGAACGCCCAGTTGGAGTGCACGATGCGCCACTGACCGTCGATCAGGCGGTAGCCCTGGGTGACGTTCCAGGCGTCGGGCTGTTTCTCCTTGCCGTCCTCGTCGAGAACGAAGGTCTTCAAGTTGTAGCCCAGGACGGCGAAGTCGCCGCTGTCACTGACGTGGACCTGCGGATTGAGGTACTCGCTGCGCACGATATGCGGGTTGGAATAGATCGAGTCGATCCACTCGACGACCTTGTCCCGCCCGACCACGAAGTCCTCCAGGAGCGACGAATCGAAGTAGCTGACCTCCTGCGCGAACCCGTCGAGGTAGCCGCGGTTGTCGCCGGCGCTCCACCGCTCGTTGAAGGACTTCTCCAACTCGATGATGGTCTTGCTGATCTCTTCCTTGCTGAGGCTCATCCCATGTCCCTTTCACAGGTGCTGTCGCTGACCTTGTCGCGTCCCGCGATCAGGTTTCAGTCGTCCAGGACGACGACGTGCTTGCCCGGCGTGCCGCGGGATACGAGGTCGGCCTGGGCGTCACGGACCTGTTCCAGGCCGTGGTAGACCTTCGCGACCGGGACGTTGAGGCGTCCTTCGGCGATGGTCTGGAGCTGGTGGGCGAGGACGTCGGCCGGGAAGTCGGCGGCCTCACCCACGTAGCTGGTCAGCCGCACCCC
>NZ_JBEXFB010000044.1:0-42628 GCF_040606575.1 Streptomyces sp. NPDC005402
CTGGTCATCCTGTTGTTCGTGGTCCTCGGCAACCCGAGCTCGGTGACCTGGTCACGACCGCGGGCCGGAAGCGTCTTTCGTGAGCCGGGATTCGCGAAAAAGGTCGCCGTCCCCCTCACCAGGGACGATCGTGGTCGGCATGAACGATCGTGACGTGGCGACGAACGACGAGGCCGGAGAGATCCGCCGATTCTGGGGAGGACTGGGTCTGCCGGGCCTGATCGACGTCCACACCCACTTCATGCCGGAGCGGGTGCTGCACAAGGTCTGGGAGTACTTCGACACCAACGGGCCGCTCGTCGGCGGGCTGGGATGGCCGATCACCTACCGGAAGGCGGAGGCGGAGAGAACGGCCCTGCTGCGGGGGTTCGGCGTCAGGGCCTTCACCGCGATGCTCTACCCCCACAAGCCCGGTATGGCCGCGTGGCTCAACGGATGGGCGGCCGACTTCGCCGGCCGCACCCCCGACTGTCTGCACACCGCCACCCTCTATCCCGAGCCGGACGTCGAGACCTACGTCCGTGAGGCCGTCGAGGCCGGGGCGCGGGTGTTCAAGGCACACGTCCAGGTGGGCGGGTACGACCCGGCCGACGACCTCCTCCGGCGAACCTGGGGGCTGCTGGCCGAGGCGGGCATCCCCGTGGTGATCCACTGCGGCTCCGGGCCCGCGCCCGGCAAGCACACCGGCCCCGAGCCCATCGCGCGGGTGCTGGCCCGGCATCCGAGGCTGCGGCTGATCGTCGCGCACATGGGCATGCCCGAGTACGAGGATTTCCTCGACCTCGCCGAGCGGTACGACGAGGTGCGGCTGGACACGACCATGGCGTTCACCGACTTCACCGAAGGCCTGATGCCCTTCCCGCGCCGCGCGCTGCCCCGGCTCGCCGCCCTGGGCGACCGCATCCTGCTCGGCTCCGACTTCCCCAGCATTCCCTACCCCTACCTGCACCAGCTCCAGGCCCTGGAACGCCTGGACCTCGGGCAGGACTGGCTGCGGGCCGTGTGCCACGACAACGCGGGAACCTTGTTCGGCGTATAAAACCGGCACGCCACACCAAGGAGACGCAGCATGACGATCCGCCGGATGGACAACGTCCTCATCGTCGTCGACGACCTCGACGCCGTCGTCGCGTTCTTCGTCGAACTCGGCATGGAGCTGGAGGGCCGGTCGCCCGTCGAGGGACGCTGGGTGGAACGGATCATCGCGCTCGACGACGTGCGGCAGGACGTCGCCATGCTGCGCGTCCCGGACGGCCACGGCCGCATCGAGCTGGCGAAGTTCCACACACCGAAGGCGGTCAGCGGGGCACCGAGGGACGCGCCGACCAACACGCTGGGCATCCGGCGCATCATGTTCGCCGTGGAGGACATCGACGCCGTCGTCGCCCGCCTGCGCGCCCACGGCGCCGAACTCGTCGGCGAGATCGTTCGGTACGAGGACGTCTACCGGCTCTGCTACGTCCGCGGCCCCGAGGGCATCATCGTCGGACTGGCCGAGGAACTGGGCTGACCTCCGGGCCTGCCACGGCAATGGAGTTGGGGGAAGGGCCGTCTCGACCTCCCCAGGTGCGACGGCCCTTCCCCCGGGTAAGCATCGACTCTGCTACCCCGAAGATCCGCACTCATGCCCGGCCTGTCACGCCTCGCCCTCGCCGACCGCGTGAAGATGCTTTCGGGAGGGGTTGACGGGCACGCGTGGGACGGTCACCTTGAGACAGCGCCAGGGGTGTGGGAGCGCTCCCGTGCCGTACGGGCCGCGCGGGCCGTACGGGGCATCGGGGGCTGGGCACCGCATCCCGTCCGACCGTCTCCCCACACCCGAGGATGGCCAGATGCAGCCCTCTCCGCCCCGTCGCTTATCCCGCAGAACTCTGGTGACCGCCACCGCCGCCGGCCTGGTCGCAGCCGTCGCCGCCCCCTCGCGGGCGGCCGGCGCCGCCTCGGCCCGGTTCCACACGGTGGGCCGGGTCAAGGCGGCCGCCGACGGGTTCGTGCGGTACAGCTGGCCCGGCATCTACTTCGAGGCCCGGTTCCGCGGCACCGGCGTCGGCATCCTCCTCGACGACTCCGTCAACGACTACGACGTCCAGGTGGACGGCAGGACCGCGGCCACCCTCGTGAGCCCGGGCCGGACCACCGCCTGGATCAGGGGACTGGCCGACACCGAGCACCGTGTCCGGCTCGTCAAACGCACGGAAAGCCCTTGGAGCGAGGGCCGGTTCGGCGGGTTCGTCGCGGCTGCGGGCGGTGCGATTCTCGCGAGGCCCGCGGCCCGGCGCAGGCAGATCGAGTTCATCGGAGACTCCTACACCGCGGGCTACGGCAACGTCTCGGGCACACGTGACTGTTCGGGCAACGGGGGAGTCGACCGGAACACCGACTCCGACCTCTCCTTCGGCGCCCTCACCGCCCGACGCCTCGGTGCCGACTACCAGATCAACGCCTTCTCCGGCCGTGGCATGGTCCGCAACTACAACGGCAGCAGCCCCGGCACCGACTTCCGCACCTACTACGACCGTGCCCTGCTGAGCGTGGAGGGCGACGTCTGGCAGAAGCCGCCCGGCTGGCAGCCGCAGGTCGTCGTCATCGGGCTGGGCCTCAACGACTTCTCCACACCGCTCAATCCGGGCGAGTGCTGGAGTACGCAGGCCGAACTGGTCGCCGCCTACGAATCCGCCTATCACGGCTTCCTCGACACACTGCGCGCCCGCTACGGCCCCAGGACGTTCCTCGTCGTCAGCGCCACCAACCTGGGCACCAGCCCCTTCGCCGAGACCGTCGAAGGTATCGCCCGGATCCGCAGGGCGCGGGGCGACGAGCGGATCGCCCACTGGTACTACGACGACCCCGCCCTGGACCACCTCGGCTGTGACTGGCATCCCTCCGCACAGGACCACCGGATCATCTCCGGCCTGCTCGACGACCACCTCGCCACGCTTCCGCTGTGCTGGTAGCGCACCGGAGAGCGGTGTTCAGCTGATGCAGAGCAGGTTGAGCACGCACAGCCCCGACGGATCGGTCGCGGACGACGACGTGGAAGTCTGCGAAGACTGGGAGTTGTTGGCACCCGTGCTCGTGCCCGTGCTCGTGCCCGAGCCGGTGTTCGTGTTCGTGGTCGTCGTGCTGTTCGTGGCCGTGGACGAGGAGGAGTTCTGCTGCGTCGTCGTGCCGGTCGTGCCCGAGGTCGTGGTGGTCGTACCGGTCGTGCCGCCGGTGTCGGCGCCGGCCGCGACCGACGTCGAGAGCGTCCCCTGGGACTGCGACCGCGAGGCGGTCGTCGCCGTGGGGGTGGGGGAGCCGGCGGAGTCCGTGTGGACCGACGACCGGGACGTGGTGGACGCCGAGTCGGCCGTCCGCCGGTGCGAGCCGGCCTTGGTGGAGGGCGTGGTCGTGGACGCCTGGTGTGCCTTGGCGGGCGTCGACTCGGGCAGGTCGTCGTCCGACGTGGGCAGTTCCGCCACACCCATGGCGCGGTTGTCCGGCGTGGTGGCCGCCTGGGTCCGGGTGTTGGACTGCTGGCTCATCGCGGTGACGGTCAGGCCGCCGCCGACGAGGGCGACGGCGGTCGCGACCACGGCCTTGCGCTGGTTCTTCTTCCAGCGGGCCCGCTGGCGTCGCCGTGCGGCCCGTCCCTCCGCCACCACCGGCGCGTCCGCCACGTCCTCGGACGGGACGTCGGGGCCGGTGGCCGCGTCCTCATGGCTGCCCGCCTCGTGCCACGTGGGTGCTTCGTCCCACGCCGCTGCCGCCGTGCCCGTCGTCGCGTAGACGTGGGCGGGGGGAGCGATGTCCGGGGCGTAGGCGCCGCATCCGGGACACGCCAGGGCGCCGTTGAGATGCCGACGGCACGAGGAGCAGTAGTCCATCTGGTCTTCCTGAGTCGACTGCACCATCGGCCCGATGGCCGTTGGCCGGTCTCGTTCGCACGGAGGATCGAGCCGGAGGCAAAAGTAGCGAGGCTTTCGAAAGGCGGTGTGCAGCCTGTGTGATGCTCCTGCGCAGATGTCCGTGGGGTGCGGTGGGCGCGAGGGGCGTACGTCGTATTCGCGCCACTTGTGCGCCATGTGGCCCTCGGTGTGCGCCCCGATCGGCAGGGTGCCGCGACGGGGAGACGACCGAAACGGAAAGACTCAGCCAGGTGCGGAGCGGCGCGCCGGTGCCCGCGCCGCCAGCGCCTCCAGCAGGAGTTCGACCGCGTCCTCGAACGAGCCGTCCGCCAGCCCCGGCAGCTCGCGGCGTACGACGGTCAGCGCAGGGTACGCCTGCGGGTCCAGGTCCTGGTAGACCTCCCGCCATGCTCGCTGGTCGGCCTCGCGCTGCTGCCGGGGGAGTGCCTGGAACGCCGCGTCCGTGGCGGCGTGGCTGAGCACGGTGTCGATGAAGGCCAGGTACAGGCGGGCGGCGGCGGCCGGCTCGAAGCCCGCGGACAGCAACAGGCCGATCCCGGTGTCCACCGCCCGGATCTCGCTCCCGCGCCGGGTCACCCGGTGGGCGGCGAGGGCGGCCGCCCGCGGATGGGCGAGGTATCCGGCACGCACCCGCAGGGCCATCTCGCGCAGCGAGGCCACCCAGTCGTTCCCGGGGACGAACCCCGCCATCGCCTCGCCGATGATCCGGTCCGCGATGGCGAGCACCAGGTCGTCGGTGTCGTGGAAGTAGCGGTAGAGCGCGGTCGGGTCGCAGCCCAGTGCCGAGCCGAGCCGCCGCACGCTCAGCGCCTCGGAACCGTGCTCGCCGATCAGTCGCAGGGCGGTCTCGACGATCAGGTCCTCGGACAGCAGGACTCCGGAGCGGGTGGGCCGCCGGCGCCGGCGTTCCTCGGGGACACGGGTGGACATGACCGGACTTCCTCTCGCTGGGAGCCCGTCGGCGTAAGGCGGCTCTCGGGTCCCTCAGTGAACGACCCCGGCCGCCTTACGTCAACAGGGTTGACCCAATGTGGACGTCGGCTGTTCCATCACCTCACCGCGCGGCTCTTCCCCGTCTCCCGTCCCCGAGGAGCCCTCCATGTCGTCCGCACCGCCCCTCTCCTCCGCATCGAGCCCGGATCTGCGCCGTTCCCTCGGCGTCGTCGACGGCGTGGCCATCGCCGCGTCCAGTACGGCGGCCACCACGAGCATCGCCATCGGCATGGGCACGATCGCGACCATCGTGGGCCTCCAGGCCCCGGCGCTGCTGCTCCTGGCGTTCCTGCCGGTCCTCGGCATCGCCACCGCCTACGCCCGCCTGAACCGCTCCGAGCCCAACTGCGGCAACGGCTACGTCTGGGTCGGCAAGTCCCTCGGCCCCTGGCCCGGCTTCCTGACCGGCTGGGTCACCCTGGTCGGCTCGGTCATCTTCTGCGCCTACACCAGCGCGATCATGGGCTCGGTCGTCCTGGCCTTCGCGAACAAGGCCGGTCTGCACAGCGTCGCCGGCATCGCCCTCGATCCGACGTCCACCGGCGTCACCACGGCGGTCGGACTCGTGATCCTCCTCGCCCTCACCGCGCTGGCCGTCACCGGGGTGCGGTCCGCCACCCGCTTCCAGTTCGCCCTCCTGATCTTCGAGTACACGGTCCTGCTGGCCTTCTGCGGCTGGGCCCTGGTCACCGGTGACCACGCCCTCTCGCTGTCCTGGTTCAACCCCTTCGAGATCTCCAGCGGCACCGCCTTCGCCCAGGGCATGGTCCTCGCGGTGTTCTTCTTCTGGGGCTGGGACGCGGCGTTCAGCGTCAACGAGGAGACGAAGAGCCCCGGCGACGCGGCCCGCGGCGGCCTCATCGCCCTCTTCGCGATGCTCGGCCTGTTCCTCTTCGCCTCGGTCGCCTTCCAACGGGAGATGAGCCTGGCCGAACTCGTCAGAAACGGCCCCCAGGCGCTCCCGTACCTCGGCGAGAAGCTGGCCGCCGAACCCTGGGCCACCCTGCCCCTGGTCGCGCTGATGTTCTCCGCGGTCGCCTCCGTGCAGGCCACCCTCATCCCCACGGCACGCGGCCTGTTCGCCATGAGCCGCGACCGCACGATGGGACCGGTGTGGACCCGCGTCCACCCGCGCTACGGCACCCCCGCCGCCGGCACGGTCGTCGTGATGGCCATCGCCGGAGTGATCGCCCTGCTCGCCGTCGCGATCCCCAAGCTGAGCGACATGCTGCTGGCCGCCGTCAACGCCATCGGCCTGATCGTCGCCCTCTACTACGGCCTCACCGCGCTCGCCTGCGCCGTGCGGTTCCGCTCCGCACGTCACGAAGGTGCCCGGGAGGCGCTGCTCGCCATCGGCGTGCCCGCCGTGTCAGGCCTGATCCTGCTCGGCCTCGGCGGCTACCTCGGATACTCGTACCTGACCATGAGCGACCACTTCGAACTCAGCCCGGACAACGGCTGGTTCATGTTCTCGCTGCCCGCCGCGATCATTCTCGTCGGCCTCGGCATGGCCGCCGTCGCCAAGTACGTGCGGCACTCGCCGTACTTCAGCACGGGGCGCGGCACCGACGCCGAGTCCCTGACCCTGCCGATGGACCGCACGGCAGTCTGACCCCTCTCTGGAGCTCACTCACATGTCACACACCGCGGACCTCGTCCTCACCGGCGGTCCCGTGCACACCGTCGATCCCGCCCGCAGCCGCGCCACCGCCGTGGCCGTGCGCGACGGGCGGATCGCCGCCGTGGGCCACGACGAGGTGCATCAGCTGATCGGCCCGCGCACCGAAGTCGTCGACCTGGCCGGTAAGTTGCTGCTCCCCGGCTTCCAGGACGCCCATGTCCACCCGCAGGGCGCGGGCCTCGAACTCGGCCTGTGCCACCTCGCGGACACCGTCGACCCGGCCGAGTACCTGCGCAGGATCAGGGCGTACGCAGACCAGAATCCGGACGCCGAGTGGATCACCGGCGGCGGCTGGTCCCTGGAGGCGTTCCCCGGCGGCGCTCCCACCGCCGCGGCCCTCGACGCGGTCGTCCCGGACCGCCCCGTCTTCCTGCCCAACCGCGACCACCACGGCGCGTGGGTCAACAGCCGCGCCCTGGAACGCGCGGGCATCGACGCCCGTACGCCCGACCCCGCCGACGGCCGGATCGAACGCGACGCCGACGGCAACCCCACCGGCATGCTCCAGGAGGGCGCCGTCCACCTGGTGGGAAGGCTGGTCCCCGACCCCACGCCGGAGGAACAACTCGCCGCCCTGCTGCGGGCCCAGGCCGTGCTGCACTCGTACGGCGTCACCGCCTGGCAGGACGCCATCGTCGGCGCGTACGCCAACATGACCGACCCCGCCCCCTCCTACCTCGCCGCCCTCGATCGGGGCCTGCTCACCGCCCGGGTGGTCGGCGCCCTGTGGTGGGACCGCGAACGGGGCGCCGAACAGATCCCCGAACTCGTGGCCCGCCGTGAGGAGTTGAACCGGGACCGGTTCCGCGCGACCACCGTGAAGGTCATGCAGGACGGCATCGCGGAGAACCACACCGCCGCGATGCTCGACCCCTACCTGACCGGCTGCGGTTGCGCCTCGGACAACAGCGGAATCAGTTTCGTGGAGCCGGACGACCTGAGGAAGTACGTCACCGAGCTGGACGCCTCCGGCTTCCAGGTCCACTTCCATGCGCTCGGCGACCGAGCGGTGCGGGAGGCCCTCGACGCCGTGGAGTCCGCCCGCACGGCCAACGGATGGCGCGACACACGGCACCACCTGGCACACCTCCAGGTCGTGCACCCGCACGACATCCCCCGGTTCCGCGCGCTGGGTGCGAGCGCCAACCTCCAGATGCTGTGGGCCGCGCACGAACCGCAGATGGACGAACTGACCCTGCCCTTCCTCGGCGCGGAACGCGGCACACGGCAGTACCCGTTCGCCGATCTGCTGCGTGCGGGCGCGACCCTGGCCGCCGGCAGCGACTGGCCGGTCAGCAGCCCCGACCCGTTCCAGGCCATCCATGTCGCGGTCAACCGGATCGCACCCGAGGCCCCCGAGGGCACCCCGGAGTTCCTCCCGGAGCAGCGCCTGGACCTGGGCACCGCCATCGCCGCGTACACGGCGGGCAGCGCCTACGCGAACCACCTCGACGACATCACCGGCAGCATCGCGGTGGGCAAGTCGGCCGACCTCGTCGTCCTCGACCGCGACCCGTTCGCGGGGCCGCCCGAGGAGATCTCCGGTACCCGTGTCCTGCAGACCTTCGTCGAAGGGCGGCGGGTCCACGCGGCGCCGGACGCCTGAGGGGTGGACTCCCCGTCACCGGAGCCGGTGATTCCGATGTCCGGGGACGGGGCAGTAGAGATGCACCGCAACCGTCCCTGATGCCCGTCGACCCGAGGAACACCATGGCAACACCGCGCTCCGACCGTGTCCGAGGAACCGCCCTGCTCGCCGACCCCCTGCTCAACAAGGGAACCGCCTTCAGTCCCGCGGAGCGCGCCGAACTCGGCCTGGACGGGTTGTTGCCACCGGCGACGGAGACGCTGCAGGAGCAGGCGGACCGGGCGTACGAGGCGTTCCTCGGCTACGACAAGCCGCTGAACCGGCACATCTACCTGCGCCAGCTCCAGGACACCAACGAGGTGCTCTTCTACGGTCTGCTCACCCGGCACCTTCAGGAGATGCTGCCGGTCGTCTACACCCCGACGGTCGGCGAGGCCTGCCGCCGCTTCAGCGAGATCTACCGCAGGCCGCGCGGTCTGTTCCTGACCTACGAGGACCGCCACCGCTTCCGGGAGATCCTGCGCAACCGGCCGGGCGGTGAGGTCGACGTCATCGTCGTCACCGACGGCCAGCGCATCCTGGGCCTGGGCGACCAGGGCGTGGGCGGTATGGGCATCCCGATCGGCAAACTCAGCCTCTACACCGCGATCGGCGGCATCCACCCCGCGCGCACCCTCCCGATCCTCCTCGACGTGGGCACCGACAACGAGCAACTGCTCGCGAACGAGCACTACCTCGGCCGCCGGCAGCACCGCGTCACCGGGGACGCCTACGACGAGATGATCGAGGCGTTCGTCTCCGCCGTGGAGGCCGAACTCCCCGGCACCCTGCTCCAGTGGGAGGACTTCGCGACCGCCCACGCCCGCCCGATCCTGGGCCGCTACCAGGACCGGCTGCTGACCTTCAACGACGACATCCAGGGCACGGCGGCCGTGGCACTGGGCGCGCTGACCACCGCCACGAAGGTCGCCGGAGCATCCCTGACCGACCACCGGATCGTGGTTCTGGGCGCGGGTTCGGCGGCCATCGGGGTCGCCGACATGATCCGCACCGCACTCGTGCAGGAAGGCCTGTCCGAGCAGGAGGCGGCCGGCCGGTTCTGGTTCGTCGACATCGACGGCCTGCTGGTGCGGTCCCGCACCGACCTCACCCCCGAGCAGCGCCTCTACGCGCGCGACGACGCGGAGGTACACCAGTGGGGCGGGGACGCGCCCGACCTCGGCCGGGTCGTGGGCGAGGTGAAGCCGACGGTGCTGATCGGGCTGTCCACGGCGCACGGCGCGTTCACCGAGGAGATCGTGCGGACGATGGCCGACTCCTGCGACCGGCCGGTGATCCTGCCGTTGTCCAACCCGACCTCGAACGCCGAGGCCGACCCCGCCGACCTCGCCCGCTGGACCGACGGCAGGGCCCTGATCGCCGCCGGATCGCCCTTCCCGCCGCTCAAGGTGGACGGCCGCGAGGTGCCGGTGGCGCAGGCCAACAACGTCTACGTCTTTCCCGCCGTCGGCCTGGCGGTCACCGCCTGCCGGGCCACCCGGGTGACCGACCGCATGATGGTGGCGGCGGCCCGGGCCGTGGGGGAGTGCGCGGTACAGGCGGGCACCGATGGGGCCACCCCGCTGCTGCCCCCGCTGGCGAGCATGCGGGACGCGGCCCGCGAGATCGCGCTCGCGGTGGCACAGGCCGCCGTCGAGGACGGCGTCGCCCCCGAGGCCACGGAGGCCGAGCTGCGCGAAGCGATCACGAAGGCCCAGTGGACACCGCGCTACACGTCCTGAAGGCCACGGGGCCGGGGAACCGCGTGGGCGAAGTGCCGACCGAACGTCTGTCAGGCCTGCCGGTGCGGAAGACGCGGCCGCCCGTGCGCTGATCACGAGCCGTCCCCGCTGTGACGCCGGAAGCGGAGGAGTGTCGCGCGCAGTTCTCCGGCGCCGCGACGAGAGGCGCGACCCTGGCCAGGTCGTCCGGTCCGTCGGCGGGCGATTGTGACGCGGCCCTGCCCCACGCTCCCGGCGGCACCCCCTACGCCGACCCCCATTGCGGCTCCCTGGCCTTCTCCTGCGTGTCGGCGACGAAGCCCGGCGACTCCACCCCCACGTGGCAGTCGAGCTCCTCGCCCCGGACGACCTGGCCGCGGCCGGCCGGATGGCGGTGGCGTCACGCGACGGCCTGACGGCGCCGCAGGGCTCCTGAGGCGAGGAGGTGGCCGGAGCCTGTGGCAGTATCGGCGACGGGCGTGAGGCCGCCTGCTGGGGTCGAGGGCAGAGGACGAGTGACATGGACCGGCCGCCGGGCATGATGGACGTGGCCCGGGAGGCCGGCGTCTCGCACATCACCGTCTCCCGTGTCGTCAACGGCCATCCATCGGTGCGGCCGGAGACCCGGACCCGGGTCGAGGCGGCGATCCAGAAGCTGGGATACCGCCGCAACAGCGTCGCCAGGGCCCTCAAGAGCCGTCGTTCCTCGACGATAGGCGTGGTGATCGTCGGGTCGGAACTGTTCGAGTTGCCGCGCATCCTCCTCGGGGTGGAGACGGCCGCCAAGCAGGCCGGTTACTGGGTGAGCCTGGCCAGCCGGCAGGGCGAGAGCACCACCGGTGACCTCATGGAGACGGTCCAGCGGCTGATCGACCAGGCGGTGGAGGCGATCGCGGTCGTCGCCGACCGGCCCGACGCGGTGGAGGCGTTGTCCGGCCTCTCCCTCGGGGTGCCGGTGGCGGTGGTGATGTCCGGCAACGTCCCCGACCCCCAGCTGAGCTTCGTGGAGGTCGACCAGGAGCTCGGCGCCCGGCTCGCGGTCCGGCACCTCCTCGGCCTCGGACACCGTGACATCGCCCACCTGACGGGGGCGCTGCGTACCTTCGACGCCCGGGCCCGCCTCGACGGCTGGCAGGCCGAACTCACCGCCGCGGCAGCCCGAGGAGCCTTGCTCGAAGGCGACTTCGGCGCGGAGAGCGGGTTCCGCCTGGCCCACGAACTCTGCGCCGCCGACAGCGGCCTGCCCACCGCGGTCTTCGCGGGGAACGACCAGATGGCCATGGGCGCGCTGGCCGCCTTCGCCGAGCGGGGCGTGAAGGTGCCGCACGACGTGTCGGTCGTCGGCTTCGACGACATGAAGGGCGCCGGATACCTGGTACCCGCCCTGACCACGGTCCGCCAGGACTTCGCCCACCTCGGCAGCAGCGCCATCGAGCTGCTGGTGCGCAGGGTGGGCGGGGAACCGGCTCAGCGGCAGAAGATCACGCCGCAACTCGTCGTACGGCGCAGCACCGCCGTACCCCGCGCGGATTCCTGAAGCGCGTACCCGTTCGAAGAATCCGCTGCCCCGCGCAAAGGGCCTCACCCAAGGAGTACGAACAGCACATGCGTTATCGCGAACTCGGCAACACCGGACTGACCGTGTCGGAGATCGGCTACGGCGCCTGGGGGCTGGGCCAGGGAGCCTGGGTCGGCGCAGACGACGACTCCGGCGTACGCGCCCTGCACCGCGCCCTCGACCTGGGCGTCACCTTCATCGACACCGCCCGGGCCTACGACCGCAGCGAGCGCATCGTCGGCCGTGCGCTCAGGGAGCTTCCGGGCGGCGGCGACGGCGTTCACGTGGCGACGAAGGTCGGACCCAGGGTGCCGGTCTCCCTGGCGTCCAGTGGACTGGACCCCATGGAGGTGTTCCCGGGCTCGCATCTGCGCGAGAGCCTGGAGACCAGTCTGCGCGAACTCGGCCGCGACCACGTCGACCTCCTCCAGCTGCACACCTGGGAGGACGAGTGGACCGGCCACGGTGACCTGCTGGAGACGGTGGACGCCCTCAAGGAGGAGGGCAAGATCAGGTTCTTCGGGATCTCCGTCAAGGACCACCAGCCCGACAACGTCCTCACCGTGCTGCGCACCGGCGTCCTGGACACCGTCCAGGTCATCTACAACGTCTTCGAACAGGCCCCGTCCGACGTTCTGTTGCCGGCCTGCGAGGAGTACGGCGTCGGCGTGATCGTCCGTGTCGCCCTCGACGAAGGCGCCCTCACCGGTGCGATCCGTAAGGGTGTCACCTTCCCCGAAGGGGACTGGCGCAACTGGTACTTCAGGGAGGACCGGCCCGCCCACGTCCAGCAGCGCGTCGAGGCGATCCTCGCCGACCTGGACATCAACGCCGACGAACTCCCGTCCACCGCCCTGCGGTTCGCTCTCGCGGGGCAGGCGGTCTCCACGGTCATCGTGGGCATGCGGTCCCTGACGAACGTCGAACGCAACGCGGCGATCGCGGACGCCCCGCCGCTCACCCCGCGGGAGCTGTCCGTGTTGGCCGGGCACCGCTGGGCGAAGAACTTCTACAGCTGATCGGTCTCCGTGCCCAGGGCAGGGCGGGGCCCGTACTCGAACCACCGCACAAGGGCCTCCCCCTGCCCGGCCCCGGCGTCGCCGACGCCGTACAGGCCGATGTGGACGCCGACGAACCCACCCGCGCGCTCCGTGCTGAAGAAGGGCCGCTCGATGCTGCCCACGGTGCTGTCCCCGACGTGGAAGGTGTAGCCGGCCTCGTCGCCTGCCACCGCGAGGACGGCCTCGCCGTCGGTCACGGGGACGGCCGCGACACGAGTGGCGGTGCCTGCCTCCACAGCGGTGAGGACGACCTGTCGCGTTCCGTCGGAGTCGACGGTGAGCGCCAGGGTGGCGTGCCGGCGGTGATTCTGGAAGACGACCAGCCCCGCCTCCTGTGTCGGCGCCGCGGCGCGGAGACGGATCCGGGCGGCGGCGCGCATGCGCAGATGCTGCTGACGGCGTACGACGAATGCGGGGGTTCCGGTCGAGGTGAGGGGTTCGGGGGAGAGGCGAATCGTCAGGCCGCCTTCCCCGGCCGAGGGCGAGACGAGATGGTCGACCGGTCCGCGCAGGCTGTTCCATTCAGGGCCGAGCGACGGGCCGGTGAAGTAGTCCCGCACGGGCGCCTCCGGGGCCGAGGGCGCCGCGACGGCCCCCGCGGGCAACCGTTCCCAGAGCCTCACCCGGCCGGTGTCCGGCGCGAACACCGGCCCCCGAGCGGTCCATTCGACCGGGACGAGGAACACCTCGCGGCCCAGCGTGTGCGTACCGTCGACCGGCCGCGTCCCCAGCGCCACGGCCCAGGTCTCACCGGCGGGCGTGTCGACGAGGTCGACATGACCGACGTTGTGGATCGGCTCCGCCGCACCGCGGTGGCGGTGGGTGAGCAGCGGGCTCCTGGGGTCGGTGGAGTACGGGCCGGTGACGGCGTCGGCGCGGGCCGCGGTCACGGAGTGATGGTGTTCGGTCCCGCCCTCCGCGCCGATCAGGTGGTACACCCCGTCCCGCTTGTACAGGTGCGGTGCCTCCACCCAGGCGCCGCGCATCGCGCCGTACCACAGGGCATGGGTCGGGCCCGTCAACTCCAGTGCGGCGAGGTCGAGTTCGCGCATCCACAGCTCGCCCGGGCCCGTCACCTCCGGCTCGGCGGCGTCGCGGCAGGCGGTGAACCAGCAGCGGCCGTCGTCGTCGAAGAACAGGGACGGGTCGATGCCCTCCGCCTCCAGGACGACCGGGTCCGACCACGGTCCGGCGGGGTCGGACGCCGTGAAGAGGTACGTGGTGCTGCCCCGGCGGCCCCGCGCCAGGGCCACCACCACGTAGAAAGTGCCCTCGTGATGGCGGATCGTGGCGGCCCAGAGGCCGTCCGAGACGTCGAGGCCGGCCAGTGACACCTGCGAGGGGCGGTCCACCACATGTCCGAGCGGTGACCAGTTCACCAGGTCGCGGCTGTGGCACACCGGGAGCCCGGGATAGTACGCGAACGACGACGTGACCAGGTAGAAGTCCTCCCCGACCCGACAGATCGAGGGGTCCGGACGGCTGCCGGCGAGAACGGGGTTGGAGAAGGTCGGCACGGGCGCACTCCGGGGCGGACGGGGTGGGAGCGGGATCGGTCGCGGTGAAGGCCTTGACAGCTTGTTAACGTTAACATCACCGTGGTTCCCGGACACCACCCCCCAGCCCCTGGTCATCACCGGAAAGCGACCCGCATGTCGACAGCCCAGCCCCTGTCCTTCCCCGCCCACTTCCTCCTCGGCTCCGCGACCGCCGCCTACCAGATCGAGGGCGCCGCCGACGAGGACGGGCGCGGCCCCTCCATCTGGGACACCTACTCCCACACGCCGGGCAAGACGTGGAACGGCGACACCGGGGACGTGGCCGCCGACCACTACCACCGCCTCGACGAGGACCTCGACCTCATGGCGTCCCTGGGACTGAAGGCCTACCGGTTCTCCATCGCCTGGCCGCGCATCCAGCCCACCGGCCGGGGCCCGGTCAACCCCAAGGGACTGGACTTCTACAGTCGGCTGGTCGACGGCCTGCTCCAGAGGGACATCGCCCCCGTCGCGACCCTGTACCACTGGGACCTGCCGCAGGCCCTGGAGGACCAGGGCGGCTGGACGAACCGCGCCACCGCGTTCGCCTTCGCCGACTACGCCCGTGTCGTCGGCGAAGCCCTCGGTGACCGTGTGGCGATCTGGACCACGCTGAACGAGCCCTGGTGCTCCGCCTACCTCGGCTACGGCGCCGGCGCCCACGCCCCCGGCCGCAGCGACGGTGCGGCGGCGCTCACCGCGGTCCACCACCTGAACCTCGCCCACGGGCTCGCGGTCCAGCAGCTCAGGGAGGTCACCACCAACGACCCGCAGTACTCGGTCACCCTCAACTTCCATGTCCTGCGCGGTGAGGGGGACGGCGCCGAGGAGGCCGTACGCCGGATCGACGCGCTGGCCAACCGCTCCTTCACCGAACCCCTGTTGCGCGGCCACTACCCGCAGGACCTCCTGGAGGACACCGCGGCCGTCACGGACTGGTCGTTCGTCCAGGACGGTGACCTCGCCCTGATCCACCAGCCCCTGGACCTGCTCGGCGTCAACTACTACGCCACCACCAGGGTTCGCCTGTGGGACGGTGTGGCAGCGCGTCAGAACAACGACGGGCACAAGGACATGGGCGGCTCCGCCTGGCCCGGCTCACCCCAGGTCGAGTTCGTCGCCCAGAAGGGCCCGCACACCGCCATGGGCTGGAACATCGACCCCGACGGCCTCGAAGAACTTCTGCTGGACCTGCATGCCCGGTTCCCGGACCAGCCGCTGGTCATCACCGAGAACGGAGCGGCCTTCGAGGACCACCTCACCACCCGCCCCGACGGCAGCCACGCCGTCCACGACCCGGAGCGCGTCGACTACCTGCACCGGCACTTCGTCGCCGCCCACCGGGCGCTCGCCGCCGGCGTCGATCTGCGCGGGTACTTCGTGTGGTCGCTGATGGACAACTTCGAGTGGGGTTACGGGTATTCGAAGCGCTTCGGCATCGTCCACGTCGACTACGAGACCCAGCGCCGCACTCTGAAGGACAGCGCCCTGTGGTACCGGGAACTGGCGACGACGGGCAGCATTCCGGCACCGGGAACGAAGGAGTAGCCCGACACGGCGACCGCCCATGGGTTGCCCGGCGGCGAGGGGCATGGATGCAATGTCGGGCATGATCACCCAGATGCGCCCGCCACAGCCGGTCCGGATCGGCGCTCTCGTCCCGCTGACCCGGCCCGGCTGGGTGGAGGCGGGCCGCCACCTGCTCGCCGGACTCGAGCTGGCCGTGGCGGAGGTCAATGACACCGGAGGGATCGGCGGGCGGCCACTCGAGCTGGTGGTCCGGGACACCGCGGCCGATCCGCAGCGGGCCACGGCGGCCGTGGACGAACTGGCCCGGCTGGGCGTGTCCGCCGTGGCGGGGGAGTACCACAGTGTCGTCGCCCGCGCCGCCGCCGCCAGGGCCGACGCCCTCGGCCTGCCGTTCCTCTGCTCGTCGGCGGTCATCGACGCGCTGACCGAACGGCCGACGGACTGGGTCGCACGGCTCCCCCCGCCGCAGTCCCACGGCTGGCAGGTCTACGCGGACTTCCTCCTCGGAGCGGGCCACAGCCGCATCGCCGTGG
Organism: Streptomyces sp. NPDC005402; assembly: GCF_040606575.1. Classification (NCBI taxonomy): domain Bacteria; kingdom Bacillati; phylum Actinomycetota; class Actinomycetes; order Kitasatosporales; family Streptomycetaceae; genus Streptomyces; species Streptomyces sp. NPDC005402. The sequence goes on from NZ_JBEXFB010000044.1 coordinate 16,151, forward strand.
CGACCGAACCGAGCGTGTACTGGGCAGCGGGGTTCCGCATTGTGCGGGACCATCTCGCTCCACGCGGTGGAACCGTCATCGAACTCGACGTCCGGGCCCCCGAGAGCGTGTGCGACCGACTCGTCGACCAGCGCGCGACGGCTCTCCTCCTCCTGGTCGGCTTCCCCCAGCCGGCCGTGTCGATCGTCAGGGCCGTCCGCCGCGACCAGCGGCTCGCCGAGATCCTGATCGGCGCTCCGGCCGGGCAACCCGAGTTCGCCGAATGGGCGAGATCGTTGGGCGACGACGGTGCCGGGATCCCGTTCCTGCGCTATCTTCCCGAGCGCCTCGGTCCACTCGGTGCACGGGTCGAGGCGGCCCTCCGTGAGCGGCTGGCCGCGGCGCCCTCCTTCGTGGCCTTCGAGGGCTATGACACGATCGCCGTCCTCGCCGAGGTGCTGCGTTCTCACGGGACGGACCGGGCGCGCATCGCCGCGTCCTGGCCGCGTGTGTCAGTCGACGGCACTCGCGGGCAGATCCGGTTCTCCCGCACGCCCGGTAGCAGCGTCTGGCAGTGGGATCGGACGCCGGTCCAGGTCGTCGACCGGGATCCGGCGGAACCCGGCCGCTTCCGGTTGCGGCACGTCGTTTGAGAGCTCCGCGCCGGGGCTGCGTCCCTCCCGCCCTCGGAGAGCCAGGGCTTCGGCCGGTCAGGCGGGCTCCCACAGCTCGATGCGATGACCCTCGGGGTCGGTGACCCAGCCGAATCGGCCGACCCCCTCCATGTCCTGCGTCTCCTCGGCCACGTCCGCTCCGCCGGCACGCAGTTGCGCGAGCATCGCATCGAGGTCGCGGACCCGGAAGTTGAGCATGGTCTGCTGGGTGCGCGCCCCGAAGTAGTCGGTGCCGGACTCGAACGTCGCGAAGACCGTGGGCCCGGCCTCCTGCCGCCACATGGCGTTCTCGTCGACGTCCAGGCCCAGGCAGTCGCGGTACCAAGCGGTCAGCGCCGCGGGGTCGGCGGCCCTGAGGAAGTATCCGCCGATTCCAAGTACACGTTCCATGCCGGCCATCCTGCCAGGCGGGCGGCCCGGCGGACCGGCACGTCACCGATGCGCGCACGGTGACGTGCCGGTGTCGGACCTCAGGCCGTCATCGCGTCCCGCACCAGAGCCGTGTCGACGAATTGTTCGAAACGCACGATCAGTCCGCCCCGTACGACGAAGTGGTGCGCGACGCGGACGTCGATCCGCTTGCCCGTGGCCTTGTTGGCCGCGGTGTAGCGGGCGAGGACGACGACGTTCTCGCCGTCGACGACATAGGTGTCGTCGTGGGCGGTCCAGCCGTCCCAGTCCTTGCCGAGCCGTTCCATCACGTTCGAGGTGACCCCGTCGGGGGTGCGGTAGGTGCCGGCCAGGGGGAAGCCGGCCATCTCGGTCCACTCGACGTCCGGTGCGAGGGTGGCGCGCAGGGCTTCCAGGTCTCCGGCGGCGGAGGCGAGGTACTGACGCCGTACGACGTCAGCGGGTGCGGTGGAGGTGGCGAACCCGGTGGACTCGGTCATGGTCAGCCCCACTTCATCTCGCCCTTGGCGACCTTCGCACCGATCTGGGCGGCGATCAGCATGCCGTTGTCGGGGTAGCGCTCGACGAGTGCCTCGGTGAGCGCGGCGCCGTCGGCGGCCTTGGTGAGCTCCTCTTCGAAGGCGAGGAGGTAGTCGCGGGTGGCGGTGATGGCGGAGGCGTCGGCGGGGGTGCCGGGCAGACGGTGGCCGGGGACGACGAGCCGGGGGTCGAGGGCGGCCATCTCGTCGAGCAGGCCGATCCAGGCGGCGCGGTCGCCGGGGGTGGGGGTGTCGGCCACCCAGACGTGCTCCTGCTGGAAGAGCAGGACGCCGCCGAGCAGGGCGCGGGACTCGGCCTGCCACAGGTAGTGGCGGTCGGGCAGGTCGGCCGGGCCGCCCTTGAGCTCGAAGCGGTGGCCCTCCAGGGTGAGGTCGCCGGTGAGCGGGGTGAGGTCGACGAGGCGGGTGGGCAGGTTGGGGCCCAGCGCCGCCCAGGCCTTGAGCTTGCCCTCGTAGGAGTGCTGGATGTGCTCGATGACGAGCGGGGTGGCGACGAACTCGGCCTCGGGGAAGGCGTCGGCGATGACCTCGGCCCCGAAGTAGAAGTCGGGGTCGGCGTGCGAGACGAAGACCGTGGTGAGTGTCTTGCCCGAGTCGAGGATCTCGGCGGCCAGGCGGTGGCCGTCGGCGCGGGTGAAGGCGGCGTCCACCAGCAGGGCCTCCTGCTCGCCGGTGACGAGGGTGGCCGTCTTGTTCTTGCTGCCGGCGGGGAAGTCGAGGTCGAGGATCTTGAAGTCGAGGGCACTCATGATGGGGCTCCTAGCTCTCGGAGAGGGGGGTGAGGGGGTCAGGAGAGGCTCGCGAGCCGCCGGTCGATCTCGTCGGCGGTGGCGCGGCCGCGGGCCAGCGGGAAGACACGCTCACCGTCGACGGCGAGCAGGGTGGGAAAGCCGGTGACTCCCAGGTCGGCGGTGCGGCGGAAGTCCGCCTCGGCCTCGGTCTGCGCCTCGGGTGCCTGGAACGCGGCGACCACGGCCTCGGCGTCGAGCCCGGCGGCCGCGGCCAGATTCCGGTAGGTGGCCGGGTCGGACAGGCTCAGGCCGTCGACGTAGAAGGCCGTCTGGAGGCCGATGGCCAGTTCCACCGCACGCTCGGGAGCGGAACCGCGCAGCGCGGCCACGCCGCGGGCTGCTGCCTCGGAGTCCATGACGAACGAACCGTCGGCGATCAGCCGCTCGTAGCCCTCGCCGAACTCGGCGCCGGTCAGCTCCGCGATCTGGGCGTTGGCCCCCTGGACGTAGCCGAACTCCCGGATCGGAACCCGGCGGCCGCCGGTGAACAGTCCGCCCGAGACGACCTCGACCGGTAGTTCGGGGTGCCGGGAGACGACCTCGCGCAGCGTGGGCGAGAAACCGTGGGACCAGCCGCAGTAGGCATCGAAGACGTGGACGAGCTTCATCGAGGACCTCGGGGGACGTGGCGCCCGCCTGGTGCGGACGCTCACCCGTGAAAACATTATCTGACGCGTCAGATATTTCGTTATGGGAAGGGCCGGTCGAGTGACGCGCCTCACAGTGTGCCGCTCAGGGCAGCAGTGGCAGCGAGTCCCTGGCCGCGTGGCTGAGGATGCGCAGGTCCTCCGCGAAGCGTTCCCGGTGGGCCGCGGGCAGGGGCTCCAGGAAGTACCGCCGGATGTTCTCCACGTGCAGTCGGGAAGCGCGTACGGCGGTCTCCTCACCCTGGGGCGTCAGGGTCACCAGGCGTCCGCGCCGGTCGTCCGGGTCCGTGACGCGCCGCACCAGCCCCGCGGCCTCCATCCGGTCCACCAGCCGCGTCGCCCCGCCCGTGCTGAGCACCTGTTCCTGGCCGATCGCCCGCATCGACAGCCCCGGCTCGCCCGCCCGGCCCAGGATCAGCAGCACCTCGTACATCAGATGGCTGATCCCGCACTCCTCCTCCATCCGCCGGCCCAGGATGTACTCCAGCCGGCCCGCGGCGCCCTGCAGCCGCCCGAACGCCAGGACCAGCGCGTCGTCGGCTGCCTCCTTGGCGGTCGTGATCTCCCTCTGTGCGTCCAGCTCGCCCACGGCACCTCCGTATGTTCCTAGAGGCGGAACCTATCGCGCCTGATCGTGTCGGGGCGGGTCTGTCGGTTCCTGCTCCGCGCGCTGGTCAGGTACGACCGACGAGGGCGGCCACGGTCCCGCCGGGTGTCGCGGCCCGTCCTCATCCGTCCCTCCCCAGTTCCAGGTCGTCCAGTACGGCGACCAGTTCCCGCCGGGCTTCGGTGGGCAGGCCCTGTAGGGGCAGCGGCAGGTTCGGCTCGGCGGCGAGGCCCAGGTGGGCCGCGGCCGCCGACATCACGCGGAGACCGCCGTACCGGCGGATGAACCCCCACAGGGGTTCCAGTCGCCCGGACCGGGCCGTGGCCTCCTCGACGTCACCGCGCCGGGCGGCCCGGGTGAGGGCGAGAGCGGTGCGGGGGAAGAGGCCGCCGGTGACCGAGTACCACGTGTCGCAACCGGCGTTCAGGCCGTCGGCCGCGGCCCAGTCCCCGCTCACGCCGACGGCCACGGTCTCGGGGACGAGGGCCCGCAACGACGCGACACGTCGCCTCGCGGCGGCCGGACCGTCGGGCACCGGAGGGATCTTGATCGCGGCGACGTGCGGCAACTCGGCGATACGGGCGTGGAGTTGGTCGGTGAAGTGGACATGGGTGGTGCGGGGGTTGTCGTACACGCACAGGGGGACCGAGAGTTCGCGGGTGACCTGCTCGTAGAGGCCGAACACCTCGTCCTCGGTGAGGGCCTGGTAGGTCATCGGGGCGAGCAGGACCGCGGACGCGCCCGCCTGTTGCGCGTCCTCGGCCAGCGCCAGCACGTCGGACGTGCGCAGGGCGCCGATTCCCACCATGACCGGCACCCCGTCGGCGGAGTCGACGGCGATCCGCGCTGCTCCGGCGCGCTGTTCGCGGGACAGATAGGCATAGTTGCCGGTCGAGCCGAGCGCGCCGATCGAGTCGACCCCCGCCTCGGCCAGACGCGAGACGAGCCGGGCGTAGGCCTTCTCGTCGATGCCCGACTCGTCGGCGGGAGTGAGGGGAAAGGCGCTGAGGCCGGTGAACATCGCGGGAAGTCCGTTCCGTAGGGGGCAGTTGTCCGGTCAGCCGCCGTGCGACCGGTCGACGGCGGCAGTGAGGTCGGTGGCGAAACTCCCGTGCCTGCCGCTCGGTGAACGTCGACGTGGTGATCCGGAGGGCCTGTCCGTGTGCGACGAGCTCACGGCACGGGTGGCCGGAGTGCCTGTGGCGTACACGCGGCGCATGCTGCCCACGGGTTCAGGTGGTCGGGTACGGGCGTGCATCACGTCACGGGCGCCCGCTCGTCCAGGAGCCCTTCACCCCGCAGGTCGTCCCAGAGCTGTGCCGGGATCTCCGCGCCGAACGCCGCCGTGTTGCCGCGTACCTCCTCCGCCGTACGCATGCCGACGACGATGCCCGCGACCGCCGGGTGCCGGAGCGGGAACGCCATCGCCAGCTGCGGGAGGGTCACCGCGTGGGCCTCGCAGACGTCGGCGATGCGATGCGCGCGTTGCACCAACCGTGGTGCGGCGGGGGCGTAGTCGAAGGTGCTGTTCTCGGTGGGGCGGGCCGTGGCGAGCAGACCGGAGTTGAAGACGGACGCGGCGAGGACCGAGACCCCGCGGTCCGTACAGGCGGGAAGGAGTTCGTCCAGGGCGCTGTGGTCCAGGAGCGTGTAGCGGCCGGACAGCATCACCACGTCCACGTCCGACTCCCTGACCAGACGGGTCAGTTTGCCGGGGTGGTACATGCCCGCGCCGATCGCCCCCACCACGCCCTGCGCGCGGAGTTCGGCGAGGGCGGGGTACCCGTCGCGCAACGCGTCCTCGAAGCGCTCCTCCGCGTCGTGCAGGAACAGCACGTCGATACGGTCCACGCCCATCCGCTCCAGCGAGTCCTCCACGCTGCGCAGCACGCCGTCCCGCGTGAAGTCCCACACCCTGCGGTGCGTGGCGGGCACCGCGAAACTCTCGTCCATACGGCCCGCCGGGTCCTGCGGGACCAGCAGTCGACCTACCTTCGTCGACAGGGTGAACTCCTCGCGCGGCCTGCTCCTCAGCAGGGCGCCGGTGCGGCGCTCGGAGTGGCCGATGCCGTAGTGCGGGGAGGTGTCGAAGTAGCGGATCCCGCTGTCCCAGGCCGCCTCCAGGGCGCCCGCGGCCGTCTCGTCGTCCAGCGGTGCGAAGAGTCCGCCGAGCGGACCGCCACCGAAGCCGAGCTCCGTGACGTGCACATCGGTCTTCCCGAGCCGGTTCCGCCTCATCCACCGTTTCCTTTCCTGCCGCGGCTGTCGCGCGATCATCCTGTCGTGGCGAGCGCTCGACGGCCAAGGCGTTTTACCGGCGCGAGGCACCCGTGGGTCACAACGCCCGTACAGGTACGTCGACTTGGTGCGCGTAGCCGACGGGAAAGCATCGGGCGTCGGGCTCCCTGAGCCCGGTGTGCCGGACGACGTCTGCCTGTTCGAGGAGGGGGTCGTAGGCCGGGTGATGCCAGTCGGGCAGGGCGGAGCGGTACTCGGCCGCAGGGACGACGACTTCGAGGCCGCCGGCGCCGAGCACCGCCTGTGCCTGGTCCGTCGCGACCCGCCCAGTCGCCTACCTGCCGTTCCAGGCATCGAAACCGCGGGCGGTGGCCTCGGGGAAGCCGGGGTCCGCGAAGGTCGCCAGGGCCATGGTGTCGATGTCGGACTCCGCTGCCGTGCCCCGATAGGTGATCGTGTCCGGGAGCATCGCCAGCGCGGTCGTGCCCTGTCCCCCCTCGGACGGGCGCAGCTGGACGCGGATGCCGTGCCGGTCCGCGAGCCGGCTGACCACGTACAGACCCATGCGCTGGGAGATCGCCACGTCCACGGTGGGCGGGTCGGCCAGATGGTGGTTGATGTCGGCCAGCTCCTCGGGCGGCAGCCCGATGCCCCGGTCGTGGATCTCGACCATGATCCGGCCGTCCGGCAGCCGGGCCGCGGTGACCCAGACCTGGGACTGCGGCGGCGAGAACGTCGTCGCGTTCTCCAGGAGTTCGGCCAGCAGGTGCACCAGGTCGGTCACCGCGCGGCCGTGGATCTCGGCCTCCGGGATCCCCGACAGCTCGACCCGCTCGTACTGCTCGACCTCCGAGGCCGCGGCGCGGATCACGTCGACCAGGGGCAGTGGCTGGTCCCACTGCTGGGCGGGGGTCTCGCCGCCGAGGACGAGGAGGTTCTCGCCGTTGCGGCGCACCCGGGTGGCGAGGTGGTCCAGCTTGAAGAGGTTCTCCAGCTGCTCGGGATCGGCCTCCTTGCCCTCGAGACCGGTGATCAGGGCGAGTTGGCGCTCGATCAGCGACTGGTTGCGGCGCGCCAGGTTGCTGAAGATCGTGTTGATGTTGGCGCGCAGCAGGGCCTGTTCGGCGGCGAGCCGGACGGCCTCGCGGTGCACGTGGTCGAAGGCGCGTGCGACCTCGCCGATCTCGTCCGTGGTGGTGATGGGGATCGGTGTGACCTGGGCGTCGACCCGGCCCGGGATGGCCCGGGTGAGCTGGGTGAGCAGCGCGGGCAGACGCTGCCCGGCGATCTCGTGGGCCGAGGCGCTCAGCCGGCGCATGCTGGTGCTCATCGTCCGGGCCACCCAGGCGGCGAGCAGGAAGGCGACGAGGACCGCGGTGAGCACCAGAACGGCGTTGATGACGGCGTCGTTGCGGGCGTCGTCGGCGATGTTGTGGGCATCCGCCAGCGCGCTGTCGGTGAGGTACACCTCGACACTGCGGTAGGCGTCGAAGCTGAGGGTGGAGGCGGCGAAGAACGTCTCGGGCGTGATGCCCTGCGCGGCGAGCTGCGCCGCCGACTTGCCCGAGGCGATCTCAGCGGCCGTCTTCTCCAGGGTCGGCGGGGCCACGAAGGTCTTCCCCGCCGCCTCGGCCTGCGTCCGGGCCTCGGCGGCCTGCTCCTCGCCCTGCTTCTGCGCGTCGGACAGCGCCTTGCGCAGCCGGGTCATGTCCCCGGCGGTGCCGGCGCCGGCGTACTCCTGGAGCGCGACCTGTTCGAGATAGACGTAGGAACTGAACGAGCCGAGCTGGAGCTGGAGTTCGCCCGGGGCGAGCTTGCCGCGGTCCTCCACCAGGAGGTGGGTGCCGATCGCCCGGATCAGGGACTCGGCGGCCTGGGTGAGGGAGACGGCGTAGAGCGTGCGGCCGAAGCTCGCCTGGTTGCTGCTGCCGAAGCCGAGCTCGTTGGAGATCTCCATCAGCGGGTGCTGGACGGCGTGGTAGCTCTCCTCGGTCTGCACGCCGGTCAGCCGCGAGGTGAAGGCGTTCGCGCGCACGGACGCGAGCTGCTTCTCGCCGATGCGGACCAGTTCGACCCGGCGCAGTAGTCCGGCGGTCTGCGGCATCCGCTCCACCGCCTCGTCGAACTGCTTCGCGTCCGCGTCGGTGACCGCGCGGGCCTTCGCGACCACGCTCGACGTCCGGTCGCCCTTGACCAGGGGGATGACCGACACATCTCGTTCGTCGATGGCGTCGCTGGCGTACCTGTTGGCCGCCTGGACCAGTTCCGCCACGCGGACCGCGTCGTCGGCGTCCCGCCAGGTGTCGACGGAGCGCTTGACGCGTATGCCGCCGAGGACAAGGGCCACGATCACGGGGATGAGGAGGATGGCCTGCAGTTTCCTGGCCACGCGCCAGTTACGGGTGCCCCATCCCCGGCGGGTGGCGGTCGGTGTGTTCGACAAGATGGCCTCACGGTTCTGGTTCGCCTCGCGTCCTGCACTCCTAACAACGCGGCGCACAGGGGTGGTTGTTCAGATCGGGCCGCCGGACGATTCGGGGAGAGGTACGCAAGATGAACGGTTCTGGCCAATTCCTAGCATCGCGTCCTCACTTTTGACCGGCCTTTCATCGAAGTGGAGGTCGCCCGGGTGTCACAGATTCCGTCGCTGTCCTGTCCTGCTGAGGGAATTTTGAACACGCAAGGGAGACAGAGATGAAGATCGTCGTCATCGGAGGTACGGGCCGGATCGGGTCGCAGGTGGTGCGTCTGCTCCAGGACCGCGGTCACGAGGCCGTGGCGGCCGCGCCCGGCACGGGCGTCGACACCCTCACCGGGGAGGGCCTGGCTCAGGTGCTCGAGGGCGCGGACGTGGTCGTGGACGTGGCGAACTCCCCGTCCTTCGAGAAGGCGGCCGCCCTCGACTTCTTCACGCGCGCCATGCGGAATCTCACCGCGGCCGAGCGTGAGGCCGGTGTCCGCCACCACGTGGCGCTCTCCATCATCGGCGTCGACGAGGTGCCCGAGCTCGGCTACTACCTGGCCAAGGTCGCCCAGGAGGAGGCCGTGCGCGCGAGCGGTGTGCCGTTCAGCATCGTGCGGGTCGGGCAGTTCTTCGAGTTCATCGCGCCGGTGATGGACCTGACCACCCAGGGCCAGGAGGTGCACCTGCCCTCCACGCGGCTGCGCCCCATCGCCGCCGCGGACGTCGCCCACGTCGTCGCCGAGACGGCCCAGGGCGAGCCCGTGAACGGCCTGCGCCTCAAGGCAGGACCCGAGGTCCACCGTCTGGACCGGCTCGCGGAGATCACCCTGGCGGCGAAGCCGGACGGCCGCACCGTCGTCACCGACGAGAGCGCCGGGATGTTCGCGGGCATCCCCGACAGCGTCCTGACCGGCGACGACACCGTGGAGACCGCGTCCACCCGCTACGAGGACTGGCTCAAGCAGAACTGACCCCGGCCGGCGGACCGAACCGGTCCCGGGGCCCCCTCACCAGCCCGGGTGAGCGCGGGCTGACCCGGGGCCGGCCACCGAGGACACCACCGCGGACCGGCGTGTCCGAGCCCCGCGCCGGCCGCACGGAGCCTAGGACTCCTGGCGTACGAGCCGGTCCGACGACCGCTCGTACGCCCGGAGCTTCTCCGGCGCCAGCACCCAGTAGAGCCCGTCGATGCCGTCCTCCCCGATCGTGGCGCTCACCAGGCCGACTGTCACCCCGTCCCTGCGGATGAGCAGCGAGGGCAGGCCGTTGGCCTCGGCGAAGGCGAACTCCGCCCCCGGGATGAGCTTGTCGACGAAGGCGCTGATCCTGGCCACCCGTCCCGCGCCCACCACCTCCAGCCGCGCCACGCCCCGCAGACCGTTGCCGTCCGCGTAGGCGACCACGTCGGCCGACAGCACGCTCTCCAGCGCCGCCACGTCACCGCGCTGCGCCGCCGCGACGAAGGCGTCCAGCAGCCGTCGGTGTTCCACCGTGTCGACGGGGTCCCGGCGCTCGGTGGACAGCCGCTTGCGGGCCCGGCTGACGATCTGCCGGACATTGGCCTGGGTCAGCCGGACGATGCCCGCGATCTCGTCGTACGGGTAGTCGAACGCCTCCCGCAGCACATAGGCCGCCCGCTCCACGGGATTCAGCTTCTCCAGGACCAGCAGCACGGCCAGCTCCAGCGCCTCGCCGCGCTCCGCGCCGACCTGCGGATCCACACCGGTGTCCACGGGCTCCGGCAGCCACGGCCCGACGTACGCCTCCCGGCGCACGCGCGCCGACTGGGCCACGTTGATCGCCAGCCGCGTGGTGATCTTCGCCAGGAACGCCCCCGGATTGAGCACCGCGCCCCGGTCGGTGTCCTGCCACCGCAGCCACACGTCCTGCACCACGTCCTCGGCCTCGGACACACTGCCCAGGATCCGGTAGGCGATCCCGAACAGCCGTGGACGCAGTCGCTGGAAGGCGTCCGCCTCCTCGTCGAGAGAACCGTCGGCCGACGGCGGAGGCTTGTCCATGGAGCCGATGCTACGGCGGTCCCGCACGCCTGCCCGTCACAGCGCGCCTTTCAGGGACGCACAGCGCGGCGGACCGTCAGGACGGCCACGTCGTCGTGCGGGCCGCCGCGGCCGGCGAACGCGCGGGCGTCGTCGTGCAGGGCCTGCGGCAGCTCGGTGGGGGAGAGGCCGACGTACGTCGTCAGGCGCTCCTCGACCGGGTAGAAGGCGCCGTCCGCGGAGCGGGTCTCCGTCAGACCGTCGGTGCTCAGCAGCAGCGTCGCGCCCTCGGGGAAGTCGAACCAGCCCACGATCGTGGGCTCGTGGGCGAGCTCGGCCAGGCCCAGCGGGACGCCGGGATCCAGTTCGAGAGTGCTGACCGTCCCGTCGTGCAGCACATGCGGCAGCACATGGCCGCAGTTGACGGCCTGCACCTCGGTGTCCGCGTCGACGCAGACGATGAGCGCGGTCACGAAGCGTTCGTCGTCGCCGGTGTGCATGGCATAGGAGTTGTGCCGCACGACGGCGGCGTCCAGGGTGTCCACGAGCGCGGTGAGAGTGGGCTCGCGGTGGGCCGCCTCCCGGAAGGCGCCGATGACGGCGAACGCGGAGCCCACGGCGGCGAGGCCCTTGCCCTGCACGTCCCCGATCAGCACCCGCGTACCGAAGGGTGAGTCGACGACGTCGTAGATGTCCCCGCCGACGAGGCGTTCCTCCTGGAGCGGCTCGTACACGCCGTTGACCAGGACGTCGTCGGTCAGCAGCGGCAGGGGATGCAGGATGTGCCGCTGCATGGCCGCGGCGGTGGAACGCAGCCGCAGCATCGCGTCCTCGCGTCTGATCCGGCGGTGGCAGCCGTACACGGAGGTCGCCGCCAGGACCAGCGTGAAAAGGATCAGCAGGAGCCGGTCGAACCAGTGCCCCGAGTCGCGGTCCCGCAGCAGCACGCTGGCGGTGACGACGAGCGTGGTCCACACGGCGACGAACGCCGTCTGCCGGACCGTGCCCAGCGCCGAGGCGGCACCCGGCAGGAACACCAGGAGCCCGAGAAGCCACACCTCGGACCCGGACAACACGCCGAGGAACTCGACCAGGCCCGTCACGGTCACCACCGCGGCGACCAGCTCGGCGTCGCCCGGAGGCTCGATGGTGTCGAAGGTGTCGCCGGGTCTCTTGCGGCGGCTACCGGTCATGCGCGCTCCCGGGCAGGTGGTGATCTGCCCCTACGGTATGCAGGCCCGCGCCGGCCCGGAGCGGCGCCCCGCCGATCGGGCCCGCCGGAGCGGGGGGCGGGGCCGCTCAGCGCCGCTCACGCGCACGGCGGGCGGGCGGGCGGCACCGTACCGGAACGGCACCGCTCACCACGGTGTGGGTGACACTGCCGATGCCCTCGACCGTGAGGGTGACCGTGTCCCCGGGCTTCAGCGGGGCCGGGTCGTGCCGGCCGCGCAGACCCCACGGCTCCGGCCCACCGCCATCTTCCACGCGATCCGAATCCCGTAGCCGGCTCATCCATGGAGTGGATGAGCCGGGCGCCGGGACTACCGTCGGGTTCCTCGACGTGCCGAGGGAAGCGTCCTGAACGTGCTCCTCAGCCCTCGTACCCCCGCAGTTTGCGATACAGCGTCGCCCGCCCGATGCCCAGTGCCGCCGCGGCGCGGGACTTGTTGCCGCCGTGCCGGTGCAGGGTCTCCAGGATCGTGGCGCGTTCGGCGTGTTCCATCGGACTGAGCGGGCGGACGGCGGGGCCCTCCCGCACGGTGTCCGGCAGTTCGGCCCGGCGGACCGGTCCTCGGACCCGTCGGTGCTCCGCCAACGCCTGGACGACATGGGCGAGTTCGGTGACATTCCCGGGCCACGGATGCTGTTCGAGCGCACGCAGGGCGTCCAGGGTCCAGGTCAGGGGAGGACTTCCGGGCGCGGGGCGCGGCGTGAGGGCCGACAGCAACTCCCTGATGTCCTCGGTGCGTTCCCGCAGCGGCGGCAGTGCGACGGTGCGGGCGGCCAGCTTGTCGAGGAGCCGCTGGAGGCAGGGGCCGGGCGGGGTTCCCGGGGTGTGGGTGACCAGCAGCCGGGTGTCCGGGTGGGCGTCGAGCAGGGAGTTGAGGGTGGCCACGGCGGGCTGCGTCAGCCGCTCGGCGTGCCGGAGGACGAGGGGGCTCCTCGCGGCCCGTTCCGCCAGGTGCCCGTCGAGTACACCGTCCTCGGCCGCGTCGACCGTCTCGATGCCGGCCGTTCCCAGCAACTCCCGGGCCAGCGCGGTCTTCCCCGTTCCCCGTTCACCGGTCAGCAGCACGGGCTCGGGGGAGCGGACCAGCTCGGCGGCGCGCTCCACGGCGTACCGCCACGGAAGGGAGGAGCCGGCCAGACGGGGCAGCGCGCGCGGCCGGGGCCTCGGTGTGCCTTCGTCTCGCGGCTCCAGGACGGCCACGATCCCCACGACCGCGCCCGCCTGCCGCACCAGGTCGATCCGGGCGTCGCACCCTGCCCCGTCGGGCAGTTCGGCGGCCGCCGGCGCGCCCGCGTGCCGTGCCGCCAGCGCCGTACGCTCAAGAACCCGAACGACGTCCGGAGTCGCCAGCCGCTCCGCCGCCGCGCTGATGAGGCGGTTGCGGCCGTCCAGCGCGGCCACCGCGCGGTCCTCTCCGCGCGCGGCTCGCAAGTAGGCGTCCAGGAGGACCTGTTCGGGCCGTCCCGCCCGGGCCAGCAGCTCGGCCTCGACCGCGGCGGCGGTGGCTTCGACGAGTGCCGCCTGCGGGTGCGGCGGACGTCCGCCGCACAGGTGGGAGACGACGGTGAGCGTGCCCAGGGCCTGCCCGCTCTTCGGCGCGACGACCGGGACGCTGACCGCGGACACGTCCTGCCACACGTCGAGGAAGTGCTCGGGCCCGTGCACCTCGGCACGGCTGCGCCTGCGCAGGGCGAGGGCCGCGCTGTTGTGACCGACCTCCTGCTCCGACAGCCCCGGGCACCGGGCGAGCCCGGGCGCGTTCCCGGACGTCCACAGCACGCGCAGCCGCGCGTCGGTGAGGAGCAGGACCGAACGGCCGGCGTCCAGAGCGGGGGCGATCCGTTCGAGCACCGGACGGGCGGCACCGAGCAGCGGCGACTCGACCGGCCGGGGCGGATCGGCGGCGGGCACCCTCAAGTCGTGCGGTACGCCGAAGAACCGGGCCCGCCGCCACGCCGCGAGGACCTCCTCCGGCACACCGTCGGGCAGCGGGCGCCCGGACAGGAAGCGCTCGCGCGCCACTCGCAAGGGTGGGAGGGCGTGGACTGCGGGGGAGGGCTCTGTGGTGGTCACGACGTACCCACCGTAGCGGGGACGGTTGAACAGACAACGACTGCGGGGGTGTCTCGTAATGAGACACCCGCGCCGGGCCGGACCGCACGATGATCACTACTGTCCGCCGTCCGTGTTCCGTCCCCGCCAGGAGCGCCCCCGTGCCCACCGCCGTCGAGACCGACGTTTTGATCGTAGGCAGCGGCCCGGCCGGAGCCTCGGCCGCGCTCGCCCTGAGCACCTACGGCGTCCCCCACATAGTCGTCACCCGCTACGCGAGCCTCGCCGACACCCCTCGCGCGCACATCACCAACCAGCGCACGATGGAGGTGCTGCGCGATCTCGGCGTCGAGCAGGACGTCATCGCGCAGGCGACCCCCCAGCATTTGATGGGCAACACGACCTTCTGCACCAGCCTGGCCGGCGAGGAGCTCGGACGGGTGCGCTCCTGGGGCAACGACCCGCTGGTCCAGGCGGCCCACGAACTCGCCAGCCCCACCCGCATGTGCGACATGCCGCAGCACCTCATGGAGCCGGTCCTCGTCGACGCGGCCGTCGCCCGCGGCACCAGCCTGCGCTTCCAGACCGAGTACCTCTCCCACACCCAGGACGCCGACGGCGTGACGGCCACCGTGCGGGACCGGCTGCGCGGAGACACGTACGAGATCCGCGCGAAGTACCTGATCGGCGCGGACGGCGGCCGCTCCAGGGTCGCCGAGGACGCCGGGCTCCCGATGGGCGGCCAGATGGGCGTGGCCGGCAGCATCAACATCGTCTTCGAGGCGGACCTGGCCGAGTACACCGCGCACCGGCCCTCCACCCTCTACTGGGTCCTCGCCCCCGGTGCCACCGTCGGCGGGATCGGCGCGGGCCTGGTGCGCTGTGTGCGGCCGTGGAACGAGTGGCTGATCGTGTGGGGGTACGACGTCACGGCCGGCGCGCCCGACCTGACCACCGAGTACGCCGAGTCGGTCGTGCGCCAGCTGGTCGGCGACGACGAGATCCCCGTGACGATCAAGTCGTCCTCGGCCTGGACGGTCAACGAGATGTACGCGGAGACCTACTCCCACGGCCGTGTCTTCTGCGCCGGAGACGCCACCCACCGCCATCCGCCGTCCAACGGCCTGGGCTCCAACACCTCCATCCAGGACTCCTACAACCTCGCCTGGAAGCTCAAGTTCGTCCTCGACGGCACCGCCACCCCGAAGCTCCTCGACACCTACACCGCCGAACGCGCCCCCGTCGGCAAGCAGGTCGTCACCCGGGCCAACCAGTCCATCGGCGAGACGGCCCCGATCTTCGAGGCCCTCGACGGACTCTCCCCGCAGACCCCCGAGCAGCTGTGGGCCAACATCGCCGCCCGCAAGGACGCTGGCGAGGCCGCCGAGAAGCAGCGGGCGAAGCTGCGCGAGGCCATCGCCTTCAAGGTGTACGAGTTCAACGCCCACGGAGTCGACCTCAACCAGCGCTACGCCTCGGACGCGATCGTCCCCGACGGCACCGGCGAGGAGACCTTCGCCCGTGACCCCGAACTCCACCACCAGCCCTCCTCCCGCCCCGGCGCCCGCATCCCGCACGCCTGGATCACCTCCGGCACCCGCACCCTCTCCACCCTCGACACCGTCGGGAAGGGCCGCTTCACCCTGCTGACCGGCATCGGCGGCGACGGCTGGATCCGGGCCGCCGAGGCACAGGACGTGGAGATCGCCACCGTGGTCGTCGGGCCCGGCCAGGAGTACGAGGACCCGTACGGCGACTGGGCGCGCCTGAGCGAGATCTCCGACGCGGGCGCCCTGCTCGTACGGCCCGACGGCTTCGTCGCCTTCCGGCACGCGACCGCGGCCCCGGACGCCGACGCACTGCTCACCAACGCGCTGCGACGGATCCTCGGTCACGCCTGAGAACGCGCGACCATGGCAGAAGCGGAACGCCGTCGACCACGAGGAGCAGGGATGACCACCGACGCGACCGGAGCCGGCGTCACCGAAGAGGCCGTCGCCAGCCTCCACGCGACCGCCGATCCACGCCTGCGCGAACTGCTCGCCGCTCTGATCGGTCATCTGCACGACTTCGTGCGCGAGACCCGGCTCACCCAGGAGGAGTGGGAGCAGGCGATCGCCTTCCTGACGGCGACCGGGCAGACGTGCACGGACACCCGGCAGGAGTTCATCCTCCTGTCGGACGTCCTCGGCGTCTCCATGCTCCTGGAAGCCATAAACGGCGACCGCGTGCAGGGCGCCACCGAGTCCACCGTGCTCGGCCCCTTCCACATGACCGAGTCTCCGGTCCGGGAACTCGGCGACGACATCGACCTGGTGGGCGGCGCCGAGCCGTGCGTGGTCAGCGGCCGGGTGCTGTCGGCGGACGGCACCCCGCTGCCCGGCGCCGTCCTCGACGTCTGGCAGGCCGACGACCAGGGCTTCTACGACGTCCAGCAGCCCGACGTACAGCCCGCGGGCAACGGACGCGGACTGTTCACCGCCGACGCCGAGGGCCGCTTCTGGTTCCGCACCTGCGTCCCGGCGCCGTACCCGATCCCCACCGACGGCCCCGTCGGCGACCTGCTCCGGGCGACCGGCCGGCACCCCTACCGGCCCGCGCACATCCACTTCATCGCCGGTGCCGAGGGCCACACCCCCGTCACCACCCACATCTTCGTCGCGGGCAGCGACTACCTCGACTCCGACGCCGTCTTCGCCGTGAAACCGAGCCTGGTGCAGGACTTCGCGACGACCGACGACCCGTCCCTGGCCGCGGAGTTCGGCATCCCGAACCCGTTCCGGCACGCCCGCTTCGACCTCGTACTGGAGCCGAACACATGACGTTCTCGGGCGACTTCACCTACGAGAGCCGTCCGGTGCGGGTCGTGTTCCGGCCCGGCGCAGCCGTGACAGCGACCCCCGGCGAGGTCGAACACCTCGGACTGCGGCGGGTGTTGGTGGTCTGCGGCAGCAGGGGCGAGACCGTCGCACGGGCGGTCGCGGACGCGCTCGGCGACTCCTGCGCGGGGCTGCACGCCGAGGCCCGGATGCATGTACCCGTCGAGGACGCCGACCGGGCCGTGGCGGTGGCACGCACGGCCGGGGCCGACGGTGTCGTCGCGGTCGGCGGCGGCTCCTCCATCGGCCTCGGCAAGGCGATCGCCCTGCGCACCGGCCTGCCCCTGATCGCCGTGCCGTCGACCTACTCGGGCTCCGAGATGACCCCCGTCTGGGGCCTGACCGAGGGCGGGGCCAAGCGCACCGGCCGCGACCCGAAGGTGCAGCCCCGCAGTGTCGTCTACGACCCCGAGCTGACCCGTTCCCTGCCGGTACCGCTCACCGTGACCAGCGGTATCAACGCCCTCGCGCACGCGGTCGAGGCGCTCTACGCCCCGGACACCTCACCGCTGATCGCGCTGATGGCGGAGGAGGGCGTCCGGGCGATGACCGAGGCGCTGCCCCGACTGGCCACCGACGCGGCGGACGTGGAGGCACGCGGACAGGCGCTCTACGCGGCATGGCTGTGCGGGTCCTGCCTCGGGTCCACCACCATGGGCCTGCACCACAAGCTCTGCCACGCGCTCGGCGGCACCTACGGTCTCCCGCACGCCGAGACCCACACCGTCGTCCTGCCGTACGCCCTCGCCCACAACGCCCCCGCGATCCCGAAGGCGTTGACCGTGCTGAAACGGGCACTTGGCACCGACGACCCGCCCCATGCCCTGTGGGAACTGGCCGGGCGCCTCGGCGCACCGCGTTCCCTCGCCGAACTCGGTCTCCGGGAGACCGACCTGGCGGAGGTGGCCGTACAGGTGGCGGGGCAGCCGTACGCCAACCCGCGTCCCGTGACCGCGGACGGCGTGCGGGCGGTACTCCAGGCGGCCTATGCGGGCCGTCGACCATGAGTGCCACAGCACAACAGCAAGTCCCCTAAGAAAGGTGAACATCATGGCCCTCGCACTCCTCAGGCGCCGGCGGTCCAAGGCTGCCCTTGCCGAGGCGGCGGGCCTCTCCTTCCCCCTCCCCGAAGGCGCGGGCGCCGTGGCCCGTGAGATCGTCGACCCGATGGGCTCGCCCATGGCGGGCGCGGACGTCACCGTCACCGCCCTGGACACGCACCGGGTCGCGGCGCGCGGCACGACCGACCCCTACGGCTACTTCCTCGCCGTACTGCCGCCCGGCCGCTACAGCCTGATGGCCGCGGCCGAGGGACTCCAGCCGCACCGCGAGACGGTCGACGTGGGGCCGTACGGGATGACGCCCACCGAGCGGGTCTGGCTCCAGCCCGCCCAGGCGCTCCAACTGCCCACGCCCGGCGTCTGGTTGTTCGATCCGCCGCACACCGCGATCCGCTTCATCGCCAAGCACGTCGGCATGGCGCACGTCCACGGCCGCTTCGAGCGTTTCGAGGGCGGCATCCTGGTCGCGCAGGACATGTCCCAGTCCCGCGTCCAGGTCCGCATCGACGCCTCCAGCATCACGACGGGCAACACCACCCGCGACAACCACCTGCGCTCCGGCGACTTCCTCGACGTCAAACGCTTCCCCCACATCGACTTCGTCAGCAGCCGCTTCGCCTACCGCGGCGGCAGCAAGTGGACCCTCCAGGGCAGCCTGACCATGCACGGCGTGAGCCGCTCGGTCGCCCTCGACACGACCTACCTGGGCACCGTCAACGGCGGCTACGGCGAGGAACTGCGCTGCGCGGCCCTCGCGACGGCGGAGCTGCACCGCGAGGACTACACCCTCAACTGGCGGTCGATGCTCGCCCGGGGCATCGCGGTCGTCGGACCCACGGTCCAGCTGGAGCTGGACGTCCAGGCGATGTACCGCACCCACGACACGCCGACCCCGCCGGAGTAGGCGCGCACGGACCGCGGGGCATTGTCGGACCCGGTCGGTACGGTCGGCGCATGAGAGCCGACGGAACATTCAGCGTGAAAGCGTTCGTCCCGACCGAGCTGACGCCCGAGCCCGCCGTGGCCACCGGGCTCCCGGTCGGGGTCGCGACGATCGAGAAGCACTTCGAGGGCGAGGTCGCCGGCCGCTCGGCGACCCTGTTCACCGCCGCGTACGACCAGGAGTCCGGCGTCGGCACCTACGTGGCCATGGAGTCCTTCGAGGGCTCGGTGCACGACCGGTCCGGCGCCTTCAACTTCGCCCACTCGGCGACGACCTCCGGCAGCGACCGCACCGCGGAGTTCTTCACGATCGTCCCCTCCAGCGGCACCTGACGGGGATCTCCGGCACCGGGGGCCTGGCGGTCGACGCCGACGGCACCCACCGGATCTGGCTCGACTACGAGCTGGGCTGACACGGGGGCGGTGCCGCGGCCAGAGCACCCGGGCCCACCTCGCCGAGGTGGGCCCGGGTGCTGCGCGAACCGCGGGACGCCGACGCGGTCGTCGCGCTCACCGACACCCCGGTCCAACGCACCCTCACCGCAGGGCACATCGCGCACCGCGGCGCGCGACAGCTTCACGGAAAACTCACAAGTCCCCATCGAAACTTTAGGTTTCAAGCGTTACGCTCGCCGTCATCCGAGTGCTCGGGGGAGCGGCTCGTCCGCCATGGCACTCCCTCCCCCCCACGGTTCAGGAGACTCGGCGTGAGTGACGGCGACGTAGTGGTGATCGGCGGCGGCTATGCGGGCGTCCGGCTGGCGAAACGGCTGGACACGACAGCTCGGGTCACGCTGGTGGATCGCAAGGAGGTCTTCTTCCACCGTATCTCCTCCCTGCGGGCCGGCGTCCGCAGGGAATGGAGCGCGACCCCCTTCATCCCGTACGACCGGCTGCTGCGCCACGGCCAACTGGTCGTCGGCAAAGTGGTGCGCATCGACACCACCGAGCGACACGTGGTGCTCGCCAACGGCACGCGGCTGCCCTACGACGTCGTGGTGATCGCGACCGGCGCCGACTACCCGGAACCGGCCCGCTTCGCCGGGACCACCACCGAGGAGGCGATGAAGTCCTTCGCCGAGCACCAGCAGAAGATCGCCTTCGCCGAGCACGTCCTCGTCGTCGGCGGCGGGCCCTCCGGCGTCGAACTCAGCGCGGAGATCCGGCTGGCCCGGCCGGACGCCCGGGTCACGCTCGCGCACTCCGGTCCCGCGCTGCTCGGCAACACGGGCAGCGAACGGGCCGGCCGCAAGGCGCGCGCCTGGCTGGAGGCCCACGACGTGGAGGTACGGCTCGACTCGTTCATGTCGCAGGGCAGCGACTTCGGCACCTACCGCGACGGCCGCGGCGACATCATCACCGCGGACCTCTCCTTCTGGGCCACCGGCACCACTCCCAACACGCTCTGGCTGCGCCTGGGCGGACATGGCGACTGGCTGACCCCCTCCGGTCACGTGAAGGTCGACCGTTCGTTGCGGGCCGAGGGGCAGCTGGACGTCTTCGCGGTCGGCGACGTCAACGACGCCACCGAGCTCAAGATCACCCCCGCAGCGCTCGCCCAGGCCGACCTCGCCGCCTGGAACATTCGCGCCCACCTGAACAGTTCGGGCCGGCACCGCAAGGAGCCCCGCTTCTACCGGCCCATCCACCGCACCCCGCTGATCGTGCCCTTCGGTCCCGCCGACGGGGTGACCATGCTGCCCGTGCCGGGCGGCGAGACGGCTGTGCTCGGCGGCCGCACCAGCACCCTGGCCAAGGCGAAGACCCTCATGACGCCCTACATGCGGCGCCAACTCGGCTACACGGCCGCCTGACCGGCGACGGCGCGGCGAGGAGGCGCGCCTGTGGGGACGCCGGCCGCTGCACCCGGTACGCCGGCGAACTCACCGTCCGGCCGGGGGAGGGAGTCGCTTGCGGACCGGCTCCCCATGGGCAGGGCCGACAGCGGGCCATGTGTACGGACTCCCGGCCGCCGAGGCGCTCCGGTCGTCGAGCGTGGCCGGGTACCGGGGCCGCACGGGCGGACTGCTCTGCACCGAGCACCGGGAGGTCCGTCGGCGCAGAGGGGGAACCTCAGCCGGAGTCGGCGGTACGCCCCGAAGACCTGCCACCTCCGTGGTGGCAGCAGGGGCGCTTCACGCGTGCAGGACGTGCTGCGTGGGCCGGACCAGCCCCGACTCGTAGGCGAACACCACCGCCTGCACCCGGCCGCGGGCGCCGATCTTGGTGAGGATGTTGCTGACGTGGGACTTCACGGTGGTCGGGGCGATGGAGAGCCGGTCGGCGATCTCGGCGTTGGAGTCTCCGGAGGCGACCGCGGTGAGGACGTCGCGTTCGCGCCCGGTGAGGGTACCCAGCCGGTTGCCGGGGACGGAGCTCTCGACGGCGCGGCTGCGGACGGCGTCGATGAGCGCGCGGGTCAGTCCGGGGGAGACGACGACGTCACCGGCGGCCACGACCCGGACGGCCGCGACCAGTTCGTCGGCGGTGGCGTCCTCGGGAAGATGCCCGGCGGCTCCGGCGCGCAGGGCGCCGTAGGGGTGGGTGTCGTCGCCGGAGGTGAGCAGCAGCACGTGCGGGGCGTGCCCGTTCGGCGGGTGGGCAAGACGGCGAACGGTCTCGACGGTGTCCGTGCCGGCACTGCGGACGTCCAGCAGGACGACGTCGGGTCGGAGCAGGGTGCTGAGCCGGACCGCCTCCGGCCCGTGCGCCGCCTCGCCGACGACGGCCAGGTCGGACCGGGACTCGAGGAGCATGCGAAGGCCGACTCGCTGAAGTGACTGGCCGGTGGCGATGAGGACGCTGGTCATGGCGTGCGCGCTCCATTCCCGTCCAGCGCGCTACATGCTGAACGAAACGGTTTCGTTCTCGTGGGAATCAGAGTAACTCCAGCGCTATCGAGACGGGAGCGTATCGATTGTGGGTTGGCTCACATTCCGGTTGGGTTTCCCGATCTCAGGGGGTCGTCGTGGCCGGTGAGGGCGGGTGTGGGAAGGAGCCCGCGGCCGTCGGGGGACTGGCGGACGGGGTGGTCTCCGACAGTGGGGGCTCATTGCCCCGTGGAACGGCGGTGACGATCAGGCGGCGACCACCGCGGCGGTCGCGATCAGCACCAGCCCGGTGAGAAGTCGGGGTCGAGTGTCGCGGGCGGGTCACCGCATCCCGGTCAGGTCGCCCCGCGCAGGTGTGCGGCGGGCGGCAACCCGGAGCGGACCGGCGACGACCTCACAGTGAATCCCGGCCCCCACGAAGGGAGTTCACTCCATGCGCACCCGTATCGTGCGTCTTGTCACCGTCCTCGCCGCCCTGCTCGCGGTGTTCGCGACCCCCGCCGTCACGGCGACCCCGGCGCAGGCGGCGGACAACTGGAACCCGCCCGCGAACCTCGTCCAGCCGCTCAACGAAGTGTGGAACCACGTCGAGTCGACCTACCCCTACCTCTACGGCTTCCGCAACTACGGCTGGGACCAGGTCATGGCCAACAAGGGAAGCGTCAACTACTGCGTCCGCTGGGAGTCCGACGCTCCGGTCAGCGCCGCCCTCCGCGACCAGGTCCACGCCGCGCTGAAGAAGCAGTTCGGCAAGTGGATGGCGGCCATGCTCGACAACGGCACCGGCACCAACGCCTGGCCGTACACCACGGTGCCGGTCAACATCGTCGGCTGGGCGGTCAAGAACCGCTCGACCCTGCAGTGGACCGACAACTCGGTCGACATCTACGCCGGGAACCTGGACTCCGAAGGCGCCCCGCAGTGCGCCCCCGACTGCGGCCGCTTCTTCCACCAGGACAACAACTACTCGAAGTGCCCCGGCGGCGTGGCCCGCCACTACGACCAGTCGCTCTGGCTGACCAAGGGCTTCCAGGGCGGCGCCGGCGGAGACTGGGGCCAGCGGGTCGGCCAGGAGTACTTCACCGGGGCCCTCGCCCAGGAGAACATCCACATCTACCTCCACGAGGTCGGCCACACCTTCGGCCTCGACGACTTCTACGACTGGACCCCCACCGGCCAGTGCTGCTTCCTGATGAACGCGGGCAGCGCGACCCAGATCACCGACTTCGACAAGTGGATGCTGCGCGACTTCTGGCGCCACCTGAAGAGCCGGTACGGCTACTGAGAGCGCGGGCGGCCGGCGGGTCCGGCCGCCCGTCCCGTGCCCGGCGCTCCCCGGAGGCTCCTGGAGCCCCGCTAGCTCCTCTCGGCCAGGCTCTGCGTGCCCAGCACCGAGATCAGCCGGAGCTTCTCGGCGGCCTCTGTGCCCGGCTCGGCCGAGTACACGAGGATGTGGAGGTCGTTCTCCTCCACCCGGAGCAGGTCGCAGTCGAGCGTGAGCGTTCCGACCTGAGGATGCTCGATCGTCTTGTGCGAGCCGGCCAGACGGCCCACCACTCCCGCGTCCCACAGTTCGGCGAACCGCTCGCTCCTGGTGCGCAACTCCGTGATCAGGATGGAGAGTTGGCGGTCGGCGGGGTAGCGGGCGGCGGTCGCGCGCAGTTCGGCGACCATGCCTGCCTCGAAGGCACGCCGTTCCTCCGGGGTGTGCCGCGCCCGGGTCGGCATGCCCGTGAAGTTGCGCCACACGCCGTTGCGTTCGAAACCGCGCAGGACCGACGGATCACCCATCAGGGCCGCGTACATCGGGTTGGCCAGCAGCAGCGTCATGGCCGCGTCGGAGACCGCGACGGGGGTGTCGACCAGCCGGTCCAGCAGCCGCTGCACGCTGGGTGTGATGAAGCCGGGCACGACGTCGGGGCCCGGCGGCACCAGTCCCGCGAGGCCGAACAGATACGTCCGCTCGTCCCCCGAGAGCCGCAGCGCCCGGGCCAACGCCTCCACGACCTGTACCGAGGGATTGGCCGCACGCCCCTGTTCGAGGCGCGTGACGTAGTCCACCGAGATGCCGGCCAGCAGGGCCAGTTCCTCGCGCCGCAGCCCGGCCGCGCGCCGATGCCCCCCCGAGGGAAGCCCGGCCGCGTCCGGGGGGACCCGGTCGCGCCAGCGCCGCAGGGCCTGTCCCAGTTCTGTTGCCGCCATGCTGCTCAGTGAACACCGTCGGCCGCTGGTGTGCCTGGTACCGCCAGTCCCAGGAAGAAGGGTCTTCTGGCTGGTCCCGCCGCGGCGCGGCAACCTGGTCGGCATGACGACAACACTCATCACCGGAGCGAACAAGGGTCTCGGCTTCGAGACCGCCCGCCAACTCATCGCCGCGGGCCACACCGTCCACGTCGGTGCCCGTGACGCCGAGCGTGGCCGGCGCGCCGCCGACGAGCTCGGCGCGCGGTTCGTCCAGCTCGACGTCACCGACGATGCCTCCGTCGAGGCCGCGGCCAAGAGCCTCGAGGCCGCGGGCGGCCTGGACGTCCTGATCAACAACGCGGGCATCGAGACCAGGACCGAGGACAACAGCGTGCCGGTGGCGGCCACCGTGACCGCCGACCAGATGCGCGCCACCTTCGAGACCAACGTCTTCGGCGTCGTCCGCGTCCTGCACGCCTTCCTGCCACTGCTTCAGCGCTCGGCCGCCCCCGTCGTGGTCAACGTCAGCAGCGGCCTGGGCTCGCTGACCCACCTCTCCGACCCGGACCACCCGGCGCACTTCTATCCGGGCATCGCCTACCCGAGTTCCAAGACCGCGGTCAACATGCTCACCGTGCAGTACGCGAAGGCGTTCCCGGCCCTGCGGATCAACTCCGTGGAGCCCGGTTTCACCAGGACCGACCTGAACGGCAACACGGGCATCCAGACCGTGGCGGAGGGCGCCGAGATCATCGTCCGCATGGCACAGGTCGCCCCGGACGGCCCGACCGGCGGCTTCTTCGACGCCAAGGGCCCGCTGCCCTGGTGACCCCCGGACGAACCGTGCCTCCTCCGGGGCGCAGGTTCGTCTCCTCCAGGTCGCAGGCTCAGACGACCGCGTCCGCCCGCAGTGCCGCGATGTCCTCGCCGGTGCGGCCGAGTTCCGTGAGGATCGCCTCGGTGTGCTCGCCCACCCCGGGGACCGGGTCCATGCGGGCGGGCAGTCCCGCCAGGTCGGCTGGGGGCAGCAGTGCCTCCACCGTGGCCCCGCCGGGGACGGCGACCTCGTGCCAGCGGCCGCGGGCGGCCAGGACCGGGTGGTCGAGGAACGCGGCGACGTCATTGACCCCGGCGCAGGCGATGCCGATGCCCTCCAGGTCCTTCAGGACCTGCGCGGCGTCGGAGCGCGCGATCCGCTCGGCGACCACGGCGTTGAGTTCCTCGCGGTGGGCGACCCGGGCCGGGCCGGTGGCGAAGCGCGGATCCTCGGCCAGCTCGGGCTGCCGTAGGAACTCGGCGCACAGGACGGTCCATTCGCGTTCGTTCTGGATGGAGAAGAGCACGTCGTTGCCGTCGGCGGCCGTGAAGGCGCCGTACGGGGCGATGGTGGCGTGCTGGGTGCCCAGACGCGGCGGCTGACTGCCCCCGTAGCGCGTGTAGTTGGCCGGCTGGCTCATCCACTCGGCCAGTGCCTCGAACAGGGAGACCTCCACCGGGTGGGCCCTGCCGGTGGTGGCGCGGGTGTACAGGGCGGTCAGAATGCCGCTGTAGGCGTACATCCCGGCCGCGATGTCGGCGACGGAGATCCCGACCCGCGCGGTCTCCTCGGCGGTCCCGGTCAGCGACACCAGGCCCGTCTGACACTGCACCAGCAGGTCGTACGACTTGCGGTCGGCCCACGGCCCGTCCGTGCCGTACCCGGAGATCGTGCACGGGATCAGCCGCGGCCGGCGCTCGGCGAGGGCGTCCGCGCCCAGGCCCAGCCGGTCGGCCGCGCCCGGAGCCAGGTTCTGGACGAACACGTCGGCGCCGTCGAGGAGTTGGTGCAGGATCTCGAGGCCGCGCGGGTCCTTCAGGTCCAGGGTGAGCGATTCCTTGGACCGGTTGAGCCACACGAAGTAACTGGAGTGGCCGTGCACGGTCGTGTCGTAGCGGCGGGCGAAGTCACCCGCGCCCGGCCGCTCCACCTTGATCACCCGGGCGCCGAGGTCGGCGAGCTGGCGGGTCGCGTAGGGCGCGGCCACGGCCTGCTCCAGGCTGACCACCGTGATCCCGGACAGGGGAAGCTGCGGCAGGCTCATGCCGCCCTTTGTACGGCCCGTCCGAGAGGGTGTCAACGATCACCCCAGCCGCCTGACCTGTGCTGTTCACCACCTAATGACGGCCGGCGAAGCCGCCCGCGCCCCTTTGTGCGGCCCGTGGGGCGCCGCTCAGTTCTGGCGGCCCGGATGGCACAGCACCATGACCGCGCGCGCGACGAGCTCTCCGGCCCCGCCGAGTTCCTGGCGGTAGCGGTCGGTGATCTCCCGTACGGCCTCCACGAAGCCGGGGTCGACGGCGCGGGCCCGGGCCGGGGCGGGGAGTGCCTGAGCCATCTCGCGACGGCGCGCCAGCAGCGCGATGATCTCCTCGTCGAGACGCTCTGTCCGAGTGAGTGACATGTCTTCCCCGAGGGCGGTGGCCTGGTTCGTCGGCGCGCTGAATCTCCGTTCCTCCGCGCGGAATACGTCGCGTTCCTTCACAGGTGGTCCTTCAACACCTTGCCCGTGGGGGTCGGCGACGATTCCTCTCGGAACTCGACGGTCCGCGGCTCCTCGCCGAGCGCCAGTGCGGGGAAAGGCAGTCGGCGCGAGTGGCCCGGGCGACGCTGCGCCGGGGAATGTGGTGTGCCTCGCTGCCCGGGCCGCCCACCGACCGGGGTGCGGCCGGCTCCCGCACTCCGCGGACACAGGGGGCGGCCGTGTTCAGTGCCGTCAGCGGTACGGACGGCGCATCACCGCCCCGCCTCCGTCACGACGGCCTGAGACGCAGCACCCTCCCTGTTGACCGGGGACCGGCTCAGGCCGGCACGCCGAGAGCTTCCAGGGCTCGTACGAGGGGGGCGAGTTCGGGGTTGGTGGCGGCCTGGTCGAGGGCTTCTCGCAGGGCGTTCTCGTTGGTGGGGCGGG
>NZ_JBEXFB010000045.1:0-36792 GCF_040606575.1 Streptomyces sp. NPDC005402
ATTCGGACAGTGTGATCGACACAGCAGAAGGCCCCGGATGCGACATGGCAACAGGGTACTTACTAACCCTCAGGATTTCTGGCGCAGCACACTAGGTGTTGCGGGGCAGAAGGTTGCTGACGCTGCGGTTGAGGTTTCAGGTCGTGGGGTCCCAGAGTCCTTCGGCCTTGCCGCGGGCGAGGTGGTCGGCGTAGACGCCGACCTTCCAGGTGATGACGGACCGGCACTCCTCCAGTGCCTGGATCTGTGCGTCCACGCGCCGCCGGTGGGCTTCGAGAAGCTGCAGGCGTTCCGCCTCGTTTCCCGGACCGTGCCGCACCAGCTCGGCGAACTGCTTGAGGTCGGCCAGAGGCATCCCGGATTCCCGTAGCTTGACGCAGATCAGCAGCCAGTCGACGTCGAACGTGCTGTACCGTCGCCGGCCTCCGGAGGTTCGCTGGACCGGTCCGACGAGCAGTCCCTCGCGCTCGTAGAAGCGCAGCGCGTGGACGCTGAGTCCGGTCTGCTCGGCCACGTCGCCGATGCTCAGCGGCGTTGCAGGAGTCTCGGTGCTAGCCATGCGCCGCAGTCTAACTTGATCTAGACCTCGCTCTAGATCGTAGCTTCGACGGCATGACCAGCATTGATCAACAGCCGCTCGGCTCGCGCTTCTCCGCCACCAGCACTGTCCAGGACATCACCGCGGGCCTCGATCTGTCCGGCACGAACGCCGTGGTGACCGGGGGCTACTCCGGGCTCGGCCTGGAAACCACCTGTGCCCTCGCGGCCGCCGGAGCCCGCGTCATCGTTCCGGCGCGCCGGCCTGACATCGCGCGGGCCGCACTCGCGAATGTGAAGGGCTGCGAGGTCATCCCCATGGACCTGACCGACCTCGCCAGCGTGCGGGCCGCCGCCGCGCACATCCGTGACTCCCTGGCCAGGCTCGATCTGCTCATGGCCGTCGCCGGAGTCATGGCCACTCCCGAACGGCGCGTGGGACCCGGCTGGGAGGGCCAGCTCGCCGCCAACCACTTCGGGCACTTCGCCCTCGCCTGCGAGCTCTATCCGCTCCTGGCCGCCGCCGACGGTGCACGCGTCGTGGTCAACAGCTCCGCCGGCCACACCCTGACCGACATCCGCTGGCACGATCCGCACTTCCGCACCGGCTACGACAAGTGGCTGGCCTACGGCCAGGCCAAGACCGCCAACGCCCTCTTCGCCGTACACCTCGACACGCTCGGGCGCGGCGACGGCGTCCGGGCCTTCTCACTTCATCCAGGCAAGATCATCACCGGGCTGCAGCGGGAAATGGCACTACAGGAACAGATCGACCGCGGGTGGGTGGACGAGCACGGCAACGTGATCGCCACCGACTTCAAGATCCCCTCCCAGGGCGCCGCCACCGGCCTGTGGGCCGCCACCTCCCCTCTCCTCGCCGACTGCGGCGGCCTCTACCTGGAGGACTGCGACATCGCCAGCATCTCCGCCCCCGAAGCGTCCATGGACGACGGCGGCGTCCGCGCCTACGCCATCGACCCCGAGGCAGCCGCACGGCTGTGGGACCTGTCCATCGCCGCGACCGGCACCGCCCCGATCATCCGATGACGCCACTACACCGCAACGCACCACTGACCATCGAAGGCCGACGTCGCCTCGTCGAACGCTGCCGCGCCCGCCCGATCGGACCTGCAGCATCGGGCATCGGATACAGGCGTGTTCGTGCTGGCAGGGCGAGCCGTAGGGACGAGCGCAGTTGCCCAGCTCGACCTTCCGCCTGTCGAAGTGCTCCTCGAACTCCGTCCACTCCGGGGGTGATGTGGAAGCCCCTGACCCGGCGTCACCACCCGGTCGCCATCCGTAGAAGCGACCGTACGGCCGTCGACGAGGAGAAGGGACCGGGGGCCGCCTCCCGCTCCGTTCGCAACGGACCGTGGCGCGAGCGGAGGAGGTTGCACGCGCCACGGCTCGAACGAGCCTGCCAGCCGGGAGAGTTGATCGGCAGTCCTTCTGATCATGGCAATCAACCAGCTCAGGAGGCCCCTCGGTCCCCACACAGGTCGCGGTACGGAGCATCCGGCACATATGTCCGCCACTGCGCCCGTGTCAGCCGCCCGCCGCGCATCCTGGCGCACACCCGCTCGGCCACCCGCTCCGGATCGACGAGGTACCGCTGGAGCGGCACGTGGTTCCCGGCCGCGTACACCGTGCCGCTGTCCGCGCTGAACGCCACCGAGACGATCTCCTCGCCCGCCGTCGGCAGCGGTCCGCCGAGCGGCTGCTGGGTGGCGACGTCCCACAGCTGGAGCGTTCCCCAGCTGCCGCCCACGGCAAGCGTGCGGCCGTCGGGGCTCAAGGCGAGCGCGCCGACGCCCTCCGGGGTGTCGCCGAGCCGGGCCGGGAAGACGTTGCGCAGGACCCCAGCCTTGCGTTTCAGCTCCCCGTCCCACAGCGCGACCCGGCCGGTCCCGTCGCCCACCGTGAGCCGTGTGCCGTCCTGGCTGAAGGCGATGGCGCCGATCTGGTCGCCCTGGACGAGGTCCTTCCCGGCCACCGTCCCCTTCGGGAGGCGGGCGACGCGGTTGTCGCCGACCAGCAGGCCGCCGTCGGGGCGGGCGGCGATGTGGCCGCTGTCCAGGCCGGTCACCACAAAGCGGCGGCGGTGGCTCGCCGTGTCCCACACCTCGTCGGCCAGTTCACCCACCGTGGGCGTGCGCACGGCGTACAGGGTGCGGCCGCCGGAGCCCAGGGCGAGCTCGATCACCGGCGTCGAGCCGGCGGTGGCCAGGTCCAGGGTGTCCCGGACCTTGTTGTGGCGTACGTCCCAGATCGTGATCCGTTGCGGGGTCGCTTCCCGGCCCGACGCCGAGATGCCGTACGCGAACAGTCCGCCGTCCGGGCTGAACGCCGTCAGCGCGTCGGTGTCTTCGGGGACGACGAGGTCCGTGCCCGCGTCGGCGACGGGAATCGGCGGCGACGGCAGGGTTCGTGTCGGCTGGTCGTCCCGGGTGTCGCGCAATCGGAAGCGGTAGCCGGTGTCGGTGCGTTCGGCGGTGGCGAGGGTGCGGCCGTCCGGTGCGAGCCGCACTCCCGACAGGCCCTCGTCGTGCCATGCCGACGTCGTCGCCGCCGACACGTCCAGGGAGTGGACCGTACCGGCCTCCAGATAGCGCAGGACCGGGTGCTCGGGGTCCCAGGCGAGGCCGGGGTACAGGTACTGGTTGTTGAGGGAGTGCCGGAAGACCGGGGCGTCGGGCGACGACAGCCGCCACACCTTGATCTCCGTGCTGTCGGCCGCCGCCAGGAATTTTCCGTCCCCGCTGAAGGCGCAGTACGTGGCGTTCGGGGCGGTCAGGTCGGCCAGCAGCCGCCCCGAGCCGGTGTCCCAGACGCGGATTCCGGCCGGGGAGAGGGCAGCCATCCGCTGTCCGCCGCCCATGACCAGGGTCGAGTCGTTGTCGGCGCAGACGTCCTTGTCCCGCGTCCACGCGCCGGGCAGCTCTCGGTGGCCGGCGACGTCCCACACCTGGGGCGCGCGCCCCTCGCCGGACGGGGCGCGGTCGCCGGCGGCGACGGACACCTGGGGCATGGCGCCCTGGCCGCCCGTGGGGCAGACGGCAACCGTGCGTGCGTCGGGGGCCATGTCCGCGCTGCTGACCCTCGGGCCCTCGAACAGGGGTGTTCCGTCGGTGCGGGAGCGTACGCGCGCCCGTTCGTCCTCGGTGCCGGTCACGAGGTAGGCGTGGTTCCCGACGACGACATCGGAGGACGCCGGCCACGGCCCACCGCCGGTCCAGCGTCCCGTCGCCGTGTCCCACAGGCTGATGCCGTTCTCGCCGGACAGCGCGATCACCTTCGCGTCGGGGGAGACCCCGACCACCTGATCGCCGCCGGCCGGCAGCCGGCCTGAGCCGGCGCGGCGGTGCGTGGCCACGTCGTACGTCCGCCAGGTACGGCCCTCGATGCTCAGCAGGGCGCGGCCGGAGGCGGCGAGGAAACGGCGGGGGCTGTCACCGGGGGCGGGGTCGGAGAAGATGTCCTGTTCGGGCTGGGCGAGGGCGCCGACCAGGGCCCGGCGGGACTCGGGGAGGGGGGAGACCCGCCAGGCGGCGACGCCCAGCAGCATCGCGGCTCGCGGGTCGGTGGTGCGCAGGGAGTCGGCGACGGCGGCGATGCGGCGGGCGGCGGTGTCGGTGCGCTGCCGCTCGTTGTCGCGGTGCTGGCTCCACGCGGTCAGGCTCACCACCAGGGCCACCGCCAGGACGGCGGACAGGGCGGTGACCAGCACCCGGGACCTGCGGGCCGTCCGCGCGGAGGCCCGCCGCTCCGCCTCCCTGGCCTCCAGCGAGGCGACGAGGAAGGCCCGCTCCGACACGGTGAGTGTGCCGTCGTCGTCCCCGAACAGCTCCTCGGCCCGCGCCAGCCTGCTGCCCCGGTACAGCCCACCGGGTTCACGGTCGTGCTCCAGCCAGGCGCGGGCGGCCTCGGCCAGGCGCCGGTGATGACGCAGCCGTTCGCGATCCTGCTCGAGCCATCCGGACAAGCGTGGCCAGCAGGTGATCAGGGCCTCGTGCGCGAGCTGGACGCCGTCCTCGTCGGTGGTGAGCAGGCGGGCGCGGGCCAGCCGTTCGACCACCCGCGGCACCTCGGGGTCGGTCCAGTCCGCCAGGTCGGCGCGGGTCAGCGGGCGCCGGGTGTCGGGAGTTCCCTGGCCCGGCTCGATCAGCCGCAGCAGCAGTCGGCGGGCAGCGTGCGCCTGAGCCTCGGTCAGCTGCTCGTACACCTCCTCCGCCGTCGCCGCGATCGCGCCGCGCACCCCGCCGGCCGCCTGGTACGTGCCCAGGGTGAGCACCCGGCCTTTGCGCCGCCGCCAGGTCTCCAGCAATGCGTGCGAGAGCATCGGCAGTCCGCCGGGCTGGTCGACCACCTCCTCGACGATCCGCGCGGTCAGCTCCCGCTCCACCAGCAGCCCGGCGGCCTGCGCCGGCCGGGTCACCGCCTCGCGCAGTTCGTCGGCCGTCATCGGCCCGAGCAGCAGCCCGGCACCGCAGAGCGCGTCGGCCAGGCCCCGGTGCTCAGAGCACCGGGCGTAGAAGTCGGCCCGCACGGTGACCAGCACCCGCAGCCGACTGGCCGGGTCCCGGGCGGCGAGCAGCAGGTCGATGAAGCGGGCCCGCTCCTCGCGGTCCCGGCACAGGGTGAAGGCCTCCTCGAACTGGTCGACCACGACCCAGCTCTCCGGCTCGTCCTCGGCGGGTGCCAGCAGATGGCCGTACGTCTGCGCGGGCCGCGGGCCCGGGGTGAGCACCCGCAGCACCGCCGGGCCGCTGTCGCGGGCGATCTCGTCGCGCAGGGCGGGGATCAGCCCGGCCCGCAGCAGTGAGGACTTACCGCTGCCGGACGCCCCGAACAGCACCGCGAACCGGTGGTCGCGCACCAGCTGGCGCAACTGTTCGACCATCCGTTCCCGGCCGAAGAAGAGGTGCCGGTCGGCGGGCTCGAAGCGGGCGAGTCCCCGGTACGGCGGTTCGGTGTCCGCCCTCTCGCGCATAGCCTCGGCGGCCTCCGCCTCCGCCTCCTTCCAGCGGGGCTCCCACTCCAGGGGGTCGCCGCCGCAGGCCTTGACGTACCCCTGGACGACGGCGAGCGACGGCAGCCGTTCGCCGGACGCGGCCAGTGACAGCGTTGTCGCAGAGAACCCGGCAGCCTGGGCCATACGCCGGTACGAGGGGGTCCCCGCGGCCTTGCGCACCTCGCGGAGCTCCTGGGCGAGCCGGGCTATGGGACCGGACGCGGGGTCCAGGGGTCTTTCGGGACGACCCATGCGCATGTACCTCCACACATCTGACGAAACCGACGCCAGAGCGGTGACCATACGTCGCGAAACCTGTCGCCCGAGCATGTTCTCGGTGACGTACAGGCAAATGAAAGGCGACAGGAGTAATTGACCGGAACTCTCCGGGTCCCGGAGTCGGCCGCGACGGTCGACTGCCGCCGGCCGCGGCAAAACGCCGGGTGAACGGCACACAACGTGGCAGTGGCGCGGAATGGCCGCCGAAGGAAACTGTGCCGCGAAACAACGCGAGAAATTGATTACCTTGATCAGAAGCTCTGCCGTACAACTTCTCCACTCTCCAGTCTCGATCTCGCCACGCCGATTCCCGGCAGACCGAGCAACTGGAGGAGACCCGCATGGCGCAGGTACTCAGGACCAAGTTCAAGACCAAGGGCAAGAGGACGTCCCGCCTGGGCAAGGCGGCGGTCGTCGCGGGCAGCGCCGCCGCGCTGACCGCCGGCCTGACCGGCAGCGCGAACGCCGCCAATCTGACGCCCCTGCCCTACATGGGCGCGAGTTCCACGATGCAGGAGATGTTCCAGCCGCTCTTCGACTACGACGCGGACGGCTGCTACCCCGCGCCCGCCGTCGACGCGAGCGGCCGGCTCAACGGCGGTCTGAACCCCTCCGGATCAGTCGGTGGCGGCTGCAAGAGCAACCACCTCACGCACGCCAACACCTACTCGCGGGCCAAGTGCGACAAGGGCAGCGGCTGGTGCGGCATCGTCTACACCCTGTACTTCGAGAAGGACCAGGGCTCCGGGGGCTCCGCAATCACCGGGCACCGGCACGACTTCGAGGCCGCCGTGGTCTGGTACCACGGCAGTGACCAGTGGCCCAGCTACGTGTC
This sequence comes from Streptomyces sp. NPDC005402, assembly GCF_040606575.1. Classification (NCBI taxonomy): domain Bacteria; kingdom Bacillati; phylum Actinomycetota; class Actinomycetes; order Kitasatosporales; family Streptomycetaceae; genus Streptomyces; species Streptomyces sp. NPDC005402. The sequence goes on from NZ_JBEXFB010000045.1 coordinate 6,663, forward strand.
CGTCTCCGCCCACGGCAACTACACCACCAAGCGGTTCAACGACGTGGAGCGGGTGGGCAAGCGCTTCAAGGTCGTCTACCACAAGGACAACAGCACCATAGCCACGTACCTCGGTACGCACTCCTTCCGCTTCGCCAAGGTGGGCGAGCGGGCCGAGGCGTACAGCGACGGAGGCTGGGACCGTCCGGCGCTGGTCCCCTACGACACCCTGTGGAGCAAGAACCGCACGGCCTGGAACGCTCTGGAGGGCTCCGACTGGGGCAGTGCCAACTTCCCGCTCCAGGACAAGAAGGACCACTTCCGCAACACCCTGAACAAGGCCAAGCCGTCCGGCATCAGCTTCAACGCCTGGAGCTGACCCACCCGGCCCCCACAGCCGCCCCCGACGAGGACAAGCCCCCTGTCCCGTCGGGGGCTTCCCCAGGCCCTGCTCACACCGCTCTGTGCTTCGACCTCGCCGAGATCCGCCCCGACCTGCTCCGTCAGGAACCGGCCGGTCTCTGAGCCGGATCGCTTCCAGACCACCGCGACGCAGCCGGCTGACGCCCTGCGGGAATCGACGACGCCTGCTGGGTCGGGCACCGCAATCACCGCGGCACAGGCCGCCACCACTGCCCCTGCTGGGGAACCGACGAAATGCGGCTTCCGAGGTGACGGCGGCGGACGGGCAACAACTCCGGGACAGTCTGCCCCGTCGTCGCGGACGGTTTCTCTGCCAAGTCCAGCTCGTTGAACTGGCGTTCCGCCGTCGGCGCCTGCGCACGCTGCGCGACCCGGGACGTGCCGGAGCTGAACGAAGACGACGACGGTGGCCAGGAATGACCTTGGGCTGCTCCGGCGGAGCGGCGAACAAGATACAGATCACCGAGCGCGCAGGCCGGGCACCTCCTCCCGGCGCAGCAGCCGGGGTCACGGCGGGTGATCGCGTCGGCCTCAGGGGTGTCGGCGGTGATGGCGGAGCACTGGGCATGGAGGAGGGCGTTGCCGCCGACGTGGTCGGAGTGCCAGTGGGTGTTGACGACCACGTCGACGTTTCTGGCGTGTGTGCGGGCCCAGGCGGCGGTTTCGTCGGCGTGGCCGCCGAAACCGGTGTCGACCAGGGCCGGTTGCCGGCCGGGCAGCAGGAGGGTGTGGGCGTCGGGGAAGGGGCGCTGCCACCACGCAACGAGGCTGGCCGTGCCCTTCTCAGCTTTGGCGCGGGCGGGGCAGCAAGGCGAACGCGCTCTCCGCGATCGAGGTCAGGCGGTCGGGGCTGTGGCCGTACGCGCCTACGACATCGGTCCCGCGGATGATGGTCAGCAGAAGGTACGCGAGGTCGTCGGGATCCGCGTCGGGGTCGATGTCGCCGTTGCGCTGCGCCGCTCGCACACACTCGGCCACCGCCGTCCGGACTACGGAGAAGCAGTCGCTGGCCAGGCGTTTCACCTCGGCGTCGGAGGCGCCGAGCTCCAGGGCCATCTTGGCTGCGAAGCAGGCCGCCGACGCCCGGTCAGAGGCGGCGGGTACGTCCTCGGCGAGTGGCACCCCGTGGACGGCGCGGAGCAGGTATGCGTGCAGTCGTTCCAGGGCGCCCTCGTCCGGTCCGGCGAGCATCTTCCGCGGACCCTGCCCCAGCCGGGCAAAGTAGCCGGCCATCGCCTGCATCAGCACGCCGTGCTTGCCGTCGAACGCGGCATAGAGGCTGCCGCGGCCCAGGCCGGTGGCGGCACTGATGTCGTCGACGCTCGTGCCGTTGTAGCCCGAGGCGCGGAACTGCCGCTCGGCGGCATGGAGGACGTGGTCGCGGTCAAAGCTTCGTGGTCTCGCCATACATAGAAGGTACGGCCGACCCGCCGTAATTGACAACTCAGTACAGAACCATCTAGGTTTCGGACTGTTCAGTAAAAAACCAGCCTGAGCTCGCCGGACAGGGTGCGTGCACGCCTGGGCGATGGAGAGCAACCCATGCCTTTGCACTCCTCCGCGCCGCCCGGCATCGCGAGGCCCTCCAGGCCGGCAAGGCCCGGTCTGATCCTCGCGAGCCTGGCGACGGCGAGTTTCATCGCCGGACTGGATCTGTACATCACGAACGTCGGGCTGTCCTTGGCGCGGGGCACTACCTGCACCTCGAACAGCCCAAGACGGTCGCCGACCACATCCTGGGCTTCCTGAACAGCTGACCCCCTCCCACCACCCAGAACTCGAAGGATTGACCGAACCATGACTGACAAGGCAAAGCAGGAGGCCATGGCTGTGACGACTCCTCCGTACGCGAGCGACGCACTGGCCGAGGGGACCGTCGACGCGGTGGTGATCGGCGGGGGCGCCGCGGGACTGAACGGTGCACTGATCCTCGCCCGCTCCCGCCGCTCGGTCGTCGTGATCGACAGCGGCTCCCCGCGCAACGCGCCCGCCGAGGCCGTGCACGGCCTCATCGCCCTGGACGGCACCCCGCCAACCGAGATCCTTCGACGAGGCCGGGAGCAGGTACGCCAGTACGGCGGACGCGTCGTGTTCGGCGAGGTGGTCTCGGCCGAGTCCGCTGCCCCGTCGGCGGACGGGGACCTGCGGTTCACCGTCACCCTGGCCGACGGCCGCCACCTCACCGCCCGCCGCATCCTGGTGGCCACCGGCCTCACGGATGTGCTGCCACAGGTGCCCGGGCTCGCCGAGCACTGGGGGCACAGTGTGGTGCACTGCCCGTACTGCCACGGCTGGGAGGTGCGCGATGAGCCCATCGGCATCCTCGCCACCGGCCCGGCCTCCATCGGCCACGCGTATCTGTTCCGTCAGCTGACCGAGGACCTGACCTACTTCACCCACGGCACAGACCTGGATGAGGACAGCCGCGCCCGCTTCGCCGCCCGCGGCATCCGCGTCATCGACACCCCGGTCACCGAGGTCGTCAACGACGAGGACGGCGCCCTCGCCGGGGTGCGCCTGGCCGACGGGCAGGTCGTGGCCCGCCGCGTCCTCGCGGTCGCCGCGCGGATGCAGGCCCGCACCCAGGGCTTGGAAGGTCTGGGCCTGCCGGTGCAGGATCTGCCGAACATGGGCCGCGGTTTCGCCTCCGGTATGGCCGGCACCACCGAGGTGCCGGGTGTGTGGGTGGCCGGCAACGTCACCGATCTGGTCGCCCAGGTCGGGGCCTCCGCAGCGGCCGGCGCGCTGGCCGGTGCCGACATCAACAGGATGCTGGCCATCGCGGACACCGACGCGGCCCTCCAGGGGATCGCCGAGGCAAGCGCCAAAGCGGCCACACGATGATCTTGAAGCCCTGAGATCAGCCCGTCGCCCGCTCGCCTCACGGGCAATTGAGTGATTCCGCTCGTCCGCCCCGTCCCCCTCAGGAGCTACTGATGTCCTTCCTTGCGAACACCCCCGTGGAGAAAATGCCCGGGCCTTACGCGCGGCGCTGGTGGGCGCTGCTCGTGCTGTGCCTGAGCCTGCTGATCACGGTGATGGCGAACACATCGCTGATCGTCGCCGCCCCCGACATGACCACCGACCTGGGCCTGAGCAGCAGTGATCTGCAGTGGGTCGTCGACAGCTACACCGTTCCGTACGCGGCGCTGATGCTGGTGCTCGGCGCGATCGGCGACAAGTACAGCCGGCGCGGCGCGCTGGTCACCGGTCTGCTGATCTTCGCCGGCGGTTCGGTGATGGGGAGCATGGTCGACGAGACCTCGCTGGTCATCGTGGCCCGCGCGATCATGGGTGTCGGTGCCGCGGTCGTGATGCCGGCCACACTGTCCCTGGTGGTCGCGACCTTCCCCCGCAGCGAGCGGGCCAAGGCCATCACCGCCTGGGCCGCGACCTCCGGGGTGGCGGTAGCCGTCGGCCCGCTGGTCTCCGGCTGGCTGCTCGAGGACCACGCCTGGGGCTCGACCTTCCTGATCAACGTGCCGATCGCCCTCCTCGCCGTGGTCGGCGCGCTCGCCTTGGTACCGCCGTCCAAGGCGGAGGGCATGGGCCGGATCGACTACATCGGTGGTCTGCTGTCGATCGTGACCGTCGGCTCCCTGATCTACGCCGCCATCGAGGGCCCGCACTCCGGCTGGGGAGTCGGCCCCATCGCTGCCGCCGTGGTCGCCGGCGTCGGTCTGCTCGCCTTCGTCGCCTGGGAGCTGCGGCACCCGCACCCGATGCTGGACGTCCGGAAGTTCGCGCTGCGGCCGTTCACCGGTTCGATGCTCGCGGTGATGTTCTTCTTCTTCGGTATGTTCGCCGTGCTCTACTACGCGACGCAGTTCCTGCAGTTCGTCCTCGGCTACGACGCCCTGGGCACGGGTCTACGGCTGCTGCCGCTGGGCGGGGCGGTGTTCCTCGGGTCCGCGGTGACCGGGGTGCTCGCCCCGAAGCTGGGGGTGAGGGTGATGGCCGTGACCGGCCTGGCCATCGGTACGGCGGGCATGTTCCTGCTCACGCAGATCGACAAGGGGTCGACGTACGGGGACTTCCTGGCGCCGCTGATGATGCTGGGCCTCGCGCTCGGACTGGCCATCTCCCCGGCCACCGACACGATCATGGGCTCCTTCCCCGAGTCCGAGCTGGGCGTCGGCGGCGGTGTCAACGACACCGCGCTGGAGCTGGGCGGGGCGCTGGGCATCGCGGTGCTGGGCTCGCTGCTGGGCACGGCCTACCGGGACGAGCTGACCGACCTGGTGGGCAACCGGCTCCCGGCGGAGGCGATGGAGACCGCCAAGGACTCGGTCGGCGCCGGCCTGGCCGTCGCGCAGCGGGTCGCGCAGGATCCCTCCGCCGGGCCCCAGCAGGCCCAGGCCGCCGTGGACGCCGTCCACCAGGCCTTCGCCCACGGAGTCGCCCAGACCAGCCTCATCGGCGGGATCATCATGGCCGCCGGAACACTGATCGTCCTCGCGGTCCTGCCGGGCCGGCGCGGCTTCGCGAAGAAGAGCGCCGAGCCGGGGGCCGGGACGACGGCGAGCGAGGCGGCGACTGTGCGGGAGCACACCGGGTCCACCCGCTAGATCGACGGCGGGGCGTCCACTGGATCGCCAGGGACGCGTCCGCCGGAGCGACGGGCACCGCCTTCGCCCGGGCGCCCCGCCAGGTGCGTCGGGCAGGAGCCCAGCGGCGCGAGACGCGCAGGGCGCGGGCGTGGTCCACGGCCCACGGCCACGCGCATGCTCTGTCGGAACACCTCACCGTCCCCGGAGGCCAAGGGCCGTGAGGTGACAGCGGCGGTCGCCGCAGACGCCGCCCTGCGCCGACAGGCGACCGCCGCTACGGCGCACCCGCCGCTGCTCGCACCCACGCGCTCTGAGCCTCGCGCCCCCACTTTGCCAAGGTCAGAAACTCCGTACGCCGACACCTCATAATGAAGAACGTCGTCCAGGACAGACCGTTGCCCGAATAGCCGCACCCCCGATTGCCTGCCGCCCTCCCTCTCGGAAAAGATGGCGGTCGCCGCGTCCGCTGAACCCGGACATTTCGACTTCCTCCCGCGGGCGTTGTAGGTCACTCGCGCTGGTTTAAGGCGCGGGTCAGTTCGCGATTAAGGGCTGTCCCGGAAGCCGGTACCGGGCTGGTACGCCACTACCCCCAGAGTGGGAGGTGTCAGCTACTGGCCTTGGCGCTTGCGTTCGATGCCTGCCCCGGGAAGAGTTCCGTCCTGCGCACGCCGTTCGGGTGCGTGGGAGCGGGAGCGGGAGCGGGGCAGAGGGATGTGTGTGATGGATGCGGCGGTCAAAGAGGCTGTCGTCGCTCGGTTCCTCCGCGAACATCCGCAGATTGAGCGAGCTGCATGCGACCACCCCGCGCTGCTGGGCTGCGCCGATGTCAACTGGTTCAAGATTCCCGGATGCCCTGCCGGGATCCCGGTCCTGCTCCGCGGTCTCCTAGATGAGGTAGCCGGCCCCGAGGCCCTGCCCGTGCTGGGCAATGTCTTGATGAACAGCGTCTTCCACGTGAGCGCCGCGATGCCTGCTGCCCTGCCCTTCCTGATCCGTTTGGCAGCCGTCCCTGACATCGCGGTCCGGCCCGGCCTGGTTGACCTCTTGGTCGTTGCCGCAGAGCTGTCTCCGCCTGTCGACGCCGACGATGAACGCCAGGTGCTGCTATTCGGGAAGGACTGCGATCACCCGGAACGCGAGTGGTGCAGGGCCGCCTTTGCCGCACACGCTTTTGCCCTGCGCGCGTTGTTGGAGGACGAGAGTCTTCCGGACGGAGTGATCAGCGCAGACGACCGTGAGTGCCTGCTCAAGGTTGCGGAACCTCAGCGATACCCCCCCCTGACTACCCGCAGGCCAGCACTGTGGCCTGTGAAAAGATCTTGCGGTGTCTGGTCTGATCACGGCGTCGGAGCCGTCCTGGATAGCCCCGTTCACCGGGCTGAGCTCGCGACAGTTCGGGAAGCTGGTGACAGTTCTGCGGCGCCAGGGTGCGGACGCGGTCCGCAGGGGCCGGCCGTGGAGCCTGCCGCTGGAGGGCCGTGCGCTGCTGGTCGCGGCCTACTGGCGCACAAACCTCACATTGCCTCGCCCCACTGTTCGGGGTGTCCAAGTCAGCCGCGGACCGGATCATCGACCACCTCGGGCCGATGCTCGCCCTCCAGCCCCGCAAGCGGTTCGCCAAGGACACCGTGCTCATCGTGGACGGCACCCTGGTGCCCACACCATCGCCGCGCAGTCGAAGAACTACCGATACTCCACCAACCACCAGGTCGTCATTGATGCCGACACCCGACTCGTCGTGGTGGTCGGCCGGCCCCTGCCCGGCAACCGCAACGACTGCAAGGCGTGGGAGGGGTCCGGCGCGAAGGCCGCCGTCGGCACGACCATGGCCATCGCCGGCGGCGGCTAGACCTTGGAGTACGTCCGGCTGGATGCCCTGGTCAGCGTGCCGCTGGCAGTAAGTGTGCCGGTAGGCGTAGGGGAAAATCTTGGATTTGTCGAAGGGCAGCATCTCGGTGATCTGCTGCCCGTTGATCTCGACGCGGGTGGGAACCAGGAACTCGGGCAGCGACTGGATCCATTCGCGGTGGCGGCCGGACAGCCAGCCGCGCCGATCGGCTTGCGGCCGTGGGGATTGCCTACCCGTGTCGCCAGGAGCATCAGCTCAGCGGTGGGAGTCCGAGGGAAGTCGGTGCGGATCAGACCCTGCTGCCTGGTGATCACTCCCGCGGTGGCCTGGGAGATCGGCAGTCGCCGTCCTTTGCGGCCGGACTTGTAGTTGTCGTAGATCAGGACGTTCTGGCCAGCGGTGTCCTGCTGAAGGCAATCCCACCGCAGTTGACAGATCTCTGTGGGCCGCCTGCCGGTGTCGATCAGCAGCTCTGTGGCCACCAGGTTCTCGTTGCCGTTCCGCTTCGTGCCGGCGAGAGAGGGCAGGTGCTCGCAGATTTGCCGCATGACCTCGGACGGGAGGTCTTTGCCTGCTTCGGAGTCCTTGGGGTCGTCGGGGATGTCCTCAGCCAGGAGGGCGAAGTCCTCCGGCAGGCCGTGCAGCGGCTCGCCGGGCCGAGTCAGCTCCAGAGACCGCATCCGGGCCAGATTGCTGCGTACATAGCGGCTGATGACCACTGTTCTGCGCGCCGAGATGACACCCGTTTGGCACAGGTATCTAAGCCGGTTAGCGAAGGCAGTGATGTCTCTGCGGCCCACGGCCCGGATGTCGTTGCCGCAGTCCTCCGCGCTGCAGCCGAAGGCTCTCGGAGAGGAGCGCGAAAGCGCTGACGACTTCTTGGCACGTGGCGATGGCCTTGCCGCGGCGCTGAGGCAGGGAGAAGAACGCCCATTCTTTTGCGGCGCTGCGGAGCCATGGCTGGTGGATTCCGGTGAAGTGCAGACAGCCGGCATGGCCGAAGACGGCACCGTTCCACACGTCCTTGGCCCGGCATCTGGTCGGCCATGGCGTTGGGGAGCTGTCGGAGCTTGGCTTCGATGGCCTGACGGTGCAAGGCGTCTGTGCGGGCGGTGTCCAGGCGGGCCAGTGACGGGCTGGCGGCTGTCGTGCGCTGGTGGTCGGGTGTGAGCAGTCCGAGCTCATGCAGGAAGAACACGATCCGGTGCAGAGAGACGCTTGGCTCCAGCGCCGCGAGTGGTGTCATGTGTAGAGCAGGACGCGCTTTCGTAGGAGATGGAACCGGCGCGGCCGAACATCTGGCGTTTGAGCATCTTGATGCGATTCACGTGTCCTTCGACGGCGCCTGAGTTCCAGGGCAGGGTGAGTCGCCCGGTGGCGGAAGCCTTCGAGGCGGCTGGCCGCTTCGGCGGCGGCCGGGCCAGTCCGGCGATGACGGCGTCGAGGTCGCGGTTGATGCCTGCGGCAAGGTGTGGAGGCTGGGCAGGCCGTTCTTCCGGACGGCGTTGAGCCAGTGCGGCAGGCCTTCGCCCTGGCGCTCGGTGAGCATGACCGCGAAGGAGCGGACATGCCGGGTGAGGGCGTCGAGTTCGGGACAGTGAGCGCGGACGGTCTTGCAGCGGAGCTGTTCGGGCTCGGTGAGGGTCTCGGGCGGCTGAGGATCCATCCGGCGACTGTTCGGGGCGAGGGCGGCCGGGCGGTCACAGGCCGCGGCGAGGTGCGCTTCTTGTGCAGGTAGGCGCGGACGCGCTGGTAGCTGCCTTTGTAACCGAGCGGCACGATCTCCTCCCGTAGCTTCCAGGCGCTGGTGCAGCCCTCGTTCCAGCGGTCGTCGAGGTAGGTTTTGTACTCGTCGAGGGTGGAGGGCCGGTTCTGCCACTGGCCGGTGAAGAGTTCTTCCGGCTGGGCGGCGTCGGCGAGCTGTTTGACGGTGCGGCGGCGTGCCGGGCCGGGTGCGGTCGGCGAAACCGGTGTCCGGTCGGCCATGGTGAGCGCGAGCGTGTGTGGACGGTTCCCACATCCGCGCGAAAAAGGGGGCACCGACACCGGTCCGTCGCCGGTCGACCGGTGGAAGACAGGCAGCAAACACCACTTGATCTGCGACGGACGCGGCACTCCGCTCAAGGTCATCACCACCGCCGCCAACGTCAACGACGTCACCCAGACCTTGGCCCTGGTCGACGGCATCCCGCCCGTTGCAGGAGGCCCTGGCCGTCCACGCCGCCGCCCCGAGGCATTGCTCGGCGACAAGGGCTACGACTCCCACCCCAACCGCGATGAACTGCGGAAGCGCCGAATCCTGCCGGTCATCTCCCGCAAGGGTGCCCCCGATATCAAGGGCCTGGGCAAGCTCAGCTATGTGGTGGAGCAGACCTTCGCCCTGCTCCGCGAGTTCAAACGCCTTGCCGTCCGATGGGAACGCCGCACCGAACTCCACGACGCCTTCGTCTCATTGGCCTGCGGCCTCATCTGCTGGAGGCGGCTGAAGAGGCACCGATCATGATCGTGTCACGATCATTCAGCTACAACTCACACCACTCACCCAGACGGCCGGCCATCCACGTCTGGGTGAAGTCGTGCACCAGGTCCCATACGCGATCGATATCCAGGACAAAGTCGCCCGTGAACGCGGCAAGGTCATCCATGATCGGGACTTCGACCTGGGCACCTGCCGGCACGGTGCCGTCGCCTACGAGCAGAGACATCCGCTCGATGTCACTCATCAGATGGACGACCGCGTGATCATCTCGGAAGCCCAGCGTCAGCACGGGGAAGTCCCTGGTCGGCGACCGAACCTCGATGTACCCCTGGCCAAGAGAACGCAGGTGGTTGAAGCGGTCTGACAGATCTTTCACCTCTGAACGCCTCTCTTCCGGATGGAACAGTCCCGATTCCGGTGATGTCGCCGCCCATACCGCGCTCATCCAGCTCCCGTTCCTCACCCAGACCGTTGCCCACGATCCAGGGCCACGCTCCCACGCTCCACCACGACTACTGGGACTGGGGCGCATGATCGTGTTACGAGCTCTATGCAACGACCTCGGCAACTGGTCAGGCGACCGCGGCTCGCGCACGATGCCTGCGGACGGCGTCGCGATTGGCGCAGCGCTGCGAGCAATAGCGCTGTCGTGCGGTCCGCGAGGTATCGGCGAAAGCCCTGTCGCACTCGATCACCTCGCAGCGCCGCAGCCCGTGCATGCCCGGCCCACCAGATGCAGTGCGGTACAGGCCCTGACCTGCTCTAATGCGGCCTTGTGCAACACCCTTTTACGAGTTGGTGCGTGATAGCGAGTGAGGCGTCGCGCCTGGCCGGTGGCATGATCTTGGTGTGGCGATCATGGTCAATCGGGCGGTCCTGCCGCATCGGCTGTTCACGGGGGATCCCTCGGCACCATCTGGCCTGTTGGCGGTGCCGTGGCAGGCCGGGGGCGAGGGTCGTCGCCATGCTGCGCGCGGCGGGGTCCGCAAGCGGGCCGGGGGGCCGGCGCCCGCCACCAACTGGTGTTCGTCGACCGGCTGATGGCCACGCTGATCCATCTGCGGCCCGACCTGTCGCACCCGGTGCTGGGACTGCTGTTCGGTGTCGACCGTTCCACCGTCACCCGCGCGATCGCAGAAGTACGCACGCTCCTTGCGGAGCGAGGATGCGCCGTCCCCGACCGTCCCGGCCTGCGTCTTCGGACGCTGACGGATGTGTTCGCCTACGCCCAGGCCGAAGGCATCGAGCTGCGCCTGGACGCCACGGAGATCCAGGTCCGCCGACCACCGGCCGGACGTGGTGGCTGGCGCGCGTTCGTCTCGGGGAAGAAGAAGCAGAACACGATGAAGGCCGCCGTCATCGCTGACTGGCGGGGCCGCACGCTATGGACCAATGCCATACGGCCTGGCCGAACCAGGGAACGCTCTCGCCGTCACCGAGCCTTCCGCGCAGTTGCTCCACCCAGTCGTTCAAGGGCCCAACCGGCCTGGTCCGCACCGCACTCAAGCGGGCACGCAGTACGTCGCGATCACGCAGCGCCCTGGGCGCCGTGGCGCTGAAGTGAGCCATTACCCGTGAAGTTGTCTACCTTACGGCGCTGACCTGCTCTTATGCGGCCATCGGCGTCTCTGGCCTGGGCCGATGCTCATTGCGGTGCCTTTCAGTTTCGTGCCGCACTGTGCAGTTGATTCTCCGAACGTGCTCCCCAGTGCCGTCCATACTCCCCAGATTCTCCCCAGAGTTGGCCCTGTGCGGGGGTAGCGGCGACGGGGAAGTCGGTCGAAGTGAGGCGCCGCCGAAGGCACGGGAGGACTGGCGCAGGTATAGCAGAGCTATCAAGACGGTGCCGCGTTAGGCAGTCGATTCGCGGTGGCGCCCGTTCGACGACGGGCTGACCGGAAGCCGGCAACCGGCCAGGCCACGGGGGCGCACGGACAGCCTTTTCGCGATGTCCCGGAGCACTACTGCTGCCGGTGCCTCCGGTTCGCTCAGGACCAGCGGCGTTCCGGCGTCGCCCGCCTCGCCCAGGCGGGGGTCCAGTGGCACCTGGCCGAGCAGTGGGACTTCCGTGCCCAGGGCGAGAGACAGCGATTCGACGACCGACTGGCCGCCCCCCGAGCCGAAGAGCTGTGTCGTCGACCCGTCCGGCAGCTGCAGCCAGGACATGTTCTCCACCACCCCGGCGACGCGTTGACGGGTCTGTGCGGCGATGGCTCCGGCCCGCTCGGCCACCTCGGCCGCGGCTGCCTGCGGGGTGGTCACCACGAGAATCTCGGACTCTGGGAGCAACTGGGCGATGGAGATGGCGATGTCGCCGGTTCCGGGCGGCAGGTCGAGCAGCAGGACGTCGAGATCCCCCCAGTACACCTCGCCGAGGAACTGCTGCAGGGCGCGGTGCAGCATCGGTCCGCGCCACACCACCGGTGCGTTGCCCGGGGTGAACATCCCGATGGAGATCACCTTCACGCCGTTCGCCCGGGGCGGCATGAGCATCTTCTCCACCCGGGTGGGGCCGTCCGTCGTTCCCAGCATCCGGGGGACCGAGTGGCCGTGGATGTCGGCGTCCACCACCCCGACGGACACACCGCGGGCGGCCATCGCGGCGGCCAGATTGACCGTGACGGTGGATTTGCCGACGCCGCCCTTGCCGGAGGCGACGCAGTACACCCGGGTCAGGGAGCCGGGCCGGGCGAACGGGATCTCCGGCTCCGGCGCCTCGCCCCGCAGGCTCTTGCGCAGCTCGGTGCGCTGGTCGTCGCTCATCACGTCCAGCTCGACCCGTACTGCGGCCACGCCGGGCAGTGCGGACACGGCGGCGGTGGTGTCCGCGGTGATCCGCTCGCGCAGCGGGCAACCGGACACCGTCAGATAGATGCCGACGGTGACGGTGCGGTCCGCGCCGACGGTGATCTCCTTGACCATTCCGAGGTCGGTGATGGGCCGCTGGATCTCCGGGTCGAGGACGCCGGTCAGCGCCTGACGGACGGCCTCCGCGGTCGGGGCGAGGGTTTCGTGGGCGGGTGCAAGGGGCACAGGAGGGCTCCGTATCCGGGGCTGGTGCGGGGGAGATGCGGTGTGGCGTCAGTCGGCGACGGTCCAGGTGTCCTTGCCGGTGAGCAGCGACTGGAGGTCGGCGGGGGCGGCGGAGGTGGTCTGGTCGATCTGGGCGCGGACCTGGTCGTCGTAGACCGGGCGGCTGACGGAGCGGAAGACGCCGGTGACGGTGTGGCCGAGGTCGGTGGCGGACAGCCGTGACAGGGCGAAGGCGTAGGAGGGGTCCGGGAGGGTGGCGTCATGCACCACCAGCGCGGCCTCACCGACCTCGGAGACCTTCGCCGTCGCCAGGCCACCGGCCTCTGCGGGCCCGGTACGGATCACGCCGTACTCGCCGTCGGCGCCGAAACGCACAGGTTCGCCGTGGCGCAGCGGGATGAGGCGCCGTTCCTTCTCGCCGGGCCGGCGCAGGACGTCGAAGGCGCCGTCGTTGAAGATCGGGCAGTTCTGGTAGATCTCCACGAGCGCGGTGCCGCGGTGTTCCGCGGCGGCGCCGAGCACCGCCGTGAGACCGGCACGATCGGAGTCCAGGACGCGCGCCACGAAGGTGGCGTCGGCGCCCAGTGCCAGCGACACCGGGTTGAAGGGAGTGTCCACCGAGCCCATCGGGGTGGACTTGGTGACCTTTCCCGGCTCGGAGGTCGGTGAGTACTGGCCTTTGGTGAGCCCGTAGATCCGGTTGTTGAAGAGAAGGATCTTCAGGTTCACGTTGCGCCGCAGGGTGTGGATCAGGTGGTTCCCGCCGATTGACAGGGCGTCGCCGTCCCCTGTGACCACCCACACCGAGAGGTCGGGACGGGTCACGGCGAGACCGGTGGCGATGGCCGGGGCGCGGCCGTGGATGGAGTGCATCCCGTAGGTGTTCATGTAGTAGGGGAAGCGGCTGGAGCAGCCGATCCCCGAGATGAACACGGTGTTCTCGCGCCGCAGTCCAAGTCGGGGCATGAAGTTCTGCACCGTCGCCAGGACCGCGTAGTCACCGCAGCCGGGGCACCATCGCACCTCCTGGTCGGACTTGAAGTCCGTCGCCGACAGTTTCGTCTCGGCGGCGGGCACCCGTGCCTGCCCGCCGAGGGTTGGCAGGCCGAGGTCAACGGCGGTCATGTCCGCACTCCTTCGATCGCGTCGGTGAACACGCCCTGCAGCTCTTCCGCCCCGAACGGCAGACCGGCGACCTTGGTGTACGGGACGGCGTCGATCAGATATCTCGCCCGGAGCAGCAGTGCGAGCTGGCCGAGGTTCAACTCCGGGACCAGGACGCGCTCGTAGCGGGAGAGGACGTCGCCCAGGTTGGCCGGTAGGGGGTTGAGGTGGCGCAGGTGCAGGTGCGCGATGGGGTGGCCGGTCCTGCGGACGCGGCGTGCGGCGGCGCCGATCGGCCCGTACGAGGAGCCCCAGCCCACCACCAGGACGTCGGCCCGGCCGGACGGGTCGTCGACCACCGCGTCGGGCACGGTGATCCCGTCGATCTTGGCCTGTCGCAGTCGCACCATACGGTCGTGGTTGTCGGCGTCGTAGGAGATGTCGCCCGTGCCGTCGGCCTTCTCCAGACCGCCGATCCGGTGTTCGAGCCCGGGTGTGCCCGGCACCGCCCAGGGCCGCGCGAGGGTGTGCGGGTCGCGCAGATAGCCCCAGAATCCGCCCGAGCCGTCGGGGGCGTTGGGCTCGGTGGTGAACTCGACGCTCAGGTCCGGCAGTTCGGATACGTCCGGGACCAGCCAGGGCTCTGAGCCGTTGGCGATGTGGCCGTCGGACAGCAACAGCACCGGTGTGCGGTAGGTGAGCGCGATCCGGGCCGCGTCGAGGACGGTGTCGAAGCAGTCCGCCGGGGTGGAGGGGGCGAGGACCGGCACGGGGGACTCGCCGTTGCGGCCGAACATCGCCTGCAGCAGGTCCGCCTGTTCCGTCTTGGTGGGCAGTCCGGTGGACGGCCCGCCGCGCTGTACGTCGATCACCAGCAGGGGCAACTCGGTCATCACGGCCAGGCCGATGGTCTCGCTCTTGAGGGCGAGGCCGGGACCAGAGGTGGTGGTCACGCCCAGCGCCCCGCCGTACGCTGCCCCCAGCGCGGCGCCGACGGCGGCTATCTCGTCCTCCGCCTGCACGGTCGTCACACCGAAGTTCTTGTGCCGGGACAGTTCGTGGAGGATGTCGCTGGCGGGGGTGATCGGATAGCTGCCGAGGAACACCGGCAGTCCGGACCGTGCGCCGGCGGCGACGAGGCCGTAGGCCAGGGCGGTGTTGCCGGTGATCTGCCGGTACTCGCCCGAGGGGAGTGTTGTCGCGGGTGCGACCTCGTACGTGACGGCGAACGACTCGGTGGTCTCGCCGTAGTGCCAGCCGGCCCGGAAGGCCAGGATGTTGGCCTCGGCGATGTCGGGTCTGCGCGCGAACTTCTGCCGCAGGAAGCGCTCGGTCCCGCTGGTCGGGCGGTGGTACATCCAGGAGAGCAGGCCCAGGGCGAACATGTTCTTCGCTCGCTCGGCGTCCTTCTTGCTCAGGCCCGTGTCCGCCAGCGCGCCTCTGGTCAGCGTGGCCATGGCGACCTCGTGGACCTGGAACGCGGTCAGGGTGCCGTCCTCCAGGGGGTTGGAGCCGTACCCGGCCTTGGCCAGGTTGCGCGGCGTGAACTCGTCGGTGTTCACGATCACCGTCGCGCCCGGCGACAGGTCGGCGAGGTTGGCCTTCAGCGCGGCCGGGTTCATCGCCACCAGCACGTCCGGCCGGTCTCCGGCGGTGAGGATGTCGTAGTCGGCGAAGTGCACCTGGAACGAGGAGACTCCCGGGATGGTGCCCTGCGGAGCGCGGATCTCGGCGGGGAAGTTCGGCAGCGTGGCCAGGTCGTTGCCGAAGGCCGCCGCCGCCGAGGTGAACTGGTCGCCGGCGAGCTGCATGCCGTCTCCGGAGTCACCGGCGAACCGGATCACCACACGGTCGAGCCGCTCGGTCCGTTCGCTCCGTCCGGACAGGGTGTCGCTCATGACGCGACGTAGGTCTGGACGAAGGGTGTGTCGACGCCGATCGTGCCGAGGTCGGCCGCTCCGCCGGGTGTACCCAGCGGCTCGGCGCGGCCGGGCAGCACGTCGGTGAAGAAGCGCGCGTTCTCCGTGGCGAATACGGCTTCCTCGGGCGCGAGGTCATCCACTGTGGCGATTGCCTCGACCGGGCAGACGGGTTCGCACGCGCTGCAGTCGATGCACTCCTCGGGGTTGATGTAGGCCATGCGTTCCCCGACGTAGATGCAGTCCACCGGACACTCGTCGACGCAGGCGCGGTCCATGACGTCGACGCACGCGGCACCGATGACGAAGGTCATGATGGGTGGCTCCTTTGCTGTGGTGGTGCGGAAGACCAGGACAGGGGGTGGGGCAGACGGTCGAGAGGGGCGTCAGGCGCCTTCGGGGGACAGGACGGCGGGCTGGGCGTCACCCATCGACGCGAGGATCTCGTAGCGTCGACGGGCGAACTCGGGCTCGAACTGGGCTCCAGGACGCCGTGGGTTGGGGATGTCGACAATCTTGCTCACCGTGGCGGGGCGAGGTGTGAGCAGTACGATCCGGTCGCCCAGCAGCAGCGCCTCGTCGACGTCGTGGGTGACGAACAGGATCGTGGTGCCGTACTGCTGCCAGACCGAGACCAGCAGTTGCTGCATCTCCGAACGGGTCTGGGCGTCCAGGGCGCCGAACGGCTCGTCCATCAGCATCACTTGGGGGCGGGTGGCGAGGGTCCGGGCGAGCTGGACACGCTGTCTCATGCCGCCCGACAACTGGCCCGGCAGATGACCGGAGAAGCCTTCGAGGCCGACCTGGGCCAGCAACTCCTCGGCCTGTCCACGCCGTTGGGCGCGCGGTACGCCCCGTAGCTTCAGCGCGTACTCGACATTGCGTGCGGCCGTGCGCCAGGGGAGCAGGGCGTCCTCCTGGAAGACCATCGCGCACACCGCGTCGGTCTCGCCCACCGGTTTTCCGTCGACCTCCGCGCTTCCGGCGGTGGGCTGGAGCAGTCCCGCCAGCGCGCGCAGGATGGTTGACTTTCCGCAGCCGGAGGGCCCCAGCAGGATGACGATTTCTCCGGGCCGCACATCGAGGTCGACCTCGGCGGCCGGCATGTCGCCGAAGGCCAGCTTCAGTTCTTCCAGCCGGACCCGCGCTCCGGCGCTCACCGGGCGTTCCTCGGCAGCCAGCGGTTGATCCGCGCACCGATCCGCTCCACCAGCCAGGCCGTTCCCCAGCCGAGGATGCCGATCGACAGCATGCCGACGACCACGCCGGAGTAGTCGAGCAGCCCGTAGGACTGCCAGGTGTAGTAGCCGATGCCGAACTGCCCCGAGATCATCTCGGCGCTGATCACACAGATCCAGGCCACACCCACGGAGACCGACAGCCCCGAGAAGATCCCGGGCATCGCTCCGGGGAGCACCACATGGGCCAGTACGGACAACCGGCCCGCGCCCATGGTCCGGGCGGCCTCCTCCCACACCTTGGGCAGGGTCTTCATCGCGTGGATGGTGCTCACCACCACCGGGAAGAACGCCGCGAAGAACGTGATGAACACGATGCCCTGCTCGCCGGTGGGGAACATCAGGATCGCCAGCGGCACCAGCGCGATCGCCGGAATCGGCCGTGCGACTTCGATGAGCGGCCGTACCAGGATCTGGGCGACCCGGGATCGCCCGACGGCGATGCCGACGGTCACCCCGCTCACCGCGGCGAGCCCGAAGCCGAGCAGGATACGGCGCAGACTTGCCAGGAGGTCCGTGTAGTAGCCGCCGGACGCGAGCCGGCCTCGAAGCGTGTGCAACACGTCGAGGGGGCCGGGCACCTTGTCGAAGCGCAGCCACAGGACGACGTTGTCGGCCGTGAGGAGGTACCAGAGAAGGATCGCCGCGGCCAGCGGCAGCAGCGACAGTGCTGCCGCGCCCAGCCGGCGGGGCCACGCTCCGGCCCTGATGAGCGGGCGAAGTCCGGGGGCCGGTCGCGGGGAGACGGTGGCGGGATCAGGAGTGGGAGACAGGGACTGCTGGGAGACGGGGGTTGTTGTCATGCGTCCTCTCTTCTACGGGTCGTCGGTGCTCCTGCGATGTGAGGTGTCCTGCTGTTCTCGCGTTTCGCTGTCGCTCACGAAGCCGCCAGTGCCGCCTCGTAGCTGAGCTCGCGGGCGCCGGAGTGGCCCGCCAGGTAGGAGTCCGCGTCGGCGGTCAGCTCGAACGGCAGCAGCCGGGAGTCCGCGGGTGCCGCCGGGTCGAGCACCCAGGTCGCGGCGAACGTGAACATCCGGGTTCCGTTCGTCGCGTCCGGTACGTAGGCGGCGCGTACGCTCCCGTGGTGTGCGGCGATCTGCCGCAGCAGGCAGGTCGGTGTCGCCGCGACCGCCGTCGACTGCGCGCCGCTGAACCACACTTCGGAGGCGGTGGCAGGGTTGGCGACGGGCTTGTGGCAGACCGGGTCCTGACCGGTGAGCGTGTTGGCGGAGGTGGTCTTCTTCCGGGCGGTGTCGTAGGAGGAGCCGTAGATCTTGCGCAGGTAGCTGTCGTTGACGAACTTGTTGAGGTCCAGGTCCTTGACCGAGCCGAGATCCTTCAGGAACGGCAGGTCGGCTGCTAGAGCGTCGACCAGTTGGGGCTTGATCGTCGGGTCGAAGGTCACCAGTCCGTTCGGCCCGTTGTAGAGGTAGACCACCTCCGGCTCGATGCCGGTGATCTTGGCGACCTGCTCTGCGGCGGCCAGCGGGTGCTGGTTGAGGTAGTCGGCTGTGTCCCGGACCGATTCCAGGAAGGCCCGCATCACCTCGGGGTGGGCGTCGGCGTACGACCTGCGGGAGACGACGGCGTGGAAGGTCGGCACGCCGTTGGAGCCGCCGTCGTAGAGCAGCCTGCCCTGCTTGCGGAAGACCATGAGCTGCGGCCAGGGCACGAACTGGGACAGCGCGGCGACCTGGTGTCCCTGGAGCGCCGAAGCGCCGACCGCCGGATCCTGGTTGAGTACCTTGACGTCGTCCGAGCTCAGCCCGTTCTTGCGCAGGGCGTTCACCAGCATTCCGTGGGCGGCCGACCCGACGCTTGTGGAGATCACCTTTCCCCGCAGGTCGGACAGCTTCTGGGCCGAGGAGCCCTTCGGTACGACGACCTCGTTGAGCGAGCCGCGCAGGTTGTAGCCGGTGACCGCCACCAACTCGGACTTGGCATCAGGGAACTCGGCGGTCTTGGAGCCGTTCACGAGGACCGGGTAGTCGCCCATGGAGCCGATGTCCACCTTGTCGGCGATCATCTGCGCGGTCAGCGGCGGCCCGGAGGGAAAGTCCTGCCAGACGACCTTGTAGTGCTTGCCGTTGGCCTTGCCCATGGCGTTCAGCTTGCGTTCGAAGGTGCCGCGCTCACGCAACAGGGTGCCTGCGGTGACGGTGTTGATGGTCTTGGACTGGTAGCCGATGTCGACGACCACGGTCGAGGAATCGGCCGCGGAGCCGGTGCCGCAGGCACTGGCACCGAACCCGAGTACCGCCAATACGGCGAGCACAGGCCGGCCGCGGCCGGCCGGGCGCGTGGTGCGCGGTCCGGGGTGAGTGGGCAGCATGTCCGGGCGCGGGGAGGGGTTCATGTCAGGTCCCGCTCACCGCAGCAGGAACGGGATGTCGACGGTGACCGCGTCGACCGGGCAACGGGCCGCGCAGGGGCCGCAGTACCAGCACTCGTCGACGTGCATGTACGCCTTGCCGGTGTCGGGGTGGATGGCCAGTGAGTCGAGCGGGCACATGTCCACGCAGAGCGTGCATCCGTCGATGCACTTGGCTTCGTCGATGGTGACCGGTACGTCGACCCGGTTCGCCGCTTGCGCCATCAGTGGTCTCCTTCAGCCTTGTTCGGTGGTCAGGGAATCGGTGAGGCCCATACGGGCGAAGGCGCGGACATCGGCGTCCACGTCGGTGACGGCCACCTCGAGGGCGGCCCGGACCTCCGGGCGCCCCGCCGCCATGCCCCCGAGCGCCTTGACGGCGGCCTTGCGCACATCGAGGTTGGTGTCCCGGGTGGCGGCGATCAGCGGTGCGACCGCCTCCGCCGCATCCGCGACGGCAAGGGCCGCCGCCGCACCTTGCCGGATCTGCCAGGCGGGGTCGTCCAGCGCCGCGCGGGCCAGGGCGGCCGCCTGCTCGGTGCAGCCGGTGTGTGCCATGGCGGTCAGTGCGGCGGCGCGGACCAGGACCTCGGTGTCCTGGGCGAGGCGGATCAGGGTGGCGACGCCACGAGGGTCCCCGACGGCGGCCAGTCCCCGGGCCACGGCGAGACGTACAGCCCTGGCGGGGTCGGCAGCGGCCCCCGCCAGGGCGTCGAGCGCGTCGAGGGAGACGAACCCGAGCACGACCTCGCAGCGCACCCCTTCGTCGACGTCGGGCAGCAGGGCTGTCAACTCCTCGACGGCGCACTGCCGGTGACGCCAGAGGGAGCCGACGGCGGTGGCGCGGACGTCGGCGTCCGGGTGCTCGCAGGCCGCGCGCAGCGACCGGGTGAAGCTCTCGCCGGGTACGAGCACCTCGCGCAGCTCGCCGAGCAGCTCCAGCGCGGTGCGTCGGACAGCCTCGTCGGGGTCCAGCAGGGCCGCGGCAAAAACGGGCGAGGGCTCCTCCCAGGACTCGGCGGCCTCACTGAGAACGGTCAGCGCGGTCCGGCGTACATCGGGGTCGGAGTCGGTCAGGAACTCCTCCAGTTCCTCCGTGGTCGGGGCCTCCTCGGCGAGTTCGAGGAGGGCCAGGATGCGGTGGGGGCGCCGGATCGGCGTGCTGCTGCTCATCCCCACACCGCCGCGAGGTCGGCGCCGGCCGGGGCGGGCTCGTTCGGTACCCCGTCCGGGCGGGTGAAGCCGGGCACCGGCACGATGTAGGGCGCCACCGGCCGGGTCAGTGACTCCATCTCGCCTGTTCCCGCGCTCTTGCGCAGGTTCAGATGGCGGAACCAGTTCGCGTCGTCCTGCTCGGGCCAGTCGGCGCGCTGGTGGTAGAGCCCCCAGCGGCTCTCCGTACGGGCCAGTGAGGCGCGGGCGGCCATCTCGGCGCAGTCCCGGATGAAGGTGACCTCGGCGCAGCGCATCAGTTCGTGCGGGGTCTGGGCGCCCATCTGGGCGATGTCCCGGTTCATCCGCCCGAACGCCTCCAGACCGAGGGTCAGATAGCGCTCGGTCTTGGGCGGCTGGAGGTAGTCGTTGACGAAGCGGCGCAGCTTGTACTCCACCTGCGGCTGGGGCGGGCCGTCCGGATGGGACAGCGGGCGGTAGATCAGCTCGTGCGCCGCCTGGATCTGGTCCTGCGGCAGGGCGGGCCGGCCGGCGGAGGCGGCGAAGGTACTGGCGTGTTCGCCGGCGATGTCCCCGTAGACGAAGGCGCCGATCATGTAGTTGTGCGGTACGCAGGCCATGTCCCCGGCGGCGTACAGGCCCGGCACCGTGGTCGCGGCGTGTTCGTCCACCCACACGCCCGAGGCGGAGTGCCCGCTGCACAGGCCGATCTCCGAGACGTGCATCTCGATGTCACGGGTGCGGTAGTCGTGTCCGCGACCGGCGTGGAAGGTGCCGCGGGTGGGCCGCTCGGTGGTGTGCAGGATGCCCTCGATCTGGTTGATCGTGGCGTCCGGCAGATGGCTCAGCTTGAGGTAGATGGGGCCGCGGGCACTGTCCAGCTCCCGCTTGACCTCGGCCATCATCTGACCGGACCAGTAGTCGCAGTCGACGAACCGGTTGCCGTCGGCGTTGACCGTGTAGCCGCCGAAGGGATTGGCCACGTAGGCGCACGCCGGACCGTTGTAGTCCTTGATGAGCGGGTTGATCTGGAAGCACTCGATGCCGGACAGCTCAGCGCCCGCGTGGTACGCCATCGCGTAGCCGTCGCCCGCGTTGGTGGGGTTTTCGTAGGTGCCGTAGAGATAGCCGCTGGCCGGCAGGCCCAGCCGTCCGCAGGCCCCGGCCGCCAGGATGACCGCACCGGCCGAGATGGTGACGAACTCTCCGGACCGGGTGTCGAAGCCCACCGCACCGACCGCCCGGCCCTCCACCGTGAGGACCCGCACCGGCATGATCCGGTTCTCGATCGTGACCCGGTCCCGCACATGGCGGGCCCGCAGCGTGCGGTACAGGACCTTCTTGACGTCGCGGCCCTCCGGCATCGGCAGCACGTAGCTGCCGGAGCGGTGCACCTTGCGTACGGCGTACTCGTTGTGCTCGTCCTTCTCGAACTTGACGCCGTAGCCCTCCAGCCGCTGCACCATGCCGAAGCCGCGGGTCGCGGTCTCGTAGACGGTGCGCTGGTTGACGATGCCGTCGTTGGCGAGGGTGATGTCCGCGACGTAGTCCTCGGGCGTCGCCTTGCCCGGCACCACGGCGTTGTTCACCCCGTCCATGCCCATGGCCAGCGCACCGGAGTGACGCACGTGGGCCTTCTCCAGCAGCAGCACGTCGGCGCCGTGCGCGGCCGCGGTCAGCGCCGCCATCGTGCCGGCGGTGCCTCCGCCGACGATGAGGACGTCGCAGGTGAGCTCGCGCCGTTGCGACTGAGGTGGAATCTGCACGGAAGTCAGCCCCTTTCGGAGTACGGGTGGTTCAGCAGCGGGTCGGGGGTGCGGTGGAGCCAGCCGGCCAGGGACATCCGGTCGCCGCGGAAGCGGACGAACTCGAGATCGATCGGCCGGCCGGCATCCGTGTAGGTCAGCCGTTCGAGGAACAGCAGGGGGAAGCCGTCGGGCACCCGTAGAAGATCGGCGACCGTACGGTCGGCGGCGATCGCCTCGATGGAGAGTGCGGCGGCGCCCAGAGGCAGGCCCAACTCGCCTTCGAGCAACCCGAAGACGTCGTGCCGTGTCAGGTCCATCTCCAGCAGGGGTCTGCCGATGTCCGCGGGAAGGTAGCTGGCGTCCAGGGACAGGGGCTGCCCGTCGAGCAGCCGCACCCGCTCCAGGGCGATCACCTCGGTCCCGGGGGTGAGTTCGAGACGCTCGGCCACGGTGGGTGTGGCGGGCACGGTGTCCGCCAGCAGTACCTGGTTGACGATGCGGTCCGGGCCGGTGCCGAAGCACTCCGCCAGCCCGCGCAGCCGGTCCAGCCCCTGCACGGCCTTCCCCGACACGACGAACGTTCCGACGCCGGGGATACGGTCGACCAGGCCCTCCATGCGCAGCAGCGCGAGGACGTCCCGGACGACGTTGCGGCTGGCCGCGAACTCGGCCGCCAACTCCGCCTCGGAGGGCAACGGCCGGGTGCCGTACACGCCGGTGAGAATCCGCGTACGCAGCACGTCCCGGACCCGCCGCACCGGTGCGACACGGCTGCCTGCCCCTCTGCCACCAGCGATGATCCCTGTCATGGCCGGAATGCTGGGGATGGCGTGTTACGTCAGCCAGTGGCCGGAATTACGGGTTGGTTACGCCAACCTCCTCCCTGTACGCGCCCCGCTGACCAGGCAGAACAGTCGTTTGCGGGTTCATATCGCCAGGCTTTGCGCCGACGGGAGACTTGTTCGCGCCGCCTGCCGGGCTGCCGGGGCCATCGGTCGGACGGAACGGCGGGTGCGCAACGCGCGCCGTGCGTCCTGGTACTCGCCGCGGGGCGCCGGCCCTCCAGGGCGTCACCGGTATCGGCTCGCCACCACCGCATGCTGCCCTGCAGCGAGCCGCGCGAACGGAACCGACCTCTTGCTACCTGCCGCAGACGAGGGCGAGCAGCGTGGCGGCCGGCCCCGTCGGTGGCGTCTCACGCGGCCAGACGGCGCGGAAACGCCGCCTCAGCAGGGCGGGCTCTTCCAGTGGGACGCTGATCAGCCGCCGGTCGTCGAGCTCGGCGGACACGGCGAGACGGCTCAGGACGGCGGGAGCGTCGCCCGCCGACACCGCGGACTTGATCGCGGTGGTGGAACCGAGCTCCGCCGCGGGCGCGGCTGGCTCTGCGTCTGTTCTCGGCCCGACAACCACGCCGCCGACGACGGCACTTCGCGGTCGGCTGCCGACGGCACCGGGCGGCGGGGGAGTACCTGCCGAAGGCAAGTCGGGCAGAGCTGTCTCTGGTGAGGTCAGGGGATCGTGTGCAGCGGACCGGCGCAGGACTTCCCAGACGGCGTCGCGCGTTCCCGACCCCTGCTCCCGCACGATCAGCGGGGTCGCGGCCAACGTGCGCAGCGCCAGCGGGTGTCGCAGCCTGGCCCAAGGGTGTCCCGGTGCCACCACTACGACGAGTTCGTCCTCGGCGATGGTGCGACTGCGAAGACCGTCGGGCGCGCGCGGGCCCTCGACGAAGCCGAGGTCGGCCTCTCGGCTGCGCACCATGTCCGCGACCTGAGCCGAGTTGCCGACCCGCAGGGCGACCTTGACCTCGGGGAGTCTGGCGCGCAGAGCGATCAGCCACCCCGGCACCCGGTGGTCCGCGATGGTCATGGACGCCGCGATCCGCAGTCGGCCCTGCTGATCTGCGTGGAGCGCGGCGACACCACTGACCAGCGCCCTGGCGGCGTCGAGGACCGGCAGTGCCCATTCCACGACGGCGGTTCCGGCAGGGGTAAGCCGCGACCCGGTGGAACTCCGTTCGAGCAGTACCAGCCGAAGTCGGCGCTCCAGGGCGCTGATCCGCATGCTCGCGGCGGGCTGGCTCATCCCATGGCGTGCGGCGGCCCGGCCGAGACTGCCGGTCTCAGCGACCGAGACCAGCAGTTCCAGCACCTTCAGTTCCGGTGTCTCCGGCGGGAGCCCCATCAGCACTGCTTATGACCTCCTCGGAAATCGGTCTCTACCGAACACCGACTGTGCGCGGTGATCGTGCAGTACGGATCACGGCTGTCGTGCGCAACGGAACCAGACGGCCGTGCGGAACGGATCAGGAAGCCGTACGGCGCGGATCGAGCAACCGTACGGAACGGATCAGGAAGAAGACGCCATGGAACCGTCCTACGCCCTGCTGGTCAAGCCGCTCCCACAGCGCGCTCTCGCCGGGACGAGACGAACCGCACGTGCGGTGGGCGCCAAAGTGCCCGGGCTGGCAGTCGCTCTGACGGTCGCTCTGCCGGCCACATGGCTGGGCCGCCTCGTCCCGACGGTGGGCGGCCCGGTGTTCGGCATCGTGGTCGGTGCCTTGGCCGGGGCACTGCTCGGGCGGGGCGCCGCACCCGGACGGGCGGAGCGCTTGCGCCCCGGGTACGCCTTCGTCGGCAGACAGGTTCTGCAGGCGTCCATCATCGTGCTCGGTGCCGGACTTCCCTTGAGTGAAGTGCTGCACGTAGGGGCCGGATCGCTGCCGGTCATGCTGGGCACGCTGGCCGTGGCACTGGGCGGTGCCCGGGTCGTCGGCGGGCTGCTGGGGGTCCACCGCGAGACCGGGCTGCTGATCGGGGTCGGTACCGGCGTGTGCGGAGCCTCGGCGATCGCCGCGGTCACCGCCGCCGTGGACGCCGCCGAGGCCCGGGTCGCCTACGCCCTGGGCACCATCTTCACGTTCAACATCGCCGCCGTGCTCTTGTTTCCTCCGATCGGACATCTGCTCGGCCTGTCGCAGGAGGCGTTCGGGCTGTGGAGCGGCACCGCGATCAACGACACGTCCTCGGTCGTGGCGGCCGCATACAGTTACGGAACGGAGGCCGGGGCGTACGCGGTGGTGGTCAAGCTGACGCGCAGCCTCATGATCGTGCCGATCTGCGCGGTCCTGGTGATGTGGCGGACCTGGCGTCGGCGGGCCATCCATGTCCAGCCCAACGAGACGACGAGCGGGCGCATATGGCGCGCGTTCCCGCTGTTCGTCATCGGTTTCCTCGCCGCCTCGGCTCTGGCCACCTGCGGCGGAATCCCCGCCTCATGGCAGCTGGTGCTTCCAGTGATCAGCACGTTCCTGATCACCCTCGCCCTGTCGGGGATCGGTCTGTCACTCAAGTTCTCTCAGCTGCGCGAAGCGGGCCCGCGGCCCCTGCTGCTGGGTGCCATCCTGTGGATCGTCGTCGGCGTGACCGGAGTGGCCTTGCAGGCGATCACCGGTCGGCTATGACACGAGCACGGTTCGCGGACACGGCGTTGGCGGGTCGGCCGGTTGCACACTGCTGACCAAAACAGGCCGAATGCTCCCCCGCGCGGTGGTGGCCTGGCGCAGCCGAAGTCCACCTCGCCCAGCGCCCAGGAGTCGAAATGCCAGGCCGACGCGGTCGCTTCTGACGCGATCACCCATGACCGTGCAAGGAGCGGGATCCGTGATGGTGAGGCCCGAGCAGGGGAACACAGCACGGGGGTGGTACCTGTTTTGTGTGTCTTGCGGCGGTGGTGCCGGGCGAGTGCGGCGGTTGCCGGACGGCCTCACGGCGTAGTCCTACACAGCGATCAAGTCGCTTATCCCAATGAGCGGTTGTGACCGTCACGGACTCCGAGCGGCCAAGTTTTTTCAGCCATCAGACGGCGACAAGCTGACTGCCATACCCGGAGTCCTCGGGCTTCACCGATCCTACGAATGACCGGCGTGAGCCCGCGCTGGAACCGCCGGACAAGCTCAGTGGCACCAGACTGACCTTCACCCACCAGCCGACAACAACCCGAGGAGCTCAGTAGCCGGACGGATGGAGGGTGGCGCTGGCCACGACCGAGCGGTCGGCCGCGAGCAGGTGCACCTTGGTCACGGGTGACGAGCCGGTGGAGTAGGGGGCGACCCACTGGGCGTAGCCGGCGGCCAGGGGAAAGGCGCCGATGATGGTGGTGGAGCCGTCCGCCCGTTCGATCTGGCAGGTGAATGCGCCGTGCAGGTCGGCCCGGACGCGCGCGGGGAGGTCGTCGGCGTCCACCGACATGTACACCCAGTGCGGCCGACCCGTGTAAGTGAAGACGCGCCCGACGTCCTGGCTTTGGGAGGTGAGGTCGGCGCTGAGCAGCCGGTCGGTCCGGGCAGGGCCGGCGGTCGGTGAGGACGCGGAGGTGACGCCGATCGCCCATCCGCCCACCGCCAGCGCCGCGGCCGTCACAGCGGTTGCGACACCGAGGGCGAACCGTTGGCGCAGTGTCCGGCGACGGCGTTGGGGCGGTAGTCCGATGCGCTGGAGCACACGCATTTCGAACCCCACCGGCGGCTCGCGTCGGGGAATCAGGTAGAGCAGTTCGTCGGCCGTGCGCGCCAGCTCCCGGACGTTCTCCAGGCAGGCGGGGCAGTGCTGCAGGTGGGCCAGGGCGGTGGCGCGCTCCTGGGCGGGCAGTACTCCCAGTGCCACTTCGGCGGCGATGTCCCGCAGCCGTTGGCACGTGAACAGGTCGTCGCCGGTCATGATGTCGTGTCCTGCCTGTGCGTCAGGGTCTCGCGCAGCTTGGCCAGAGCCGTCCTGATCCGGGTCTTGGCGGTGCCGAGGGGTACCTGCTCCAGGTCCGCCACCTGCTGCGCGGTCATTCCGTAGACGCCGGCCATGACGATGGCACGGGCCTGGCCCGGCGGCAGCTCCGCGATGGCCCGCCGCAACTCGGCCGAGTCCTCGTCGGCCATCGCCAGCCGCTCGGGGCTGTCGGTGGCCGCGTCCAGCAGCGGTGCCATCCGGGTGGGGTCCACGGGGACAACTCTGCGGGAGCGCACGGCGTCGATCGCCAGGTTGTGGGCGATGGCCGTCAACCAGGTACGCACTGATCCACGGCGCGAATCGTAGACCTGGGCGTGGCGCCAGGCCTGTTCGAAGGTCTGTTGGGCCACGTCCTCGGCGAGCTGGACGTCGCCGGTGACCGTCATGGCCACGCCGAAGACCTTGTGCTGGAACCGGCGGACGAACGCCACCGCGAACTCGGGATCGTCGGTCGTCAGTCCTGCCAGCAGCGCGTCATCGGGCATCCGCTCCAGAGAAAGCCCCAAATGGTGCATATCTCTAATACGTAGCATCCTCGTGAAGGGATTGTCTGCGAGACGGCTCGGGTTCCGGTGACTCCACGTCCCTGCGGTGGAAGGGCAGCAGCGCGTCGAGCGCCGAGGCGAGGGAGCCGAGGCTCGGCCGGGCGGTGGGGTCCGGTTCCAGGCACGCGTCGATCGCGGTGGCGAGCGCACGCGGCAGGCGGCGCCGGGTGCCCACGGGTGCGGCCCTGCCCTCCAGCTGCGGGTACCGGTGCTGCCGGCTGTAGGTGTCGCTGAGGCTCGCGGACGCCGACGGGGCGCCGGGGTCGCCGGCCGGCTCGCCGTCCGTCGTGGCGGAAGTGACCTCGGGGAAGGGGAGATCACCGGTGGCGGCCTCGTACAGGGTGATGCCCACGCCCCACACATCCGCGGCGGCGGACAGACCAGTGCCCCGGGCCTGCTCGGGGGCGAGGTAGCAGGGGGTGCCGATGCCGGCGGGCGCGGGCCCCGGCGGGCGGGCCACGCTGAGGTCGAGGAGTTTGGCGCGCCGGCAGTCGATGATCACGTTGGAGGGCTTCACGTCAAGGTGCAGCAGGTCCCGGCCGTGCAGGTAGTGCAGTGCGGAGCACAGGTGCAGGCCCAGGAAGGCCACGTCATGGGCGGTGAGCCGGTGCCGCAGGCGGCCGATCAGGTGGGTGAGCGTCTCGCCGGTCAGTGTCTCCAGGACGACGAGGGACTCGGGCATCTCGACCGTCTCGTACGCGCGGACCAGATGCGGGTGGCTGAACGCCTGCAGCCAGCGGCCCTCGCGCAGGAGCCGTTCGCGGAGCCGTGTTTCGTGTCGGCGGTCCGGACGGAGCGTCTTCACCAGGCAGCGGCAGTCGCGCTCGTAGCTCCAGGCGTCGTACACGTCGAGCCATCCGGTCCTGGTCAGGTGGGCGAGGATCTCGTAGCCGGCGGCAGGCGTCGCCCCCGGCGGCAGGGGAGAGACCGGCGGAGCCGTCCGATGGCGGGGAACCGCTCGCGGTGAGGCGAGGTTCGGACGGCTCATGGGAAGGCCTTGATCATGGAAGCGGTGACAGCGGGATCCGCGGGGGCGTGCAACCGGTGCAGTCGGGCGTAGGTGTTGCCGCTCAGCAGCAGGTCGTGATGGGTTCCCTGCTCGACGACCCGGCCGTGGTCCAGCACCAGGATCCGGGTGGCGTCGCGGACAGTGAGCAGGTTGTGGGAGATGACGATCGTGGTGCGTCCGGCCATCAGCCGGCGCAACGGCTCCATGACCCGCCGGCCCGACTCGGCGTCCAGGCCGGTGGTCGGCTCGTCCAGGAGGAGCACGGGCGCGTCACGGATCATGGCCCGTGCGATCGCCAGGCGCTGGCGCTGGCCTCCGGACAGCAGCCTGCCACGCTGGCCCACGACGGTGTCGTAGCCCTCCGGCAGAGCGGTGACGAAGTTGTGCGCGTCCGCGGCACGGGCCGCCGCGACGACCTCCCGCTCACTGGCGTCCGGACGGCCGTAGAGGATGTTCTCGCGCACGGTGCCGTGCAGGACGAGCGTCTCCTGGAGCACCACGGCCACATGGTCACGGACGTCGGCGAGCCGCAGGGTCCTCAGGTCCGCTCCGTCGAGGTGAACGGCCCCATGCTCGGGGTCGTAGAAGCGCAGCAGGAGCTTGGCGACGGTGGACTTCCCCGCGCCACTGGCTCCGACCAGCGCCAGGGTCTGCCCGGGCTCCACGCGCAACGACACGTCGCACAGCGCGGGCCGGGCGGCCCCCGGATAGGTGAAGCCGACACTGTCGAACTCCACCTGTCCGCGAACCCGGCCCAGCCGGACGGGAGCGGGGGCATCGCTCACCTGCGGGCGCTGGTCGAGCAGCTCGATGATCCGCTCCGCCGCGGCGGAGGCCGCGTAGAAGGTGCTGTTGAGGTGGGACATACCCCGGATCGGGCTGTAGAGCTTGCTCAGCAGCGCCAGGAAGACCAGCAACTCGCCCAGGGTAAGACGGCCGCGGGCCAGCTGCCAGGTGCCAAGGCCCATCACCAGGAGAGCCCCGTTCAGCTCGATGAGGTCGACCAGCGGTCCGAAGACGGCACGGATCCTGGTCGAGGTCATGGCGGCGCGGTACCGTCCGAGGATCTCGCGCTGGAACCTGCCCTGCTCCCACTCCTGGCGGTTGTACGCCTGCACCAGGGCGATGTTGCCCAGCACCTCCTCGGCGACCGCGCTGACCGAACCGCTGCGCCGACGGCGCTCCCGGGAAGCGGCTTTCACCAACCGGGAGAAGTAGCGGGCCGCGCACCAGAACAGCGGCACGACGACCAGGGCGAACAGCGTCAGGTCCCAGCTCAGGTAGAAGAGCATGCCCAGGAAGATGCCCAGCCGCATCACGTACCACAGCGCCTGGGCCACGCCCGAGAGCAGGAACGTCTCGACGGCGTCGACGTCACCGGTGACCCGGGCCAGCACATCGCCGAGCCTGCGCCGCTCGAAGAAGCCGAGGGAGAGGTGCTGCACATGCCGGAAGACGTCTGCCCGCAGTGCGAGCAGGAATCGCTCGCCCACCCAGGTGGAGGTCACGTCATCGGCGAACGACACGATGCCGGAGGCGAGGCTGAGCCCGACGTACGCCAGGGCGATCGGCAGGAACGGGCTGAGGTCGCGCTGGACGAGCACCTCGTCCACCACCACCTTGAACAGCCATATCTCCGCCGCGTCGATGCCGGGGCCGACCACGCAGAACGCCACGAGCGGCAGCAGCCACCTCCGTCCGCCGCGCGTATACGGCCAGAACCGGCGGAAGATGTGCCGCACCGGCAGTGCCGGCGCGACAGCGACCAGCTGTTCACCCTCCGGCTCGGCGACAGTGAGCAACCGCCGCAGCGCCGCGGGGGGGGGGGGGGGGGCCCCCCGGGGGGGGGGGGGGGGGTTGGGGGACCCCCCCCACCCCCGGCCCCACCCCCCCGCCCGGGGGGGGTGGGCGCCCCCCCCCCCC
>NZ_JBEXFB010000046.1:0-36691 GCF_040606575.1 Streptomyces sp. NPDC005402
CCAGGAACACCACCGGCCACACACCTGGGTTTCTGATGGCCACCAGCCTGGTCAACCAACGGCCACCCGCCTGGGTATCTCAGTGGCCGTTGACACTAGAAAGCGCCCAGTGCGGTGCCGGGCCTCTTGCTGCGGGGTCATGTCATGCAGTGGTGGTAACAAGGACCGTCGACGCGTCATTCCCGAGGGCCGGTTGCCGGGTGCAGTGCCGCGGCGAGCCGGGCTCGCTCGCCTGCACGACATCACTCTCGGCTACGTCTCCTCGTTCAGTCGCGCCCAGGTATGAGTGTCCAGGCCGTCATGGGGGCCTGCGCGGGACAGTTCGGCACCGTCGCGCCCCAGGGCCACGATGACGGGACGGGCTCCACGGCTGCTCTGGGGCGACGTCCAAACGGCAACGAGATTGCGCCGCTCGGGAACCGCGAGCCGGCGGGCACCGATGAGGACCTGCCCCACGTCCCGCCCTAGGCGGACTTTGACGCAACTGATCCATGGCGCCGCCGCGACGGAGCGCGGAGGATCAAGGCTGCGGGTGAGGCTGAGCACGCCCCCGCCACTGCGCACGTCGAGCACATCAACATCGACGGGATCGTCTCCGGAGCCGCTGCCGCCCCCGACATACCGCCACCGGTTGCCGAACCACTCCAAAAGCGCAACGTGCTCACGCATCCGCGATGACTTCGGACGCCACAGGATCCAGATGGCCCCGACACCGGCAGTGTCGTCGACATCGGCCGACACCACGGTCAGCCCGCGCCGCGGCACCCACCACGGTTGCGGCTCCTCCCCCGCCAGCGCCCGCTTCACCATGCCCGGCAGAAGACTCTCCCACCGGGGTCCCGCCCACACAGCCTCTCCCCGTGCCCGCATGCGCCTTCGATACCCGGCGCGCGAACGCGTCAAGCGCGATGCCGCCGAGGCACCAGTGCCGCTATTCACAACCCGTAGTTCTCAATACCAGAACCAGCAACTGTTGGATTTCTAGATCGCCGATTTCTAGAGTGAGCACGCGACGTCGCGCTGCACCTCGGGAGTTGCTCGTCGAGGATGTCGTCACGAAGTGCTCCTTCCGTCTGAAATGCCCACGTCACAGCGAAAGAGACACATGAAAACCTTCACCCTGCCCGGCACCGACATGGTGGTCCCCAACGTCGTCCTCGGACTGATGCGCATCGAGAACATGACCGACGACGCGGTGCGCAGGCTCGTGAACACCGCACGCGACAACGGTGTCACGTTCCTCGATCACGCCGACGTCTACGGCTCGGACGACCACGGTTGCGAGCGCCGGTTCGCGGAAGCCATGAAACTCAGCTCGTCGGAGCGCGAGCAGTTCGTCATTCAGACGAAGGCCGGCATCGTCAAGGACGGGCCGTACTTCGACTTCTCCCACGACCACATCGTCGAGTCGGTGAACGGATCACTCCAGGCACTGAACACGGACTATCTCGACATCCTGCTGCTGCACCGCCCCGACGCCCTCGTCGAGCCGGAGGAGGTGGCCCGCGCCTTCGACGAGCTGTCGGCGGCAGGCAAGGTACGCGCCTTCGGCGTCTCCAACCAGACCCCCCGACAGCTCGACCTGCTGCGCAAGCACGTGACGCAGCCCATCGTGGCGAACCAGCTGCAGCTGTCGATCACTCACGCACCGATGATCGCGCAGGGCGTCGCCGCGAACATGCAGGGCCTCGATCAGTCGGTCGTGCGCGATGACGGGATCGTCGACTACTGCCGCCTGCACGACATCACCATCCAGGCATGGTCGCCCTTCCAGGCCGGGTTCTTCGACGGCCCGTTCCTCGGCTCCGACCGCTTCCCCGAGTTGAACGCGGTGATCGACCGGCTGAGCGCCAAGTACGGCGTGCCGGCCGAGGCGGTCGCCGTCGCCTGGATCACGCGCCATCCCGCCCAGATGCAGGTCGTGCTCGGCACGACGACGCCCGAACGCGTCACGGCCGCCGCGCTCGGTTCCGACATCCCGCTCACCCGATCCGAGTGGTACGAACTGTTCCGCGCCGCCGGGTACACGGTGCCGTAGCCGCGCCCCCCTCCTGATGGGTTGCTGGGCACGACAGCACCGGAGTCCCTGATCACGCCGTATCGCCGGGCCGTCGGCGAGGCTGCCCGGGGAGGGGCCCAGGCCCGTACCCGTGGACTCCGCGCCGGTGCGGAACCGCTGCGGGCCGGAGGCGGGCACGACGGCCGGCAGGGCAGGCGGGAATCCGAGGCCGTGATCGCGGACCCGGACGATCGCTCCTGACCGGTCCTCGTCTGTCCCGGTGTCTGCTCGCCGCTCGACATCGACCTCGACCGTCACCTGCGCGGCACGCGCTGTCGCCCCGGAGCATGGAGCCGGCGCGTTCTGGCGGCCACGTCACCGCGGCCGCCAGTCGCAGGGCTCGTCAGGTGCGGGTCCAGCGTTGGTTGCTGCCGTTCGAGCAGGTGTAGAGCTGGATCTGGGTGCCGTTGGCGGTGCCGGCCGAGACGGCGTCGAGGCAGAGGCCGGACTGGACCCCGACGATGGATCCGTCGGAGTTGAGGCGCCACTTTTGGTTGTCACCGCCCCAGCAGCTGTAGATCTGGATCTTGGTTCCGTTGCCGGTGCCGGCGGCGTCCAGGCACTTGTTGCCGTAGACCCTGAGCTCGCCGGCCGCAGTGGACGTCCACTGCTGGTTGGTGCCGCTGTGGCAGTCCCACAGCTGGAGCTGGGTGCCGTCGGTGGTGCTCGAGTTCGGGACGTCCAGGCAGCGGCCCGACCCCACCCCCTTGATCTGCCCGCCCTCAGCAGGGGGCGTGGAGGTGCCACCGTTGAGCGCGTTGAGGACGGCGGTGTAGGCGGGCTTCCTGCTGCCGTCGCCGTTGAAGAGCAGCGGCGTCTGATCCGCTCGCCAGGAATCGCTGTCGCGCACACCCCAGACGGTGATGCCGAGGCAGCGCGAGACGGCCAGGCAGTCGTTGGTCACGTTGGCGTAGGTCGTGGCCGAGGCGCGCTGGATGTCGAGTTCGGTGATGGCCACATCGACGCCGAGGGCCGCGAAGCTCTGCAGGGTGGTGCGGAAGTTGCTGTTGTACGGGCTGTCGTCGTTGAAGTGCGACTGGAAGCCGACGCAGTCGATCGGCACGCCGCGCTGCTTGAAGTCCCGGACCATGGCGTAGACGCCCTGGGTTTTGGCCCAGGTCCAGTTCTCGATGTTGTAGTCGTTGTAGCAGAGCTTGGCGGCCGGGTCGGCGGCGCGCGCGGTGCGGAAGGCGACTTCGATCCAGTCGTTGCCGGTGCGCTGCAGGTTGGAGTCGCGCCGGCCTCCCGAATTGCCGTCGGCGAAGGCTTCGTTCACGACGTCCCACTGGGCGATCTTGCCCTTGTAATGGCCCATCACGCCGTTGATGTGGTCGATCATCGCCTGGCGCAGGGTGCTGCCGCTGAGGCTCTGCATCCAGCCGGGCTGCTGCGAGTGCCAGGCCAGGGTGTGTCCGCGGACCCGCTTGCCGTTCTGCACGGCCCAGTTGTAGACGCGGTCACCGGCGGTGAAGTTGAACTGGCCCCGCTGCGGCTCGGTGGCGTCGATCTTCATCTCGTTCTCGGGCGTCACCATGTTGAACTCGCGTCCAGCGATGGTGGTATAGGCCGAGTCGCCCAGCCTGCCTGAGGCGATGGCGGTGCCGAAGTAGCGCCCGCTCTGCGCCGCGGCGGCACCGAGCGTGCTCTCGGCGGCTTGTGCGGTCGTCGGCGTGGTCACCGCGACGACCGTGCTGAGGGCGCCCGCCAGCAGCACCATCAGCGCGCTGCGGATCTTCCTGCGGACAACGGATCTGGGAAGGGCATTCACGCCCATGGCAGTGCCTCCAACATAGACATCATGGACTGACTGGAGCGCGGAGAGAAGCGCCGGTCACTTCCTTCGGCGGACGGGGAGTACGGCACCTGACCGGCCGCCTTGTGCCGGGCGGCGGGTGACGGGCCATCACGGTCCAGCCGGGGCCGTCACGCGGCGCGGCCGACATGGTCCGATATATCGAACACCCACTGAGCCTCGGGAGGGATGATTGAGGTGTTGACGGTGGATCGTCAATAGATTGCGCAAAGAAAGTTTCTCTCGTAATTACGAAACATTCGAAGCGCCGAAAGATTGCAAGTAGACCCCTGGCGCCACTGACCGACAAGCGGCGTCCCAGTCGGTGCCAGCGTTTTCGATCGATCCGACAGCGCGCACGCCCCATGGGGGAGCAACTGATTGCAGACAGGACAGTGACAGCCCTTGACCAAGGGACCGTTGATTTCTAGTTTGTGCCGTCGAAGGTTTCATGAACTGGTCGAAAGTTTCGACAAGTCCACCGCCCCCGCACGGCGGCTCCGCGGTTCGCCGGCGCCACCTCGCCCCGCCCCCAGGAGGCTCTCAGATGTGGTTACGCCATCCCTCCACGGTCCCCCTCAGACGCTTGCTCGCCGTCCTCTCCCCGCTGCTGCTGGTGGCCACCTTCCTCGGCGCTCAACCCGCCAGCGCGGCGACCGTCGACACGAACGCGTCGTACGTCCTGGTCAACCGCAACAGCGGCAAAGCTCTGGACGTCTACAACATGGCAACCAACGACGGCGCCCGGATCACCCAGTGGACCAGAAACGACCAGAACCAGCAGCAGTGGCAGTTCGTCGACTCCGGAGGCGGTTACTACCGCCTCAAGTCCCGCCACTCGGGCAAGGTGCTGGACGTGTACAACTGGTCGACCGCGAACGGCGGTTCCGTCGTCCAGTGGGCCGACTCCAACGGCGCCAACCAGCAGTGGCGACTGGCCGACAGCTCGGACGGCTACGTGAGGCTCATCTCGCGCCACAGCAGCAAAGCCCTTGAGGTACAAGGCGCTACCACCGACGACAACGCGAACGTCGTCCAGTACGACGACTGGGGTGGCACCAACCAGCAATGGCGGCTGGTCAAGGTCGGCGCCGACCTTCCCAGTGCGTGCGATCTTCCGTCGACCTACCGCTGGACGTCGACGGCCGCGCTGGCGCAGCCCAAGCCCGGGTGGGTCTCGCTCAAGGACTTCACCGTCGTCCCGTACAACGGCAGGCAACTCGTGTACGCGACCACACACGACACGGGGACGAGATGGGGTTCGATGAACTTCAGCCCGTTCACCAACTGGTCGGAGATGGCCTCGGCGAGCCAGAACACGATGTCGGCCTCCACCGTCGCACCCACGCTCCTCTACTTCGCCCCGAAGAACATCTGGGTGCTCGCCTACCAGTGGGGCGGGACCGCCTTCTCCTACCGGACATCGAGCGACCCGACCAACCCCAACGGCTGGTCAGCCCCGCAGGTGCTCTTCTCCGGGAGCATCTCCGGCTCGGGCACAGGCCCCATCGACCAGACGCTCATCGGTGACGGGACGAACATGTACCTGTTCTTCGCCGGTGACAACGGCAAGATCTATCGAGCGAGCATGCCGATCGGGAACTTCCCGGGCAGCTTCGGTTCGAGTTCCACCGTGGTCATGAGCGATACGACGAACAACCTGTTCGAGGCGCCGCAGGTCTACAAACTGCAGGGCCAGAATCGCTACCTCATGATCGTCGAGGCGATCGGCTCGCAGGGTCGCTATTTCCGCTCGTTCACGGCCACCAGCCTCAACGGGTCGTGGACCCCGCAGGCCGCGACTGAGAGCAACCCCTTCGCCGGCAAGGCCAACAGCGGCGCCACCTGGACCAACGACATCAGCCATGGCGAACTGATCCGCACCAGCCCCGACCAGAACATGACCGTCGATCCCTGCAACCTGCAGTTGCTCTACCAGGGACGCAGCCCCAACTCAGGCGGCGACTACGGTCTCCTGCCCTACCGCCCGGGTCTGCTGACACTGCAGCGCTGACGGCCCGGGAAAAGTTCGACTGCCGTATGGGACCGGCGTGGGCGGACTCGGCGGACGACCGAGCCCGCCCACGCCGGGGAGGGCGGCGCCGCTCAGCGGCGCCGCTCACACCGAGACAAGGCGGACAATGGCCGCAACGGCGTGAGGGCGTGCGGTGATCGATGTGTCGCCGCGCAGCGGTACGAGAACCGCAGTTGAGGCAGCGAGGCGAATCCGGCCAGTCCGGAGACCCTGTCCTTGCCGAAAAACTCGTCCGCCCAGGTCATGCAGCATGTTCGTACTCGTGGAGGATTCCGCCGAGGCGGTCGCGCCGTCGTATGCCGAGGCGGGTTATCTGCTCTGGATCCGTGATCGGTCCGGGCAAGGGGTGCAGTGGCCGGGGCGTTGTCACGTTGTTGGGTGTGTGACTGCCTGACGGCGCGTCGGGGCAGGGTGGGCTTGGGAGCCGGGCCTGTGGTCAGGCCGTGGTGGGCCGGTCGGCAGCGCCGGTGATGCGGTCCCAGATCGCGAAGCGGACGGTCATCTCGGCTCGGTAGTCGTGTGCGGGCATCAGATGGCGGCGGGGCCGGAAGTGGTGCGAGATGCCGCTGAACGCGGACAGGAACCGCTGTGCCCCGCCCACGGAGCGGAAGCCTTTCATCGCCCGTTCACGCTGCCTGGTGGGCTGGTGGCTGTTCTCCGCCCGGTTGTTCAGGCCCTTGTGCGAGCGGTGCTCGACGGAAGGCATGACCTCGCGGTGGGCCGCGCCGTAGGAGCGGAGCTTGTCCGTGACGATCACCCGCGGCACCGTGCGCGTCTTCTTCATCAGGCGGCGGAAGAAGCGCCCGGCCGCGGCCTTGTCCCGCCGCTTCTGTACGAGGATGTCGAGTACGTTGTCGTCCTGGTCGACGGCCCGCCACACGTACTTCAGCTCACCGTTGATCTTGATGAAGACCTCGTCAAGGTGCCACTTGTCGCCGGTCGGGGGCCGACGACGGCGTAGTCCGTTCGCGTACGCCTGGCCGAACTTGGCGCACCAGCGGCGGATGGTCTCGTACGAGACGATGATCCCGCGCTCGATCATCAGCTCCTCGACCTCACGGAAGCTGAGCGGGAACCGGAAGTACAACCACACGCAGTGGGAGATCACCTCGACCGGGTACCGGTGTCCCTTGCACGACAGCGACCCGGCCCCCACGAACAGCCCCCTCCGGCACGATCAACCAGAAGATCATCCCACCCGGTCAACCAACGTGCCAACGCCCACGGAAGAGCACCACGCCGGGTGATCCATGACGGGACCAGCGAAAACTTCTGACGGTTCCTGCATGTACCCATTTTCCGTGAACCCTGCGTCGTCGAAGGGCCCACCACGTTCCCACGTCCCCCTTGAAGACCGAAGCCGGCGTACAGCTCCTGTGGCGGGTCCCACGCCGGATCTGGTGACACCACCGTGCTTAGCGTGCTGTTGGTGACACGTAGCGTGCTGTCCTGGTGACCACCGCCGTGCTTTTGCGAGATCGGAGCCGCAGGTCAACCGGTGCCGACAGTGACAACTACGGTGCTTCGGCACATTTGTGTGACTGAGCGCTCCAGTTGGCGGGTGAGCGCTTCAGCCGACGAGTCGGTTCGTGGAGACCAGCCACCGCCAGCGGCGGCGCTCCGTGACGAGGGTGGCGGCGGCCAGCAGGGTCACGGGTGCCGCCGCCCAGGCGGGCCAGGCCAGCCACGAGGAGACCACGGACGCGGCGAGCTGGAGCAGCACCAGCAGGATCGTGGCCCAGCCCGGCACCGCGATGATCACGTTGGCCTTGTCCCCCGGAGTGGAGAACAACGTCGGAAGGCCGATCAGGGCCAGCGCGGACAGGGCGGCAAGCAGCCACGAATGGCCGGCCAGGGCCCAGGGAGTGGCCACCCACGCGACGAGTTCCGTCGCGAAGCGCAGGGCGGACGCAGCGCGGTCGTCCGGCCGTCTCAGGGTCATCGCCCCATCGGCAGCGTCGGTCACCTGCGGACGATCTCACGGCGCGCGGCTGACTGCTAGGTGTTGCGGGCCAGGAGGTCGAGGTCGCTCGGTTCGGGAACGAAGCCGAGCAGCCACAGCGCTGCCCTGCGCAGGTCCGGGTCGGGGCCCGCAGCCCATGGCAGGACGATGCTGCGCGCATAAGCGCGGTCCTGGTGAGCGAATTCGGTCAGTGTCGCCGACAGGGAGTCCTGGTCGTCGCCCAAATCGTGGCCGAAGGCCCTCAGCATTCGGGCAGGGCTTTGGAGCCGGCTGTCGCGGCCAGAATCTTGCAGAGCACGTGGCGTCCGTACCAGTTCCCGGCATCCACAGCATCAGCAAGGTGCTCTTCCAGGCGCGGGACCAGGCCCGTGTCTCGGGCGGCCACCAACTCGTCTTCGAGCTCTGCGATCCCGTCGAGGTCGGAGTCGGGGTCCGCCAGCGCGGCAGCAAGGATGTCGAGCTGGCTGACAGTGTCGCTCACAAGGCAGTCCTCCAGCGGGGCGCGTCGTAGTCGGGCCGATCCGGGCTGGCGAAGTGGAACGGCACACCGAGCTGCTCGGCCAGGGCACGACCAACAGTCTGGGCTTCCTGTGCTTCGGGCCATGGCGGGACCGTGCCGTTGAACAGTCGCAGGTCACTGCCGTGCCTGATGATGGCGAGCCGGTGCTCGGCAGCCGGGTGATCGGTGAGCGCCACCA
This sequence comes from Streptomyces sp. NPDC005402, assembly GCF_040606575.1. Lineage (NCBI taxonomy): Bacteria > Bacillati > Actinomycetota > Actinomycetes > Kitasatosporales > Streptomycetaceae > Streptomyces > Streptomyces sp. NPDC005402. The sequence continues at coordinate 8,548 of NZ_JBEXFB010000046.1, forward strand.
GGTCCACGCACCAGCCGTCGGTGTCACCGTCCCACAGCGCCTCGATGGCCACCGTCCGGCCGGGCAAGGTCTTGACCTTCTCCATGAGCGTCACCGGACTCAGCGGCGGGGTCGGATATCGCTCGAACCGTCGGCCCAGCTCCCGGTAGCGCTCTGCCACCATATCGAGCGTTTTGTGCAGGCCCGGCCTGGATTCGGCCGGGAAGGCCTCGCGTACGCGGGCGACTGCCGCAAGCCGGTGGTCCTGCTGGATCAGACCGTCCACAGCGGAGCGCTCGGCGGCCGACAGCACGGCCCAAATCGGGGAGTCCATGACCGTATTCAAGTGGTACCGTCTACGCTCCCCCAACTCGGGTCGTCATAGCCGAGACTGGGGAAGAGGCAGTGTTCTGGCCTTGCGCTATTCCTTGGAGCTGGTGCTCTCGCAGGCTGCGAGGTACTCCGCCCAGTCGTCCTGCACGAACCGGGCCCACCCGTGGGCCGTGCTGGCACCGACGCCGAACAGGTCGCTGACCACGATCGGCGGGAGCTCGGCCACAACTTCGATCATTGCGGTGTTGCGAGCACTGATGTTGGGCAGGCCGTGCTGCTTCATGCGGGTGTGGACCCATCCCGCGCTGCGGGGTCGGCTGGTCGGCCGGCCGGGCAGGAGGAAGCGCGGACCGTCCCCGGCCGGCTCCCCGAGCATCGACACATGTTCTGGCCGCTTGATCTGTTCCTCGATGAGGCGGGCGAACTTGGGCGGCAGCAGCCGGCGAGCTGAACATCGTCACCGGCACCTCCCAGACAGGCAAGAGCGCGCTGCTCGACATCGTCGACTTCTGCCTCGGCAGGGACGAGGCCACGCTGGTGCTCTTGCTCTGACGCTCCTGCCGGCCGCTGCGGCCCGCGCCACCGCACTCTCTTCTGGCCGATTCCAGGTACCCACAGGCCGGTGTTCCTCACCGGCATCTGGAACGTGGTGATACCAGCCGGGTGGGCCCCGGCCCCCAGGCCACCAAGCCGCACGGGCAGGTGCCGACGACCACCCGGCACAAGGACAGGCGCTCTGCTGCCGGGTCGGAGACGGCGCCGGATGGGTGTCAGCGTCGGGGCTCGTCCCGCGCGCGGGTGCCTCAGCCCTCGGAAGAGAGCCGCTCGGTGGGCGCCAGCTGGGGCAGGCGTCGACGGGGACGCATCCGACGTGGCCCGACGAGCTGTCGGCTGCCCAACCCCCGTCGCCCGCAAATTCAGCGGCGTCAAAGGTGCAAACCCTGGAACCAGCAAGCGTTGTCTGGCTCAGGGCCAACTACTCACCCTTGTGATCATGTCGCTCACCGCGGCGAGGCCGTTGCAGGACTTCGGCTCGGCGACCCGCGTCCCCGAGCCGGTGGCCGCCCTCCTGCTCGACTGACGCACCAGGCGACCACACACGCTGAACGGCCCCCTTGAACTACGCGCCGGGCGAAAGATCACACCGCCCAGCTGCCTTCACCCCACAGTGGTGACCATGCTGAACCGAGTAGCCGTCCTGTCCGACATTCACGGAGTCCTGCCGGCCCTGGAGGCAGTGCTCGCCGAACCAGACGTCAGCACCGCCGATCACATCGTGCTCACCGGCGACATCACCGCCGGCCCGCAACCCACCCAGGTTCTCGACCTGCTGACCAGCCTCGGCGACCGCGTCATCTGGATCAGCGGCAACGCCGACCGCGAACTCCTTGAATACCGCCGGGGGCAACGCGACACGATCCCCGATCCGATCGCCCCCTGGGCAGCCGAACAGCTCCGCGAGGACCATCTCGACTTTCTCAGCTCGCTTCCACGATCACTCTCCCTGCCTGTAACCGGCCTGGGAAAGGTGCTGTTCTGCCACGCCACCCCTCGCGACGACGAGGAAGTCGTCCTGGTCGACTCCCGCCTCGACCGCTGGAAGGAAGTCTTCACCGGACTCGATACCGACATCCGAACCGTGGTCTGCGGCCACACCCATATGCCGTTCGTCCGCCTCGCCCACGGCCGACTCGTGATCAACCCCGGCAGCATCGGCATGCCCTACGGACGAACCGGAGCACACTGGGCCCTCCTGGGCCCGGGCGTCGAACTCCGCACCACACACTTCGACCTCCAAGCCGCAGCCACCCAGCTCAGCCAGGACTCGTCCTACCCCGACATCACCGAGTGGGCCGACTACTTCCTGCACGCTCGCGCGACCGACGCCGACGCCCTCGCAGCCTTCACCCCACGGGACGGACGCGACCACAGCCCGTGACACTCACTCCGCCTCCACGACAGCGGGCAGCCGAACACCGACTACACGATCAACGACGCCTACCTATCCCGAGGCCGGCTCCTGAGCGTCGCAACGCCGAAGGCCCGGCCCTGAGCGGCGGCGGAGCCGACCCGCGACCGCGGCGAGCGCGGCCCCGATCCCCGGCATCGTCCGCACCGCCCATCCCGCCCTCCCACTCCTCAACTCCAACCAGAGCATGGGCAAAAGCGGTCGCAACGGGGATGTCAGCTGTCCCCAGGGCAGACGGGCGGCGCCCGCGCGGTGGGGGCAAGAGCGCGGACCACGGGGATGAAACGGTCAAGGAATACGGTGCGGCCGCCGTGGCGGACCATCAGCATCTCCGCCGCGCTCAGACGGCACGCAGCCCTACAAGCGGCCATGCCAGCCAGCCGCGTCCGGTACGCCTGCGCAATAGCACCAGCCACAGCGCACAATGCGCCACGAACACGACCGTCACGCCGCTCAGCTCGCCCTCCCGCCACGCCATCCGCACGCGTCATGGTCAGCGCCCCATACAAGGAGCGCAACGAGGACGCCCAAGGTCAGCGCACACACCGCTTCCGCAGCCTGCTCATGCGACCTTTCTTCTCCGGAGTGGCCGACCAACTTGACGGACCCGACCCCGCTCTTGCGTCAGTCCTGGCAAGCGCACCCTGACGCGGTCTTGGCCGCGGTCACAGTGAGGGCCGTGTCGACGAAGGTCTCGGCGGTCGCCGGCTTCGTACCGGAGGCTCGGTGGTTCAGCGGATGTAGTTGCCGTGGTGTGATCGACGCTGTGAATGCTGAAGTTGCTGTTCGTGGACTGCACTCCTTGCCCCTGTTCGCCTAATGGCCTTGCGCCCACGAAACGAAGTTCCTGAACAGGCGATGCGCTCCTGGCGCCTGGCATAGCCGGGCCAGCTCGGCCACGGCCTCGTACCCGGCGGGGGCGAAGGCGTCTTACGCCCGGCCCGGTCCTCGGCGAGCCGGTACGGCCTGGCGCGGTGCCGGCGTATCGCCTCCGGGGGGCGGGGCGGTGGAGTTGCGCAGCACGAGTTCGGTGCCGACCTCCATGTGTTCCATAAGTAGCTGCTGCCCCTCGATGAGGGACAGCAGCGCGCGGGCCGCTTTCTGGCCCATGTCGTGCAGCGGCTGCCGCACGGTGGTCAGGCCGGGGAAGCTCTGTGCCGCCTGCGGGAGGTCATCGAAGCCGACGACCGAGAAGTCGGCGGGGACGTTCAGGCCGAGAGCGCGAGCGGCGTCGACCGCCCCGAGCGCCATCAGGTCGGCGCCGGCGACGATCGCGGTGGGGCTGTGGTCGGTGATCAGGCGGGTGGCCGTTCGAAAGCCGCAGGCGTAGGAGAAGTCACAGGGCGCGACCAGTTGCTCGTCCACTTTCAGGCCGGCGAGCCTCATCGCGTCCTCGAAGCCCTGGAAGCGGACTGAGGTGCTCTCCAGGTCCTCCTCGCCACGGAGGTACGCGATCCGGGTGTGGCCCAGGTCGATGAGGTGCTGGGTGCCGTTCCGCATGCCGTGGTAGTTGTCGACGGTCAGGCGGGGCAGCGGTACGTCCATGCGCCGGGGGTCGATGATCACGCACGGAAGGTTCTGGCGGCGGAGCAGTTCTACCGTCTCGTCCTCCAGGACCGGAGCGATCATCAGGACGCCGTCGACCAGGCCTCGCCCGAGGAACTCGAGCCGGTCTTTTTCCCGAACCGCGTCGTGGTAAGTGGCGTTGACCAACAGTTCCTGTTCGGCGCTGGCGAGTTCGTCGGCGACCCCGCGCAGGATCTCCAGTCCGTACTGGCTGGTCAGGTCGAGGGCGATGAGGCCGACGAGCCCGCTGCGGCCGGCTTTGAGGTTGCGGGCCGAGACGTTCGGCCGATAGCCGAGCCGGTCCGCGACCTCCAGGACGCGGCGGCGCGTCTCCTCAGAGGCCCCCGGCTTGCCGTTCATGACGTTGGACACGGTCATCGCGGAGACACCAGCCTCCGCAGCCACCTGCGCGATGGTCACCCGACCTGCCACTCCAACTCCCCCTGCCTGCCGAACACGTTACCGGACGGATCTCCGGCCGTGCGGGTCACTCTTTCACAACCCCGGGAAAACCATCGGCAACTGTAACGATAAGCCTGAGACCCATCCGAGGATAGGCCTTCTTGCCCCCAGGCCGTCGACACGTCCAGCCAGCCATGGCGACCACAGAAAGTTACGTATAGATGTCACCTAAGTTTTGCGTTACAGTTCCCGGCCATCGGCGCTAAAGTCCGCCGCAACGGGTCCACCGGCCCCTTTTACCCGCATCAGCGCCGTACCGACACGGACACGGCCTGAACGGATCAAACCCCCTTCAGACATGACGAGTCGGTCCGTACCGACGATGGGCGAGGTGCGCAATGAAGCTTTCCGGGAGATATGTCGCGGTCACCACCACGGTCGCCGCCATGGCGATGTCGCTGGCCGCGTGCGGAGGCAGCGCGTCGGGCGGCGCCTCCAGCGACGGCACGGTCACCCTGCACGTGCAGGCATGGAAGGGCGGCGGCGCCGAGCCGGCGAACGTCGCGGAGATCAACAAGGCGTTCGAGAAGACCCACCCGAAGATCAAGATCGACTTCGAGTACACCACCGCGGACCCCACCTACACGCAGAAGCTCCAGCCGGCGCTGCTGGGCGGCAAGGCCGGCGACGTGATCATGGTCGACACGGACAAGATGAAGAAGTGGGGCGCCTCCGGCTACCTCGCCGACCTGTCGGGCGAGTCGTGGGCGAGCAACATAGCCCCCGACGCCAAGCCCTTCACGCAGTCCGACGGCAAGACGCTCGCCATGCCGATGGAGCTCATCGGCATCGGCCTGTACGCCAACATGGACCTGCTGAAGAAGGCGGGCATCACCGAAGTCCCCGCCGACTGGCCGACCTTCCTCACCGACCTCGGCAAGCTCAAGAAGGCCGGCATCGACCCCATCGCGCTGCCCGACAAGTCCGGCTGGACCGGCAGCTCCACCTTCCAGGCCGCCGGCTCGACCCTCGTTTACCAGAAGAACAAGCAGTGGGACGGCGACTTCCTGGCCGGGAAGACCTCTTTCGACCCGGACTGGAAGGCGTCGCTGGAGCAGCTGAAGACCCTGGAGGACAAGGGGTACGTCAACTGGAAGAACGAGCTCGGCGTCGACGAGTGGGCCCAGGGCCCGCAGGACTTCAGCGCGGGCAAGAGCGCGTTCTGGTACCAGGGCGCCTGGCAGGTCTCCAACATCAAGAAGGCCGGTTTCCCCGTCTCCTTCGCGCCCTGGCCGGGCGGTGCCGCGGGCACCAAGCCCAACGGGATGCTCTTCTCCGGCACGATGTGGGCCGTCAACTCCCAGTCGCAGCAGGGTGCGGCGGCACGTGAGTACGTCAAGTTCTGGTCGCAGAGCGAGAACCTCTCCAAGTACCTCGCGGCCGAGAACGCGGAGTCGCCCTTCACGGGTGGGCTGACCCCCGAGGGCACCGAGACGACGGCGTTCACCACGGCCTTCAGGGACGGCCGTTACCGGATCCTGCCATCCGACTCCTGGTACGCCTCGGCGGCCGAGAACGCGACCGGCTCCAAGATCCAGGCCTATCTGCTGGGCAAGGCGTCCGCCGCGCAGACCCTCAAGGACATCCAGACCGCGGCCTCCGCGAAGTAACCCCGCCCCCGGTCAGCCGTGGTGGGGGTGCGGTCGGCGGCTCCTGGCACCGCCCCCACCACGGCCACTCAAGGGCAAGAGGAGGACTCCCCGTGTTCCACCGACGGCGCGCCACCATGGCCGCCTTCCTGCTTCCGGCGATCGCTCTGTACGGCACGTTCATGCTGTATCCGCTGATCCGCGGCGTCTATCTGAGCATGACCGACAGCCTCGGCGGTCCGATCGCCCACTTCGTCGGCACCGAGCAGTACCGAGCTATGGCCGACGATCCGGGCGTCACCGCCGCCCTGTGGCACACCGTCCTGTACGCGGCGGTCGTCGTGGTCGTCCAGAACGGCCTCGGTCTGCTGTTCGCGAGCATGCTCTTCCGGCGGCCGAGGGTCCGCAAGGCGCTCAGCGTGGTCCTGCTGACGCCGACGCTCGTGTCACCGGTGATGGCGGCCTTCATCTGGTCGTACCTGTTCGCCCCGGACGGCGGTATCAACGCGATGCTGGGCCTGTTCGGCCTCGACTCGCTGCAGCATGTCTGGCTCGGCGACACCTCCACCGCCCTGTACGCGGTGGCGGCCGTCAACATCTGGATGTTCGCGGGCTACTCCTGCGCGATCTTCCTGGCCGGTTACATGAGCGTGCCCGTCGAACTCCTGGAGGCGGCCGCCCTCGACGGCGCCGGCAGCTGGCGGCGCTTTCGGAACGTGGAGTGGCCGATGCTGGCCCCCGCGCTCACCGTGAACGTGACCCTCAGCCTGATCGGCTCGCTCAAGGTCTTCGAGTTCCCCCTGGTCCTCACCAACGGCGGCCCGGCCGGTGCCACCGACACCCTGACGATGCTCGTCTACCGGAACATCTTCGGCGGCGGGAAGTTCGCCTTCGGTGTCGCCATCTCCGTACTCCTGCTGGTGACCGTGGTCGTCCTGTCCAGCGCCACCTCCTCCCTGCTCCGGCTGCGCGAGCGACGAATCTGACGGGCGGAAAGCATGAACTCCCACACCCTCACCCTGCGGCGGGTCACCGGCGCCCTCGGCACCGTCCTGCTCTGCCTCGGCGTGCTGCTGTTCGTCCTGCCGTTCCTGTTCACCGTCGTCACCTCGCTGCGCACCGCGGCAGACGTGGCCAGGGCCCCGCTGGGCATCCCACACACCTTCACCCTCAAGAACTTCTCCGACGCCTTCGGACAGATCCATTACGGGCGCAGCGCGCTCAACACGCTTCTCATCACCGGACTGTCGTGCCTGGCCATCACGGTGGTCGGCTCCCTGGCGAGCTACCCGCTGGCCCGCATCACCCAGGGCTGGTCGACGTGGGTGTACCGGCTGTTCATCCTGGGCACGTCGGTACCGGTCTTCGTCGTGGTGGCGCCCCTGTACCTGCTGATGCGGGACCTGAACCTGCTGGACAGCTACGCGGGCGTGGTCTTCATCTACACGGCCCTCTTCCTGCCGGTCGCCGTGTTCTTCTACACCAGTTTCATCCGCTCGATCCCCGCGGACCTCGAGGAAGCGGCCGCGCTGGACGGGTGCGGAGCCTTCCGGACCTTCTTCACCATCATCCTGCCGCTGCTGCGCCCGATCACCAGCACCCTGCTGACCTTCATCTCCCTCCAGGTCTGGAACGACCTGCTGGTTCCGCTGGTCTTCCTGCAGGACCCCTCGAAGCGCACGGTCATGGTGAACGCCTACTCGTTCATCGACCCGCACACCGTGCAGCCGACGACCCTGTTCCCGGCTGCCCTGCTCGGTGTCCTGCCACTGTTCCTGATCTTCATCTTCCTGCAGCGGCATGTGGTGGCCGGCATGTCCGCCGGTGCCGTCAAGTCCTGATCCAGGCGCCCCGCTCCGCCCGCCGGCCCGTGCCCTCCCGCGCGGCCGGCCCGCCATGCCCTGCCGCTCCGAACGCCCCCCGGAAGGACCCCGCCCGATGTACGTGATCTCCTACTTCACCGACGCCGACGAGGCGCTGCACCTGGCCCTCAGCGACGATGGTGAGTCGTTCACGGCGGTCGACGAGGGTCGGCCCGTCCTGCGGGGCACGGTCGGCACCGGCAGACTGCGCGACCCGTTCATCGGGGTCGGCCCCGACGGCCTGTTCCACCTGCTCGCCACCGACGGCTGGACGAGCCCGTCCATCGTCCACGCCACCTCCCCCGACCTGCTCAACTGGTCCGAGCAGCGACTCGTTCCGGTGATGGCCCAGGTGGCGGGCGCCCTCAACGCCTGGGCCCCGGAGTTCTTCCTGGACCGCCGGACCGGCCTGTACCACCTCATATGGTCGTCCGTCGTCGAGCCGGGCGGCACGGCCGAGGGCCGCGACTTCGAGCACCTGAGCCAGGACCACCGCATCTGGCACTGCACCACTCGCGACTTCCGCGACTTCTCGGCGCCCGGTCTCTTCTTCGACCCCGGTCACTCGGTCATCGACGCCACCGTGCGGGAGGCGGACGGCGGCGGCTTCCTCATGGCCTTCAAGGACGAGCGCGGTGTCAACGACCCCACCACCCCGCACAAGGACATCCACGTGACCACGTTCGACGTTCCCGGTGGCCCGTACACCGTGCCCGAAGGGCCGGTCTCGCCCTCCCTGGTCGAGGGACCGTCGCTGTTCCGCCGGAACGACGAATGGATCATGATCTACGACCACTTCCTCGAAGGCAGATACGGGGCAGCCCGCAGCGAGGACGGGGTGGACTGGGAGCCGGTCCCCCTCTCCCTGCCGCCCGGCATGCGGCACGCCTCCGTCCTCGAAACGCCCCTCCCCACCTCGCTCTCCGCGCGGTAGAGCGGCCCCGGAATCCGGGCGGGCGTCCGTGTCCCGGCCGACCCGCCCGGTGCAGGAAGATCCGCGTCGCAATCCGCGGCGCGGAGGACTCGATCACCCAGCAAGGAGCGTCGCAATGAAGCGTCGCAGACCGACGCGCCCGGTCCGCAGGACCACACGCGCGCTGGCCCTCCTCGCCATGTTGGCGGGAGCACTCCTGGTCCCGGCCCACGCCGCGATGGCGGCGGGCAGCACCTACTACGTCAACTGCTCGGCCGCCACCAACGGCAGCGGCACCCAGAGCAGCCCCTGGAACTCCGTCGCCGCCGTCAACGGCACCACCTTCGCCGCCGGCGACAACATTCTCTTCGCCGCCGGCACCACCTGCACCGGCCAGCTCACCCCGGGCGGCTCGGGTGCCTCCGGCAGCCCGATCACCATGGGCTCCTACGGCACCGGCGCCAAGCCGGTGATCAACGCGAACGGCGCCACCGGTCCCGTCATCCACCTGCTCAACCAGCAGTACTGGGAGATCGGCGGCCTGGAGCTGACCAACGCGGCCGCCTCGCCGAACTACCGCTCCGGCGTGCTGGCGGAGAACAGCTCCGGCGGGATCCTGCACCACATCCGGGTGCACGACATGTACATCCACGACATCACCGGCTACGGCGGCGGCTGGTACGCGACCAACGCCGGCGTGGGTGTCCAGACCGACCACACCACCCCCGTCTCCACCTGGGACGACGTGGTGGTCGAGAACAACACCTTCGACCACGTCGACCGCATCGCCGTGGCCGTCACCCCGGACGGGGACGGCCAGGGCACCGGCCAGACCACCGGCACGGTCATCCGCGGCAACACCATGACCTACGACGGCGCGGACGACATCCTCGTCGTCAAGAACGACGGCGCCCTCATCGACGGCAACAAGGCGGGCTACGGAGGCGCGAAGGCCACCTGCCCGCCGTCCGGCCAGTACTGCAACGGCGCCTCGGCCGGCATCTGGATGTCCGGCAGCAACGACACCGTCGTCCAGAACAACGAGGTGTACTGCCACGTCAACGGCGCCGACGGCACCGGCTACGACGTGGACTGGGGCAACCACAACACCACGTTCCAGTACAACTACAGCCACCAGAACCTCGGCGGCTTCATGCTGGTCATGCCGCCCTTCTCCATCGCCAACGAGCCCACCTCGACCGTCCCCAGCGACGGCACGGTGATCCGCTACAACATCAGCGAGAACGACGGCACCAACGCCGGCTGCCCCGCCTCGGGCACCCCGACCCACGGCGCGGGCGTCTTCCACTTCGTCGGCAACATCCCCAACCGGAGCGGCAGTTCGTCCGCCGTCCCGCTCTTCTACAACAACAGCATCTACGTCAACAAGAGCGGCCTGAACACCCCGATCCTGTACTCCCGGAAGGGTGGCAGCGTCACCGGCACCCTCTCCTTCCGCAACAACGCCGTCTTCAACTACGGCACGGGCGGCTACTTCACCACCAGCGCCGGCTCCGTCTACTCCAACAACCTCTTCTACGGCAACCACCCCTCCTCCGAGCCGGCCGACACGGCGAAGGTCACGGCCGACCCGGAGTTCCGCAACCCGGGCAACGCGAACGGCTCGTCCTCCTACACCGGCACGGGCGCCTACCAGGTCCACCCGTCCTCGCCGGTGATCAGGGCCGGCACGGTCATCAGCGACAACGGCGGCAAGGACGCCTTCGGCAACGCGGTCTCCTCGACGGCCGCGCCCAACATCGGTGCCTACAACGGCACCGGCGGCAACCTGGTCTCCAACGCCGGTTTCGAGACGGGCTCGATGAGCCCCTGGGTGAGCAGCGGGGCGGCCCCCTCCGTCACGTCCTCGAACGCCCGCACCGGCACCTACGCGCTGACCACCCAGGCCAGCGGCAGCGGCGCCAACCAGAACCTGACCGGGCTGAGCCCCAGCACCACGTATCTGCTGACCGGTTGGGCCAAGGTGGCGAACGCGGGCGAGACCCTGGCCATCGGCGTCAAGAACTACGGCGGCACGGAGACGTTCACCAACGTGGCGACGACGTCGTACACGCAGGCCGCGGTCCTCTTCACGACCGGCTCCTCCAGCACGACGGCCACCGTCTACTGCTGGAAGAACACCGGCGGGACGGGCGTCGGCTACTGCGACGACCTCGCGGTGGAAGCACTGCCGTCCGCCACCAACGCCGTCGCCAACCCGGGCTTCGAGACCGGCTCCCTGAGCCCCTGGGCCCAGAGCACCGGGACGGCGTCGAGCGTGGTCGCCTCCAACGCCCGCACCGGCACCTACGCCCTGCAGACCGCGACCGCTTCCAGCGGCGCGATCCAGACGGTCACCGGTCTCACCTCCAGCGGCACCTACCTGCTCGCAGCCTGGGGCAAGGTGGCCACCGCCGGTGAGGAGGTGGCGGTCGGCGTGAAGAGCTTCGGCGGTTCGGAGACGTACCTGCGCGCCTCGACCACGTCGTACGCGCAGCAGCCGATCTTCTTCACCACGGGCGCCACCACCACCTCGGCCGGCGCGTACTGCTACAAGAACTCCGGCTCGTCCGCCGGATACTGCGACGACTACACCCTGGTCAAGCTCCCCTGACCGTCTTCGACCCAAGAACGAGGGGACCCTCCCTCACCTACGGCGGGCCGGGATTCACCCGGCCCGCCGTGCTTGTGCAGTTCGACGAGCTCACCGGTACTCACGGAGGCGATGGCGCCGAGCCGTCGCCACCAGCAGCCGGCGCCGCTCGCCGTCATCCAGACGGGCCACCGGCACCCGTCTACCCCCATCCGCCCCGCGGCGCGGCCGGGTCCTCCACCAGCAGCGACCGGCGCGTCGGAACGTAGAAGCCGCGCGAGCGGCCGTAGTCGAGCGGGCGAGGATCTCGATGTCCTTGCCGTGGTCGCTCATCGGCAGCAGGCGCAGCATCGCGAACGCGTTCGTCACGGCGAGATACGTCAGTCGCAGCAGCACGGTCGGTCATGTTCCCGCAGTTCCCGGCACGCCACCACACCGCCTCCCACCAGGACGGATGAGGTTTTCGGCAGGGGCAACGAGGACGGCGTCACCGATCTGCGGGCCGTCACCCGTACCCACATCGAGCAGGCCCTCGAACCGGTCCAGGGAGAAGCCGCCAAGTCCCGGGCCACCGCCCTGCGCTCCCTGTTCCGTGCCCTCAAACGGGAAAGACTCATCTTCCGCGACCCGGCCCGCACCGTCTCCCTGACCACCGCCGTCGTGCTGCCGCGACCACTGGCCGACGACATGCTGCACGGCGCTCTCGACCGCCTCCCCAACCCCCGCGACCGGCTCAGCTTCGTGCTCGCCGCCGTGCACGCTTTCAGCGCCCACGACCAGCGCCATCTGCTGCTGAACGACCTCGACCACAGCCGCGCCACCCTCCGCGTGCGCCGCACCGGCAAGCCCGTCCGGCACACCCAGCTCCGGGGCCCGAGCCGCCCGCCGCCCCACCCCGCCTATGCCCGCGCCCCCACCCCCTGTCCCGCAGGCTCCGCCGCGCGCTCCGCCGCCGGCTCGCGCAGCAGCAGCGCAACCGCCGCCCCGCCGACCACGCCCAGCACACCGGCCACGAGGAAGGTCGTGCCCAGCGCGCCGCCAACGGCCGAGTGGATCGCCGTGTCGAGGGTCGCCCGTGAGCCGGCCGGGGCGGCCCCCAGGACTGCGGCGGACCCGCCGCTGGTCACGGCGTGCGCGATCTCCGCGCCGCCCGGCATGAGGGCATCGACCCGAGCGCTGAAGATGCTGCCCAGCACGCCGATGCCCGCCGCGAACCCCAGCTGACGTCCCGTGTTCACCGCGCCGGCGGCCATCCCGCCGCGCTCGCGCGGGACCGCGGCCATCGCCGCGGCGACGACCGTCGGGATTGCGATGCCGGCCCCGACCCCGATCACGGCCAGCCCGGGCAGGACCGCAGCCCATCCGGAGCTGCCGTCGAGGCCGAGCATGAGCAGATCGCCGACGCCGATGACCGCCAGGCCGCCGCCGACCGTCCAGCGGGGCGACGCGCCGTGCAGCACGCGACCCAGGCCGCCGGCCACGAAGAAGGCGATCCCGCTCAGCGGCAGCGTCACCAGACCGGCCGAGATCGCGCCGAGGTCGAGCACGGTCTGCAGCCAGATCGACACGTAGATCAGGCCGGCGAAGGCGGAGATGGAGAGCAGCGCCGCGGCGATCAGCACGAGCACGAACGAGCGGCGGCGCAGCAGGGCCAGGTCGAGCATCGGCTCGGCCACGCGCCGCTCGATGGCGACGAACGCGCCCAGCGCGGCGACGCAGACGGCCAGTGCCCCGAGCGTCTGCCCGGAGCCCCAGCCCTCCTCGGCGACCCGCACCAGAGCGAAGGTCAGCGCGGCCGCGGCCAGGGTGAAGGCGCCGCCGCCGGCCCAGTCGATACGCGGGCGCTGCGGCAGGCGCGACTCGCTGAGCGAGTGCCGGGCCATGACGATCGTCGCCAGACCGATCGGGATGTTGACGAAGAAGATCCAGCGCCAGGAGAGGCCCTGGGTGAGCAGGCCGCCCATGATCGGGCCTGCGGCGACCGCGGCACCCGAGGTCGCGCCCCAGATGCCGAAGGCGGTGCCGAGATCACGGCCGCGGTAGGCCGTGTTGAGTAGGGCGATGGTCGTCGCGAGCATCGCTGCGGCGCCCGCGCCCTGCACGAACCGCGCGGCGACCAGCGGCCCGACGGACGGCGCGATGCCGCAGACCAGCGACGCGGCGACGAACACCGCGAGGCCGACGAGGTAGGTGCGGCGACGACCGACGGCGTCAGCGATCGACCCGACGAGGAGCAGGAGCGCGGCGAGGGCGAGCGCGTAGGCGTCGACCACCCACTGCAGGCCGGTGAACGAGGCGTCCAGCGCGGTCGCCATGTCGGGCAGCGCGACGTTCACGATCGAGACGTCCAGGAGCAGCATGAACGTGCCCAGGCAGACCGCCAGCAGCGGCGTCCAGCGTCCGCGCCCGGGCGCGACAGCGGTGGGAGAAGCGGAAGAAGTCATGCGCCGATGGTCTTGCGCACCCCCGGTCGCGACCGAGCGAATCGGCGTTTCGTGTAGAATCCCGCCACAATCATGCCTGCAGAGACGGAAACTATCACCACTGACGTACTGGACCGCCGGATCATGAGCGCCCTCCAGTTCGACGGGCGCGCCTCGTTCCGGCGCATCGCCCAGGCGCTCGGCTCCTCGGAGCAGACGGTCGCCCGCCGCTACCGGCGCCTGCGCGAGGCCGGCATCCTGCGCGTCGTCGTCCTCCCCGACCCGCGCGCGTCGCGCGAGAGCCTGTTCGTCCGCATCCGCACGGCCCCGGGCGCCGCGGAGCCGATCGGCAGCGCGCTCGCCCGCCGGCCCGACGTCTCGTGGGTCACGCTCGCCGCGGCCGGGACCGAGGTGATGTGCGCGCTGCGGGCCGACGACCCGCGCGACCGCGACGAGCTCGTCCTGAAGAACCTCCCGCGCCTAAGCCAGGTCACCGACGTCTCGACAGCCTCGCTGCTGCACGTCTTCGCCGAGACCGGCCTGAATGAGTGGCAGGGTTTCGACGCGCGCCTGGACGCCCAGGAGATCGCCGCGCTCGGCGCCCGCTCGCGCCGCCACGTCCCCGTGCGCCGAACTGCCGACGAGCCCGGCCTCACCCCCGACGACGACGCGCTCCTCGCCCCGCTCGCCGCCGACGGTCGCATCTCCTACGCGGCGCTGGCCGCCGCCACCGGGCGCAACGAGAGCGCGGTCGCCCGGCGGGTCGAGGCGCTCCTGGAGCGCGGGATGCTCTTCGTCGACGTCGAGGTCGCCTACGCTCTGATCGGGTTCCGCGCGGCCGCGACGCTCTGGCTCACCGTCGCCCCGGCCGACATCCACCGGGTCGGCAGCGAGATCGCCCTGCACCCGGAGGTCGGCTTCGTCGGCGCCGTGTCCGGCCCGGCCAGCCTCGTCGTCGCCGTCACCTGCCGCGACACCACCGACCTGTACCGCTACATCACCGAGCGTCTGGCCCCGATCGCCGCGATCCGCCAGCACGAGGTCACGGTCACCGTGCGCCACCTCAAGCAGGCGGGCACCGTCATGGACGGCGACCGCCTGCCGCGCCTCTCGCCGTCGGTCGCGCGTCCGGCGAGAGGGTGACGGTCCTGCCGGTCGCCTGGCCTTGCGTGACTCAGCCGCTTCCGGCGTCCCACATGCCGCGTGCGACGTCCGCGGGCGGCTCCAGGGCCTGGATGCGGTCGGCCTGTTCGCCGAGCTGGACAACTCGCGCAAGAGCGTGCGTCCACGCCCGCCCGTGCAGGAAGCTGCGCGACCACTCCGGGTCCTCGTACTCGTGGTACGTACTCGTGGCGTCCCGGATCTCCCAGGCGTGCTCGTACGCCGTCGGCTTGCACGCGGTGTACTGCTTCACGCACGAGGCGTCCTCAACGCCGAACTGCTCGGCAATGTGCTCGACCACCGTCCACGGCACGGGCTCCCTGTGGGCGCCGCGCGGCCCGGACCGGCCATGTCGGCGAAGCAGCCGCTGGCGACCTGGCCGACCTCGGAAGTGACGGCACCGTCAAGATGACAAAGGCAGACATCCCCGGCTACGCACTCGCCCGGCCAGCCGGTGACCTCGGCGTAGCGGAAGCCGTGGAAGGTGAAGCCTGTCCAATGTCCAGACTCAGGCCCTGCTTGATAGTCCTGAAAACGGCGGTGGCCTCGCCGCGGTCGCCCTATCTCGCCGGTCGCTGGTTCAGCGTCGCTTTCCGGGCTCGGGGGGCGGGGCCTGGAAGGACTGGATCATCCAGGCGACCAGTCGGCGCCAGGAGTCCGGGGCGGCATCGACCGTGGCGCCGAGGACTCCGGCGTTGGCCATCAGCAGCAGCACGAGATCGCGGCTGGTGAAGTCCTCGCGCAACTACCCGCTGTCCTTGGCGCGGCCGGCCCCCCGCATCCAGCGTCGTCCGCTCCGCTTTCGCCATTGCCCCCATCCGGCGAGCAGCTGCTGGAAGGCGCGCGCGGTGGCGTCGTCAGCGGCCGACGTCGACGACCAGGAGGCTGGGCTCACTCACGTGCGCCTCGTTGATCGGGGCCATGCACGGCACTACGCCTGAGCCTTCGGGAGGGTTCCGGCGATCCAGCCTCTTCACCCAACCGAGTAGCTCTTGACCAAGCCCGTCGACGATCAGCCGCCAGCAGAGCGGCCCGGCTGAGGCGCATGAATTCCAGGTACGCGAGCTTCATCTCCTGTAACTGGAGCCTCGAGACTCGCGATGGGGTCGGGGGCGTCGCGCTACGTCGTGCGGTTCCGTCGGTACGCGTCGAGTGTGCGCGGGCCGAAGGCGTCAGGCAGTACCTGTTCGATCGTCTTGATGCCGCTGATGGTGTCGAGGAGCATTCCGGGTGCTGAGTGTTCGAAGAGGAGCTGCCTGCAGCGCCCGCACGGCATGAGGCGCTCACCGTCGCCGTCGACGCATGCAAACGCCGTCAGCTTGCCTCCGCCGGTCATGACGAGGTTGGAGATCAGGGAACACTCGGCGCACAGGCCCACCCCGTAGGAGGCGTTCTCGATGTTCGCGCCGGTCACGATGCGCCCGTCATCGGTCAGCGCGGCGACCCCGACGGGGAAGTGGGAGTAGGGGACGTATGCCTTCCGCATCGCTTCGGTCGCGTGGTCCTTCAGCGATTGCCACTGGTCTGCGCTGATGTCGGCCATTTGGTCCATCCTTCGGCCAGGCAGTGGGAATACGAAGCGGACGTGGATGCGGATGACGAGCTCTGTGCTTCCGGCTGTCGCGAGCGGGTTCAGTCGGGTCAGCGATTCGAGATGACGAGGACGTCACGGCGTTGCGTGCCCGGGGCGCGAATCGGCTGTCGGACTGTCGTGTTCGGCGGGTTGTCATCCTCAGCAGCGACCCCCACGGCAAGGTCAAGACGGCGTGTCGATGATCTGCAAGCCCTTGGGGTGGACGGCGTGGCCCCGAGCGATGGGCACCCAACCCATCGCCCCGGGGGGCCGCCTGATCTCCACCCTCACTGGTTGACATGCGACCAGCCAGGGCGTTGGTCAGGATCGTGCGGCCTTGCGGTGCTGCACGATCTCGTTCAGGCGCGCGGTCTGCTCGTCGACGGAGTGCGGCCCGTTGCCGGTCAGGACACCGTGGGTCTCGTCCCAGACGACCAGAACCTCGGCCATGTTCTCGGTCGTGTCGACCTTGTATCCGGCGTCCTTGAGCACCACGTCGACGAAGAATTCCAGGCGGGTCTCCTCGCCGGGGATCTTCGGGTAGCCGCCGTCGAGCATCTGCAGCTCGCCGTGGTCGGGAACGGTGGTGATGTGGGCGCCCTTGAACGCGTGGTTCTCGTGGACGCTGACCTTGCCATCGGCGTCGACACGGTACTTGGCAGCCGTCATCGCGACGGGCGCGTGGCAGATCAGTGAGATCGGGACGTCGTTCTCCCGCAGCTGGTGGAGCAGTTCGCCGACCAGCGGGTTGTCGTGGAAGTCGATCATCGGTGCGTGGCCGCCCGGCGCGTGCATGAAATCGAAGCCGGCAAGCGAGAAGTCGTCGGTTGCGTCGCGGTGCCGGGCGAGCAGTTCCTCGATGGAGTACCACTTGTGCTCCGGCAGGGCCTGAAGGCCGGCGACGAGGTCCTCATGGATGGAGGCGGCCTCCTTGTCGGTGTTCGGCAGGATCGGGGAGACCGGCATCCGGCCGAGGTGGCGCCGCAGGAGGGCGAGCTCGGTCTCACGTCGGGCGACGAGGGCGGGGTTCTTCTCGCGCACCTCTTCAACGCCGTACTGCTCGTTCTGCATGGCTACGCGCATGAGGTCCGAGCCGAGGTTGGCGCCGCCGTGCATGGCGAGCGCCATGCCGTTGATGTCGAGCGTCGGGAGCTTGCCGTCCGGCGTGGCGAGGACGAAGTCGTGGGTGTCCTCGTACTGGGCGAGAACAGCGGCCAGCTCGACGAGGAACCAGCCGATGTTGAGGCTGCGGCCGCCTTCCGGCTTGGTCAGCGGCAGTTCTGATCCAGCCGAGACTACGATGAGTGCCTTGGGGCGGGCGCTGTTGTTGGTCATGATGGGTCTTCCTTGTATCCGTTGTGGTTCGGGTCGTGTTGTGTGGAAGTTGGTCGGGGATCTGTGGTCCGGCCGGCGCACCGCAGCCGCGCTTGATGAGGGCGGCGAAGACCCGGCCGGGCATGGGGCGGCTGAACAGAGCAGCGACGAGGCGCGCCGCTGACCTGCTGTGACGGGTGTGCCCTGGCGTTGAGGGTGTGGGCAGGCGCGTGGCGTCGCTCAGTTCAGGCCGGGTTGCCCTGGGACAGGGCGGAGACGTCGGCCCAGTCCTGCCAGGTCTTGAGGCGCTCGGCGTACACCGAGGGAAGAAGCTCCAGTCCCGCGGTGCCGAAGAAGACACGCAGGGGCGGGGCGTCGGCGTCGATGATCTTCAGCAGTGCCGGTCCGGCCGCGGTGGGGTCGCCGATCTTCATGTTGCGCCAGCCCTCGGCCACGGCGGCGCGCACGCCGTCGTATACGGGCAGTTGCTCGGCGAAGCTGGCGGAGGCGCCGGACCAGTCGGTGGCGAAGCCGCCGGGCTCGACCAGGGTGACCTTGATCCCGAACGCGGCGACCTCCTTGGCCAGGGACTCGGTCAGGCCCTCCAGAGCCCACTTGGAGGCGTGGTAGCCGCCCAGGTTGGGGAAGGTGGTCACGCCGCCGATGGTGGAGATCTGCACGATGTGGCCGCTGCCCTGCTCGCGCAGCAGCGGCAGCGCGGCCTGGGTCACCCACAGGGCGCCGAAGAAGTTGGTCTCCATCTGGTCGCGGACCTGCTGCTCGGTCAGTTCCTCGACGGTGCCGAACAGGCCGTAGCCGGCGTTGTTGACGACGACGTCCAGGCCGCCGAAGTGCGCGTGCGCCCGCTGGACGGCCTCGGTGGCGGCGGCCTTGTCCGTCACGTCCAGGGTCAGCGCAAGGATCTGCTCGCCGTGGGCGGCGACCAGGTCCTTGAGGGAGTCGGTGTTGCGGGCGGTGGCCGCGACCTTGTCGCCGCGCTGAAGGGCTGCCTCGGCGAACTGGCGGCCGAAACCGCGCGAGGAACCCGTGATGAACCAGATCTTGCTCATGGAAAACACTCCTGCTCGAAACGAGGGGTTATGGAGAGACCGTACACCTGCATGAGACTCAGTATCAAGTTGAGCTGTCGTGTATTGTTGAGGCATGACTGATTCCGCCGGGACTCCTCCCCGCTCCGCCGCCAAGCCCGGGCTGCGTGAGCGCATGCGCGCGACCATCCGGGCGGAAGTCACGGAGGTAGCGCTACGGCTCTTCATCGAGCAGGGCTTCGAGCGCACGACCGTCGACCAGATCGCCGCCGAGGCCGGGCTCTCGCGCGCCAGCCTGTTTAGGCACTTCGGCACGAAAGAGGACATCGTCCTGGTCGACCTGGAGGAGATCGGTCGCCAGATCGCCGATACGCTCGCCGCCCGGCCGGACGAGGAGCGGCCCTGGGAGGCGTTGCGCCGCGCGTTCGACGTGATGACGCGGATGAACGAGGCCGCACCCGAGCGGACCCTCAGCTATCTGCGGATGCTCCAGGACACGCCGTCCCTGCGGGCCCGGCACTACGAGAAGCAGCTGGGCTGGCAGGAAATGATGGTCCCGGAGATCGCACGCCGGCTGGGGACCGGCCCCGACCATCCGGAGGATCCCAGGCCGACCGCCCTGGTCGCGGCCGCCCTCGCTTGCGCGGACGCGGCATCGACCGGCTGGGTCGCCTGTGAAGGCAAGGTCCCCCTGGCGGTGCTGCTCGACCGCGCCATGGGCGCATTCACCGACTAAAACCTGTCCCATAGACGATCTCCGCCCTGATGCGGCGCTGATGGTCGAGGGTCGGGTCTACTGGCCCGCAAGTCCGGGCGGAGGGCGCCGTTCGATGCATCCCAAGATCCGGTTGCCCTGACCATCGAGCATCACCTCTGCCGCACGGCGATGGGCTGGCTCCGCGTGTGCGGAGCCGGCCCTTCGACATTCAGGATTCAGGTGCGCGCGGGCGTCGTCTGCAGGAACAGCTCGAGCAGTGCCAGCAGCGTCTCGGGCGCGTCCTCGGTCGGGAAGTGGCCGGCGCTCGGAATCTCGACCACGGGTGCGTCGGGGTAGGTCAGCCTGAACGACGGGATCACGTACTCGGGCAGCAGTGCGGTGTCCTGCATCCCGACCGCCAGCATCGTCGGCACGGCGCGCAGCGCGGCGACGGCTTCCATGGGCGGCGGGCCGGGCGGGGGGCCCTGCGGGCCCTCCAGCGCCTGGCGGGGGAAGGCGATGACACCGCGGCACTCCGCCGGGGTCGGGAAGGGGCTGGAGTACGCGCGGATCCAGGTCGGCGTGGCGATCTCGGGCCGGGCGACATGCTGCAGGTCGATCATCAGGTGGGCGATGGTGTGACCCGCGTTTCCGAGGACCTGCTCGAACGAACCGTCCGCGAGCGCCGAGTGGGCCCACTGGAACCACCGGCTCTCGACGCCGTTGGCCTTCATGAGAGGGGCGATGTCGTCTGCGAGAGGCAGCACGGTGTTCGTGGCGAAGATCCGGGAGATCCGGTCGGGGTGACGCAGCGCGAACCCGGTGCCGATGGGGCCGCCCCAGTCACGGAGCACCAGGGTGATGTCCGTGAGGTCGAGCGTGTCGACGAGCAACCATTCGAGATTCAGGATGTGTTCGCTCGCGTCGTACGTGTGGTCCTGCGGTGTCTCGCTCTTGCCGAAGCCCATGTGGTCGGGAACGACCACGCGATGGTGGCGCGACAGCGGCCCGATCAGGTGGCGCCACTCGTAGCCCCACGTGGGCTCGCCGTGCAACATGACGATCGTCTGGTCGGGCTGTTCGGGGCCCTCGTCGACATAGTGCTGGCGGAAGCCGGCCGCCTGGTTGAAGCGGGCGGGATACGGCCACGTGCCGTCGAACGTCTCGTCAGCAGCAATCACAGGATCACGTGCCTTCCGGTGCGGTGGGGTTCCGAAGCAGCTTTCATCGGCCGGCTCGCTCTGCGGCCGTCGGCCAGGGTGACGGTGAACCGCAGGTCCCCGTCCGCCGACGGGGCGGCAGGCTCGGCCGAGACCACCTCGCCGGACACGACGCGTCCGCCGTACTGGCGCACCTGCTCCCGGCCCCGTCGAAAGATCTCGGACGGCGGGGGGCCGTCCAGGGCGATCAGGCCGTGCACGGCCTTCGCGGGCGCGTTGCGCGGGGAGCCGCTGTCGATCACGACGACCGAGCGGCGGGAGCGGGCGAGGATCAGTGCGTAACTGCGGATCACCGGATGGCCGGTGTCCCGGAAGTGGGCGGTGGCGTGCTTGGCGGGTGAGTCGTCGCAGCAGCCGATGTGACCGCACTGGGCGCAGCGCCGCAGATGGAACCACCAGCCGCCGTCGGCGTCGCACTCGACGCATCCGGCACCGCTGGGCGGGACGCCGGGGTCGATTCCAGTCTCCTTCGTCATGAGGACTCCTGGGCCGGGTCGGGCCCGGTGTCGGAGCCAGTGGCGGTGAGGGGGAGCAACACCTGAAAGCGAGTGTCGCCGGGTACGGACTCGACTTTCAGGTCGCCGTGGTGCTTGTTGACGACGATCCGCCAGGAGATGTCGAGCCCCAGCCCCGTGCCCTCGCCCACCGGCTTGGTAGTGAAGAACGGGTCGAAGATCCGGCCGCGGATCTCCGCCGGCACCCCCGGACCCGTGTCGCGGAACTCCACCAGCAGCCGGTCGTGCACCAGAGCGGTGCGTACGGTCAACGTCCCTTCGCCGCCCGCGCTGTTGATGGCGGAGACCGCGTTGTCGATCAGGTTGGTCCACACCTGGTTCAGTTCGGCCGGGTAGGCCGGAATCCTCGGCACCGAACGGTCGTACTCCTTCACCACCTTGACCTGTGGACCGATCTTGCCCGACAGCATCAGCAGCGTGCTGTCGAGGAGTTCGTGCACATCGGTGACCTGGTAGGGCGCGCGGTCCAGCTGCGAGTACTGCTTGGCGGCGAGGACGAGGTGCGAGATGCGGGTGGTGGAGTCCTCGATCTCGGACATCAACAGCTCGGTCTCGACCGTGTAGTTGAGGCACTCGAAGGCACTCTGCAGGATTTCCTGCTCGCCGACGGCCGCCGCGATCTGCTCCAGCCACTCGACGTCGAGACCGCCCTGCACGAAGGTCGGCGCGATCTGCCAGCCGTCCTGGACACCGTGGTCGTCCAGCCAGTCGGCGAGTTCGTCCTCTCGGTCGGACGCTTCGAGCGGGCTCAGTGCCGGCGCCTTGGAGACCCGTTCGGCCGTACGCTCCTGGAGGTCGACCAGGGCTTTCAGGGCGTCGCGGTGGTAGGGGCCCGAGGCGATGGCGCTGAGCTTGTGGCGCATGTGCGCGCCCCGGTCCCTGAGCGACGAGGTGGCCCGTGCGGCCGCCGCGGCCGGGTTGTTGAGTTCATGGGTGAGACCCGCGGACAACGAGCCCAGCGCCAGCAGCCGTTCGCGCTGCCCGACGGCCCGCTGAAAGGTCTGCGAACCGAGGGTGAGCCCCTCCAGGAGATGGACCGCCATCGGAAACCACTCGTGGATGAAGTTCGCGAACGATTCGGCGGGCAGGACGAAGAACCGCGTCGGCTCCGACACCCGCAACGAGTTGATGTACCGCTGCGGTTTCCCGTCCCCGAGGTACGCCATCACGGCCCCCGCGTACACCCCTGGCTGGGACGTGCGGCTCACCTCGATGTCGTCGCTGCCCACCCGGCGCGACATGACGAGCGTGCCCTCGATCATCACGTAGAAGCAGGTCGCCGGGTCACCTTCGGCGAACACCGGCCCGGGGTCGAACAGTTCGACCCGTCCCGCGCTGCACAGCCTGTCGAGCTGCTCGGCGCTGAGCTTTTCGAAGAGGAACAGCGAGCTGATCTCCGCCGCGCTGCACGGCATCAGCCGCCCGCTCACGACTGCTCCAGATAACGGTGGACGAGCATCACGGCCATGGCTCCCTCTCCGACGGCGGACGCGACCCGCTTCGCGGACTCCGCGCGCGCATCCCCGGCGACGAACACGCCGGGAATGTTGGTCTCCAGGTGGTACGGCGGCCGGTCCAGCCCCCACTCCGCCGGCGGACGCCCGTCGGCGGTCAGATCGGGCCCGGCGAGGATGAACCCGCGCTCGTCCCGCAACACCGTGCCGTCCAGCCAGTCGGTCAGCGGGGCCGCGCCGATGAACACGAACAGCCACTGCGCGTCGACCCGTTCGGTCTCCCCGCTCGTCGTGTCGCGCAGCGTCAGCTGTTCCAGCTGGTTCTCGCCGTGCGCGGCCTCGACGACCGTGTGGGCCCGGACCGAGATGTTCGGCGACTCGTCGATCTGCTGGATCAGGTAGTGCGACATCGACGCGGTGAGGTCCGCTCCGCGCACCAGCAGGGTGACCGACTTGGCGCCCCTGGACAGATACATCGCCGCCTGCCCGGCCGAGTTGGCGCCGCCGACGATGTACACGTCGTGGCCCTGGCAGGCGGCGGCCTCGGTGAGCGCGGACCCGTAGAACACCCCGCGGCCCGACAGCTCGTCGGCACCCGGCGCCTCCAACTGCCGGTATGACACGCCGGTCGCAAGGATCACGCTGTGCACCGCGATCGCCGACCCGTCCGCGAAGCGCACGGTGCGGGCCGCGCCGTTGACCTCCAAACCGGTCACCTCACGGGCGGTGAGGATCTCGGCGCCGAACTTGGTCGCCTGCCGCCGGGCCCGGTCGGTGAGCTGGCCGCCGGACACCCCATCCGGGAAGCCGAGGTAGTTCTCGATCCGCGAGCTCTGTCCGGCCTGCCCGCCGGTCGCCGACCGCTCCACGAGCACGGTCCTGAGCCCCTCCGAGGCCCCGTACACCGCCGCGCCGAGCCCGGCGGGGCCGCCGCCGATGACGACGAGGTCGTAGAAGTCGGCCGTGGGTGTCGTCGCCAGCCCCACGTGCGCGGCCAGTTCGGGCACCTCCGGCTCGACGAGCGCCGTACCTTCCGCCGTGATCACCACCGGCAGCCGCTGCCCGTCCTCGCCCGCCGCGGCCAGCAACCGCTGCCCCTCGGGCTCCTCTGTGGAGTACCAGCGGTACGGCACCTGGTTGCGGGCCAGGAACTCCCGCACGTCCGACGAGCGGGCCGACCACCGGTGACCGATCACCTTGGTGGCAGGCACCGGCCGGAAGTCACTGCAGCGCCACGCCTCCAGCAGGTCGTCGAGCACCGGGTACAGCTTCTCCTCCGGCGGATCCCACGGCTTGAGGAGGTAGTGGTCGAGGTCGACGACGTTGATCGCGTCGATCGCCGCGTTCGAGTCCGCGTACGCCGTCAGCAGCACACGGCGGGCCCCCGGATAGACGTCCATGGCGTGTTCGAGGAACTCGATGCCGTTCATCTGCGGCATCCGGTAGTCGGCCAGGATCACCGCGACCAGATCACCGCGCAACTTCAGCTCCCGCAGCGCCTCCAGCGCGGACTCCCCGGACTCCGCGCGCACGATCCGGTACGACTCGCCGTAGCGCCGTCGCAGGTCACGGGCGACGGCCCGGGACACCCCGGGATCGTCGTCCACGGTCATGATGACGGTCCGCGCAGCGTCCGCGGTCTGTGCCATACGTTTCCCACCTCGAGTGATGTGCTCCGCTACTCGGTCCATGCCGCGATCCGTTCCGCGATCGCCTCGGGGGCCTCGATGTGCAGGAAGTGACCGACGTCGGGGACGATCTCCAGCGTGTGCGGGGCGGCGAACCGATGTCGGTCGTCGACCTGCGGGGGGAGGATGCAGTCGTCGTCGGCACCGTGGAGGTGCAGCAGGGGCACCTTGATCGGCTGAGACAGGCGGCGCGCCGCCCTGAGCATGCCGGGGCGCATCATCTCCCGGTAGTACTTGATGGGCGCGGGCATGCTCGCCCGCAGGTGCTCGTGCAGCTCCGCCTGGACAGCTGGATCGAGCGAGAGGCCGGGCGACCACTGACGCCAGAGGCGGTCGATGAGGGCGAGATCGCGGGCGGAGGCCATCCAGCCGCTTCCCGGCAGTTGAAAGAGCCCCATGTACCAGCTCCGGCGTAGCTGAGCGGGGCGCGGCCGGGTCACGAACGTGAGCGGGTGGGGGATGGCGAGCGCGACCGCGCGTTCGATCCGCTCCGGCGCGGTGACGCAGGCATCGTATGTGATCATGGCGCCCCAGTCGTGGCCGACCAACTCCACGGCTCGCCCCGGAGACCAGCGGTCGATCAGCGCGAGCACGTCGCCGGTGAGGGATGCGAAGTCGAACGGCCCCGCGGTCGGGGACGGCGCGTAACCGCGAAGCCAGGGTGCGAGGACGTGACGTCCGCGGCGGCCGAGCTCGGCAAGGAAGGGCCTCGCGGTCGGCGGATGGTCCGGGAAGCCGTGCAGGACGAGCGTCGGTCGACCATCGGGATCACCACCCTGCAGCGCATGAAAGGTGCCGTGCGGCAGGTCGAAGGTGACGTGTTCGAACTCCATGTGCGTCAGCCTTTACCAAGAGCGGTGGGACGACAGATACCGATGCCGGCTTCGGTGTCTCTGGTTGTGGACATGTGCGTCTCCTCGGGCGCCGGGTGTACTGCGGGGTCAGCCGGCCAGTCGGTTGAGCTTGCGGACTTGGCCGTCGAAGGCGCGCGAGGGCACGATCCGGCGCAGGACGCTGACGCGTCTGGCCATCGAGCCGGCGGTGTACCGGAGCTTGGGCTTGGAATCGGTGGCGGCCGCGACGATCACGTTCGCGACAACGCCCGGGTGGTCGGCGTTGCGCACAGCCGTGGCCAGCACGTCCCGGGAGACCTCCCGCTGTGCGGCGTAGATCGGCAGGGGCGAGTCGGGGGCCATGCTGCTCGCCTCGAAACTCGTGCTGGTGTAGGCCGGCTCGACCAGCAGCATCCGGACGCCGTACTCGCGAAGTTCGTGGTCGACGGACTCGGAGTAGCCCTCGACCGCATGCTTGGTGGCGGCGTAGACGGCCATGAAGGGCGCTGGGATCAGACCCAGTACCGAGGAGACGTTGACCACGCGGCCACTGCCCTGGGCGCGCATGTGGGGCAGCACTGCGTTGGTCATCCGCATCACGCCGAAGACGTTGATGTCGAAGACCTCCTTGGCCTGGTTGATCGAGCTCTCCTCGCCGGCGCCGACCGCGCCCACGCCCGCGTTGTTGACCAGGACGTCGATCCGGCCGAACCGGTCGATCACCTCCCCGACCAGCGAGCGGACCGACTCGTCGCCGGCCACGTCGAGATCGAGGAACGTCACCCCGGCGAGCGGCTCGGCGTTCGCCGCGTTGCGGCTCGTGCCGACCACCGCGAAGCCGGCGCCCACAAGAGCGAGCGCCGCCGCCCGCCCGATCCCGGAGGAGGCGCCCGTCACGAGGGCCACTGGGGAAGCTGTCTGCATGGTGGTTCCTTCGGGTGTGGGCATGACTTCGTCGTGCGCTGCGCGGGGTCGCCCGCGCCGAGGTCGACTCGGTCCGCACGGTCCTGCAAGCCCGGACCAAGCCGGTCCGGTGAGCCCAGGATGGTTGTGTACTGAACAGTCAGAAACCTAGGCAGTTCTGTACTGAGCTGTCAAGAAGGGTGGGTCGGCTTTACCTTTCTTTGTGGTCGCGACGGCGGTGGCAAAGTGTGCGAGCGGCGCAGCAGGAGAACGCACAGCACTGCGTCGTCGTCGGCCGCGATCACGTCACCGTGTCGGACGGTGGTGCCGGCGACCACGGGCGGGCGCGTTCACCGGGCCAGGGTCGGCCTTCACCGTGCCCTGCGCCGAGACCCCTCGCGAACAGACAGGGAAGCCCATTGCCGTCAGCTCGGACCATGTGGACCTGCGCGGTCATGCAGCCCATCGCCTTGGTCTCAGCGGGAGTCCGTACTGCTGCCCGCACCCGTGGGGACGGCACCAGCCCTACGAGGGCACCGAGGCGCAGCACTGGCACGAATTCCTGCAAACGCGGTCCGAGTTGGCGGAGCGGCGGCCGAAGTACCACCGCCTGTTGCGGCGAGGCGTTCGGCGACTGACCGTGCAGTTCAAGCCCGGCGACACCGCATATGCGGTGGAGCAACTCGACTGGATGCGGGCGCAGTTCTTCGGCCGCCGCCCGGACGACCGCCCGGCGGCGCGTGAACCTGCGGGCCGTGCCTCCGCGGCGTCGAAGTGGGCGCAACAAGGCCGGCCGCGCCCTTCTCAGCGGTGCCGCGGGCGGGGCAGCAAGGCGAACGCGCTCTCCGCGATCGAGGTCAGGCGGTCGGGGCTGTGGCCGTACGCGCCTACGACATCGGTCCTGCGGATGATGGTCAGCGGAAGGTACGCAAGGTCGTCGGGATCCGCGTCGGGGTCGATGTCGCCGTTGCGCTGGGCCACTCGCACACACTCGGCCACCGCCGTCCGGACTACGGAGAAGCAGTCGCTGGCCAGGCGTTTCACCTCGGGCGGAGGCGCCGATCTCCAGGGCCATCTTGGCGGCGACAGGCTGCGGCCGTCCGGTCGGGGGCGGGGGGTACGTCGGCGGCGAGTGGCACCCCGTGGACGGCGCGGAGCAAGTACGCGTGCAGTCGTTCTCTTGTTCGCCCTCAGGGGGTCTCCCCTCACGCAGGCCGTACCGGACGTTCCGGCGTCGCGGTCTCTGCACAGCGAAATCCGGCGCCGCCCGCCAGAACGCGTCGACGGCGTGGTCCACGAGTACTGGCGCGAGGACATCGGTCCTGTCAACCGCAGCCCTGCGGCTCGACACCGCGCAGCGACCGCGGCGGCATCGCGCACATGATCGCCGAACGCGGGCCGAAGGCCCGGGTACGAACTCGGTGTGGTCGACCGACTCGTTTACCACAACCCGAGCCCCTGGTCGCACTCGCCGTCCTGGCCGGTGCCACCTCCCGCATCCGCGTCCAGACCGGAGGTGCTGCTCGCCTCTCTGCGCGACACCGCCCTGCTCGCAAGCAGGCCGCCACCTTGGACCGGATGACAGGTGGCCGCCCGGTCCTCGGCCTGGGCATCAGCGGCTATGCACCGAGAGGATTCCGTGCGCGGAAATCTTGCCGGAATTGCCATCCAAAACGGGAGATCGCACGTATGTCCTAGTGAACCGTGCGAGATGAAGGGAAAGATCATGTCGCTCTTCAGTCACCTGGCACCAGCCAAGAGGCACTCCAAGGGCAAGAAGACCACGACCACCACGAACGGGAGGACGTCCCACCACCGCAAAAACCGTCGTCGTACCTCCAGCACCGGCACGCACAAGTGACGCCGGGGTCCCTCGACGGCGGCCGGTGGGCATGATCTCCCGGTCGCCGGGGGATGGCGTCCGGTGAGTCGTGGTTCCGTGAACCTTTGCCGTCGCCGCGAGCGGGCACCGGGTGGCAGGTGGTGAAGACGAGCCTGAGCAGGTCGTCGTCGATGTCCTCGGGGTCGGCGGGCTCCTCCGGCGGGGC
>NZ_JBEXFB010000047.1:0-36676 GCF_040606575.1 Streptomyces sp. NPDC005402
GTTGAGCGCCACGGCTCCGGTCAGTTCGGGGGTGGTGGGCGCGTACACCGTCTTCGGGCCGAGCCTGAGGCGTACGACATCGCCGTGCCGCCGCAGCCCCGACAGGAAGCTCAGCGGATCACGGACCAGGCGCAGGCCGTGGCCGAGGACGGGGACGCCCCCGCCCGCGAACGGCGGCTCACCCGGCTCGGGAGCCACCGTGGCTTCGGGTTTCACGGATTCGACGGTCATTTCTCACCTGCCGCTTCGTTGTTGACGTACGGGGGCGTGGACCGGTCGTCCCAGCTGTCGACCATGTAACGGCCGGACTCGTGGTGGAACCAGTAGACGGTGCTGAACCAGTTGCGCATATTGCGGACGCAGGTCCGGACCGCGGCGCTCAGTTCCTTTCCTCGCAGGGTGCCGTCGTCGAGGCTGTCGGCGAAAAGGAGGGCGTCGGCCTCGGCCACGAGGAATGCGTCCACGCATTTACCGATCAGCCTTCGCATTTCCCGGATCGCCTCTTCGAGGGTCAGCCCCTCGTGTTTGATGAGACTGATTCCGAGATTGTGGACCTCGTCTCCCGCGATTTCCTTGGGCAGCGAACAGAGGTCGTTGTACCAGGCGGCGAATTCCTGACTCAGCAGGGCCGCCCGCCGGTACGCCGGGTGTTTCCTCACCCCGTCCGGGAGTTCGCATCCCGCGCTCGGCTCCAGCAGATCCGTCCAGATCCGGTGCGCGAAGGTGAGGCGACGCAGTACCAGGTATTCCTCGACCGTGGGAATGGTCCCCCGGGTGCGATTGCGGAACTCCCGGTCGTAGGCCTCGATCACGTCGTGGAAGTGCCCGGCGAACCGGACGTTCCACGTCTGCGGCAGGAACGAGTACAGCCGCACCATGCAGTCGGCGAAGGCGGCGACCAGCGGATCCTCGTGGTGCAGATGATCCCGCGGGGAGTCGAGCGCCGCGTGCAACCGGAACCTCAGCCGCCGCCACGCGCGCGGACGGCGGTGGACGATGTCCCGGTCGTGCCGGTCGTCCCAGACGAAGAACCACGCGCTGTAGTCCGCTATCGCCTGGAGGACCTCGTCGGGGGCGCCGAGGTAGTACCCCGCCATGAGGTCCGTGTAGCACAGTCCGTCGGCATATTCGGCCACCTTGTCCGCCGGCATGAGCCGTTTTTCCAGAAGCCAGGTACGCGTCTTCTCCTGGAGCCTGGGCCAATACGGATGCAGTTGCCTGGGAAACGCTGCCTCGATCACCGGGAGAGAGAGCGACGGTGGAACCGCGATCGCCGTCGGCGTCGATGTGGTGCTGTGTGGGAAAGCAGGCACGAACAAACCCCTTCCAGCCGCCAGTTGCGCATGCCCCTGCCGCTGAACCGGGCGTGCGCCGTTGCGTATCCCCGCACTGCCCATTCAGCACCACAACTGACCATTCTGGGAATGGATTTGCTTCATTCACTACCCCACGGTGTCGAGATTCTCCCCATGTGTGACACACACGAACGGCGCCTGTTCGGGGAGTGATTCCTGAACAGGCGCCGTGCGTACGGGGTTTGTGGGACGTCAGTCGTTGGCGACCACGGGGTAGCGGGGCTCGTTCTCGGCCATCTGCCGCAGCGCGTCCTTGCGTTCGCGCTTGGAGAGCCGGTCGATGTAGAGGTAGCCGTACAGGTGGTCGGTCTCGTGCTGCAGACACCGGGCGAAGTAGCCGGTGCCACGGACCTTGACCGGGTTGCCCTTCTCGTCCTGCCCGGTGACCTCGGCGTAGTCGGGACGGGCGAGCGGCGCGTACGCGGTGGGCACCGACAGACAGCCCTCGTTCGCGTCGTCGAGCCGGCGCTTGTCGGCGGGCAGGTCCACGAGCTTCGGGTTGCAGACGACACCCACGTGCCGCCGGCCCTCGTCGTCCTGGCAGTCGTACACGAAGACCTTCAGGTCGACGCCGATCTGGTTGGCGGCGAGACCGACGCCCTCGGCGGTGCGCTGGCTGGCGAACATGTCCGCCACCAGCTGGTCGAGCTCCGCACCGAACTCGGTGACGTCCTTGCACTCCTTGTGCAGCACGGGGTTCCCGACCACGGTGATGGGCCGCGAGGTGCCGCGCTCACGCCAGGCGCTCTCCCGCTCCTCGGTGTCCTCGGTGTCGATGACGAACCCCTCGTCGTCGACGGGGAGCACGCCCGCGTGCTGCTGATCGGTGTCCTGCTGGGCCATGACCGACGATGCCTTCCTCAAACCAAAACACGGGGTGACTGCGGATACAGGGTAAGGGTGCCGCGCCCTGCGGGGGCGCGGGGAACTGCGCGACCAGCCCCCACCGGCCCGCGGTCGGGCGACGCCCTAGCAGACCTCTTCCAGATCCCGCCAGTCACGAGAATCAGGACTGTCCGCGACCCACCCGTCCAGCAGCCCCCGAACCAGCGAGGCAGGCGCAGCCACCCCGCACTCCCGCTCCGGCACCCACAACTGCCCGTCCGTCCGATGCCCGAGCGGCCCGGGATGCCCCGGCTCACTGTGATCGTGCGGATCAAGATGTTCCCCGTCGCCTTCGTCCGACGGCATCCGTGACTCGGAACACATCCGGCACAGCAGCCGCACCGAAGAGGACCAGTCCTCCGCCGCGAACCCGGCATCCGCGGCCAGCTGCTCCAACGCGTCCCGGTCGGCCTCGGTGGCGGCTTCCAGCAACACCACCCACGTCGGCACCGGCGAAGGCGCCCACAGCTCGATCTCGTCGAACACGGGGTAGGCATGGCCCGACGCGGTCGTGCGCTCGCCGTGCGGCACCCCGTCGTGCAGCACGACCTCGCCCCAGCGCCGTCCCGAGGACGGCAGCGGGATCGACAGCACCTCGATGCGGGCGGGGTCGAGCCGCCGCCCCCAGACCACCTCGGCCTC
This sequence comes from Streptomyces sp. NPDC005402, assembly GCF_040606575.1. Classification (NCBI taxonomy): domain Bacteria; kingdom Bacillati; phylum Actinomycetota; class Actinomycetes; order Kitasatosporales; family Streptomycetaceae; genus Streptomyces; species Streptomyces sp. NPDC005402. Next base: position 2,883 of record NZ_JBEXFB010000047.1, read on the forward strand.
CCCTTCGGGAGACAGCCGTACGGCCGCACTGCCCAGGTCCATCCCCAGCGGCTCACCCGAAGCCGTGGCACCCCCCGGCACCCGCAGCCCGTACGCCTGCCAGGCGCGCCGGGCCAGCGGCCAGTCCTGGAGGGCGGTGGCGGCGATACCGACGTTCCACCAGTCGGGCGCCCCGGTCTCGCGGTCGAGGAGCGCGACGGCACGCAGGCCCGCGGCCCGCGCCTGCTCCCAGTCGTGCCGGAACTTGTGCAGGAGGGCGAGGTTGAACCAGGACTCGGACAGCCACGGCTCAAGGTCCGCGGCACGTGTCAGCAGCGCGCCCGCGTCCTCGTACCGACCGTCGCCGATCAGCGTGAACGCGCGGTCCGTGGCCTGCCGCCAGGAGGCGGAGGGCCGGTGCCGTCCCTTGCCGAAGATCCTCACGATTCCCGCCTGCCGGTTCCGTCGAGTGGGCTGGCTGTGCCCCCGGACACCCTCTCTCTCGCATCCAACCACGTGTGCTCGGAAGGGCGCTCATTACCCATGGGTTACCCCGTCACGGGCGAGGTCAGACAGTCTCTCGACAGCACCCGGGCCAGCGCCTCCACGACCTCCGGAGCGTAGTCCCCCGCGGTGCCCAGGCGCAGCTCCTCGAGCGCGGTCAGGGGCCCGCCGGGTCCGGCGTCGCGCGTCTTCTCCTCGTACGCGTTCACCGCCCGCACGATCCGCGCGGCCAGCGGCTGCTCCCGGCAAGGGTCGGCCTGCCGCTCCACGACCACGGCGACGGCCGCGTCCACGCCCGTCTGCCGTACGACGGCCCCGCCGAGGAGCGCGATCCGGCGCTGTTCGGCGAGGGGCAGGGCGGCGGTGGCGCCCGCGGGCACCGGGTCGACGAGGCTCAGCTGGCCGATGTCGTGCATGAGGGCGGCGTACTCCAGGACGGTGAGCTCGGGCCGGGACATCCCCAGGTCACGGCCGACCTCCCGGCTGAGCGCGGCGACCCTGCGGGCGTGCCCGGCGGGCGTGTACCCGGCGATCTCGGTGGCGCGGGCGAGGGAGGCGATGGTCTGCCGGTAGGTGCAGCGGACGGCGGCGTACCGGCGGACGGAGAGCTGGGTGAGCAGCAGCGGCACCGAGAAGACGGGCAGCGCCCACAGTCCCGCGACGGCCACCGCGAGCGCCATCACGGCCCCGGTGGCGACGACGGCGGACCCGATGCCGAGCAGGGCCCGCAACTCGTCCCGGAGCAGTGGGCCGAAGGGCCAGCGGGTACGGGAGTGCGCCAGGGCCGCGGCGAGCACGGCGTCGCACAGCGCGGTGAGGGAGAGCAGGGCGAGCAGGAGCAGGGCGTAGGCGGGGCCGCTCCACTGTGTGAACGTCCCCTGGTTGTAGAGGGGTTGGAAGCACACGGCGGCGAACCCGACGGTGAGGACGCGGCGGGCGAGCTGGTCGGCGGTGGGGCCCTGCCCGCGTCCGACGTGCGGCACGCTGCCGACGAGGGAGGCGGCGAGGACGACGGTGACGGCCTGGGCGGCGCCGTGATGCGTGGGCGCGCCGGCGTTCTCGCCGAGCAGGGCGTACGACAGTCCTCCGGCGGCGCCGAGCGGCGCGGCCTCCCTGACGTGGGGGCCGCTGCGCCGGTTGAGCTCACCGACGGTGATCAGCACGCCGAAGGCGAGAGCGGTACCTCGCTCCTCCAGACCGCCCCACAGGACGAAGGCGAGTGAGCCGAGGGCGAGGAGGGCGGCGCAGGTGTGGACGAGGGTGCGGAGCGGCGGCCGACGGAGCGTCCTGGGCGCGCTCACCGGCGTACCCCCGACCGGCCCGCAGAGGTCGGTCGGGGATGTGGCACGCCGGCCTCGTCCGTCTCGTCGGCGGTGACCGCCGGATGCCAGCCGTGCCGGGACAGGGCGCGGACGAGGGCCGTCACCATCCGTGGGTCGAACTGGCTGCCCGCGCACCGCTCCAGCTCCTCCAGCGCGGCACCGACCGGCCGGGCCCGCCGGTAGGAGCGGGTGGACGTCATCGCGTCGAAGGCGTCGGCCACGGCCACCACCCGTGCCGACTCCGGGATCTGACTTCCCATCAGTCCGTACGGATAGCCGCTCCCGTCCAGCCGCTCATGGTGGTGCAGCACGGCGGCCCGGGCCTCTCCGAGGAAGGAGATGCCCCGGACCATCTCGTGCCCGTACTCGGGATGCAGCTCGATGACCCGCCGCTCCTCGGGGGTCAGCGGGCCGTCCTTCCTGAGCAGCCGTGTCGGAACGCCGAGTTTGCCCACGTCGTGCAGGATCCCGGCGAACCGCAGCACCTCGGTCCGGGCGTCGTCCATGCCGAGCTCCCGCGCGATCATCATCGACGCCTGCCCGACCCGCTCGCTGTGCCCGCGCGTGTACTCGTCCTTGATGTCGACGGCCTGCACCAGCGCCCGGATGGTGGCCTGATGCGCGGCCCGCTCCCGGTGGTACTGCGCGAACACCCACCACGACACGAACATCGGCAGCAGCACGAGCAACGCGGGGACGGGACCGTAGGGGCTGCGCCACAGCACGGCCATCATCAGCCCGGCCAGTCCGTGTACGGCGACGGGGGCGAGGGAGCGGAGAAACAGACCGCGCCAGGCCCGCCGTGCCGGAATCCTCTCGGCGAGCGCCAGGATTCCGCCGTCCAGCAGGCTCAGCACCAGGCAGAAGGCGAGCACCGCGGCCCCGGCCGGGACCAGCGCGTACGGGAAGTCGGCGACCACGACCGCGTCCCGGCCGCCCATCGCCCCGTGCACCCGCGCGGCCGCCCACACGCTCACCGCGAGCTGCGCGGCCCGCCAGATCCGGCGCAGCCCGCGCGGGCGCCGCTCGACCGGGGACAGCAGCGCCCCCGGCAGAGCCACGAGGGCGGCGGCCGGGGGCGGCAGGACGAAGGCGCCGGCGAGCAGTACGGGATGGAAGGTGCCGGCGAACCGCCAGCGCGCGGCGGCCTGCTCGCATCCGGCGTACAGCGCGGTGAGCAGGGCGAGCGCCCACCAGGAGGTGCGGACGCCCGGCAGGGGCAGCAGACAGAGCAGTGCGGCAACGGCGACACAGGCGACGTACGCACGCGCGCGTGCCGGCACCGCCTCCATGTAGCCCTCCAGCCCCAGTCCGCACGGCTGCGAGGAGCCTAGGGCGGCGAAGGGAGGCGGTGCGGGGTGATCACCTGCCGATTAGCACGTTCGAGTGAACGACGGCCGCTGCTCAGGACTCCTGCGGAGTCACCGGCGAGGCCGTCACGTCGTGCTCGGGCACGGCCTGTCCCGAGCGGATCAGGTCGAGCCGCCCCAGGACCTTGGCGCGCAGGTCGGTCGGCACGTCGTCGTGACCGCAGCACCGCTTGACGAGCTTCTTCACGGCCTCTTCGAGACCGTACTTCTCCAGGCACGGCGAGCACTCGTTGAAGTGCTGCTTGAACTTGGCGCGATCGACGTCCGGCATCTCGCTGTCGAGGAACTCGTAGAGATGATCGAGTACCTCACTGCAGTCCGTCTCGTGCGGCTCTCCGCAGCTCATGAGCCCGAGCCTTTCGCTTCGTTCGACTCCCCGGCACCGGCCGGGACGAGCCCGCGCTCGCGCGCGTAGTCCTCCAACATGCCGCGCAGTTGACGGCGGCCGCGGTGCAGGCGGGACATCACCGTACCGATGGGTGTCCCCATGATGTCCGCGATCTCCTTGTACGCAAAGCCCTCTACGTCAGCGAGATAGACGGCGATACGGAATTCCTCGGGGATCGCCTGCAGCGCTTCCTTCACGTCCGAGTCGGGCAGGTGGTCGAGCGCCTGCGACTCGGCGGAGCGCAGACCGGTCGACATGTGCGACTCGGCACGCGCGAGCTGCCAGTCCTCGATCTCCTCGGCCGCGGAGCGCTGGGGTTCGCGCTGCTTCTTGCGGTACGAGTTGATGAACGTGTTGGTGAGGATCCGGTACAGCCACGCCTTGAGGTTGGTGCCCTCACGGAACTGGTGGAAGGACGCGTACGCCTTGGCATACGTCTCCTGCACCAGGTCTTCGGCGTCGGCCGGGTTGCGCGTCATGCGCAGCGCGGCCGAGTACATCTGGTCGAGGAATTCGAGCGCGTCCCGCTCGAAGCGCGCGGTGCGCTCCGCAGTGGATTCCGTGCTCGCGCCCTGGCCCTCGGGCTGCTCCGCCTGACCGTTGTCGGTCCCTGCGTCGATCCCAGTGACCGGACCCACCTCCTCAAGATTCCGGGCAGCAACGAAACCGGTGCCACCGGAATTGGAGGATAGACGACTACCCGTCCCGGCCGCCCCCCGAATAGGGGTGGTCTTGGCCGCATGCAGCACCGTCCAGTCCAGGTCAGCGCGGCTGCTACGGCTCGGGCAGAAGGTCGAACCCATGCGGCTGACTTCCTCTCCTACGACGGTCTGCGCTGTTGCTCAGCGCTTCTGTCCGCCTCAACAGAGGTCCGCGGCTCAGCATTCCCGGGACTTCACCCCAGTGACCCGACCCACTTCACGACCGCGTCCGTGATGACCGTCACGGCTTCGTCCTGGGTGATCTCCGCCCGCTTCGGCACGGCGAAGCCGTGATCGCCGTAGGGCACCTCGGCCAGTTCGAAGGAACCGGCCGGGAACTCCTCCGGCTTCCCGAACGGGTCGTTGGCGCCCTGTACGACCAGGGTGGGCACCCCGGATCCGAGCAGCTCGTCGGCGCGCGACTTCTCCGGCTTGCCGGGCGGGTGCAGCGGAAAACTGAGGGCGAGGACGGCCGCGGCGCCCAGCTCCACCGCCGTACGGCAGGCGACCCGGGCCCCGGCGCTGCGCCCGCCGGAGATCACCGGCAGGCCGGGCTCCACCAGCGCGGGCCACAGGCCCCGCCACCCCACGTCCAGCGTCTTCGGCGCGGGAGCGAGCTTCTTGCCGGCCACCCGCCAGGGCTGCTCGACCAGGGCGACGGTCACTTCGTGCCGGGGAAGTACCGCGGCGAGCGCCCGCAGGTCCCGCGCCTCGATGCCGCCGCCCGCGCCATGACTGACGGCCAGCACGAGCCGTGGTTGCTTCGCCGGGTGCCAGGTGATGCGGGCGTCCCCGGTCTCGGTGCTGATGATCTCGGTCTTCACACCTGAAGGCTAGAAGAGGGTGCCCTCTTCCGGCCCGTCCAGCTCCTTCAGCAGCTCCGGCCCGTTGTTGCGGACGTTGCTGACGGTGGTGGAGACCGGGTAGGCGCGCATGAGCCCCTCGGGCGGGGCCGCCAGCAGCGAGCGCAGGTCCTCCACGTCCGTGCGGGACGGGTCGAGCCAGGTGTCCCAGCGGTCCGGGGTGAGCATGAGCGGCATCCGGGGGTGGATGTCGGCGAGGGAGCGCGGTCCGTCGGCCGGGGAGACGCCCAGCGGGCCCGTCTCCGCCTCGGTGGTGATCACGGAGCAGGTCGCCCACCAGGCCTGCGGATGGTCGTCGGGCAGGGTCTTGTCCCGCCAGAACTCGTACAGCCCGGCCATCGCGAACACCGAACCGTCGGCGGGCAGCACGAAGTAGGGCTGCTTCCGCGGCCGCTTCTTCCTCCCCTCGACCTCCAGCTCCCGCTCGCCGGAGCCGGTGACCCACTCGTAGTAGCCGTCGGCCGGGATGATGCAGCGGCGGGTGGCGAAGGCCCTCTTGTACGACGGCTTCTCGTGCACGGTCTCCGCGCGCGCGTTGATCATCCGGGCCGCGCCCTCGGGCGTCTTCGACCAGCTCGGGACCAGCCCCCACTTCAGCTTCCGCAGCTGCCGAACCGGCCGCGGGTCCTCGACGTCCTTGAGAGGGCGGTCGAGGACGGCATAGACCTCCTTGGTCGGGGCCACGTTGTAGTCGGGGTCCAAGGACTCCTCGGGCTCCCTCCCCCAGAGGCTCGACTCCGCTCGCCCTGGGGGGACCCCCATCTCGATCTCAAAGATTCCTGCGAGATCCTCGGGCCCACGACTGGCTGCATACCGTCCGCACATACGTGCCACACTGCCAGACTCCGTACGACGAGAGGGAGCCACCGGGAAACATGGACAGCACCGCATCGACCGCGCTGCCCGACCTCTGGGACCGGCTCATCGGACTGCAACCCGACCCCGACCTGTGGGTGGTGCTGGGCACCATGGTGGCGGCGCTCGCCATAGTGGTCCCCCATACGCTGTGGCGGTTCTCGCGCAACGCCATCACCATCGCCCACGAGGGCGGCCACGGTCTGGTCGCCCTGCTCACCGGACGTCAGCTCAACGGCATACGGCTGCACTCCGACACCAGCGGCCTCACGGTCAGCAGGGGCAAGCCGCACGGCATCGGCATGATCCTCACGGCCGCCGCCGGGTACACCGCTCCCCCGCTGCTCGGTCTGGGCGGCGCCGCCCTGCTCGCCGCCGGCCGGATCACCCTGCTGCTGTGGGCGGCGACGGCCCTGCTGGTGGCGATGCTGGTGATGATCCGCAACGCGTACGGGGCGCTGACGGTGGTGCTCACCGGCGGCACCTTCGTGGTGGTGTCCTGGCTCGCCGGATCCCAGGTGCAGGCCGCGTTCGCGTACGCGGTGGTGTGGTTCCTGCTGCTGGGCGGGGTGCGTCCCGCTTTCGAGCTACAGGCGAAGCGGGCGAGGGGCGGGGCGGGTGACTCGGACGCGGACCAGTTGTCCCGACTGACGCATGTCCCGGCGGGCCTGTGGTTGTTCCTGTTCCACGCGGTGAGCCTGTGCTCGCTGATAGGCGGCGGCAGGTGGCTGTTGCAGGTGTGACCCAGGGGTGCGACCAGCCACGACGGCGCAGCACCCAACCCACGACCCCCCACTAAAGTGAACCCATGGCTTCGAACCCCTCAGACACCGCCCTCTGGCCCGCCCCCCATGCGAGCGCAGCCGTCGACGCGACGGTCCACGTACCGGGGTCGAAGTCAGTCACCAACCGAGCCCTCGTCCTGGCCGCCCTCGCCAGCGAGCCGGGCTGGCTGCGCCGCCCCCTCCGCTCCCGCGACACCCTCCTGATGGCGGCCGCCCTCCGCGAGATGGGCGTGGGAATCGAAGAAGGCGTGGGCCCCGACGGCACCGGTGAGACCTGGCGCGTCCTGCCCGCCGGTCTCCGCGGCCCGGCCACGGTGGACGTCGGCAACGCCGGCACCGTCATGCGCTTCCTCCCGCCCGTCGCCGCCCTCGCCGACGGCGAGATCCGCTTCGACGGCGACCCGAGGTCGTACGTACGCCCGCTGACCGGTGTGATCGACGCCCTGCGCGTCCTCGGCGCCCGCATCGACGACGACGGCCGCGGCGCGCTGCCGCTCACGGTGCACGGCGGGGGCGCCCTGGACGGCGGGCCGGTCGAGATCGACGCGTCCTCGTCGTCCCAGTTCGTGTCGGCGCTCCTGCTCTCCGGCCCGCGCTTCAACCAAGGCGTCGAGGTCCGGCACGTGGGTTCGGCCCTGCCCTCCATGCCGCACATCCGGATGACCGTGGACATGCTGCGCGCGGTGGGCGCCCAGGTGGACACCCCGGAGTCGGGCGGCGAGCCGAACGTCTGGCGGGTCACGCCGGGCGCCCTGCTGGGCCGCGACCTCACCGTCGAGCCCGACCTCTCCAACGCCCAGCCGTTCCTGGCGGCCGCCCTGGTGACCGGCGGCAAGGTCGTGATCCCGGACTGGCCGGCCCGGACCACCCAGCCCGGGGACCGGCTGCGCGAGATCTTCACCGAGATGGGCGGTTCCTGCGAACTCACCGATTACGGCCTGGTGTTCACCGGTTCGGGTGCGATCCACGGCATCGATGTCGACCTCGGCGAGGTCGGCGAGCTGACCCCCGGCATCGCGGCCGTGGCAGCCCTCGCGGACTCCCCCTCCACCCTGCGCGGGGTGGCCCACCTGCGCCTGCACGAGACGGACCGGCTGGCCGCGCTCACCAAGGAGATCAACGAACTCGGCGGTGACGTCACCGAGACGGCCGACGGCCTGCACATCCGCCCGCGCCGGCTGCACGGCGGGATCTTCCACACCTACGAGGACCACCGCATGGCCACGGCAGGCGCGATCATCGGCCTCGCGGTCGAGGGCGTACAGATCGAGAACGTCGCGACGACGGCCAAGACCCTGCCGGACTTCCCGGACATGTGGAGCGGGATGCTCGGGAGCGAGAAGGCGTAGGGGACTCACCGCCATGCGCCGCTACGGCAAGCACACCGACGAGGACGACATCCGCAGCCGCCCGAACCGCAAGGGCAACCGGCCACGTACGAACATCCGCCCCAAGCACGAGGAAGCGGTCGAGGGCATGGTCCTCACCGTCGACCGGGGCCGTCTGACCTGTCTGGTCGACGACAGGGTCGTCATGGCGATGAAGGCCCGCGAACTGGGCCGCAAGGCCGCGGTCGTCGGGGACCGCGTGGACATCGTCGGCGACCTCTCCGGCGAGAAGGACACCCTGGCCCGCATCGTCCGCATCTCGCCACGCACCTCGGTCCTGCGCCGCACGGCCGACGACGACGATCCCTACGAGCGCGTGGTCGTCGCCAACGCCGACCAGCTCGCCATCGTCACGGCCCTCGCCGACCCGGAACCCCGCCCCCGCCTCATCGACCGCTGCCTGGTGGCGGCCTTCGACGGCGGCCTGACCCCGCTCCTGGTCCTGACGAAGTCGGACCTGGCCCAGCCCGACAAGCTGCTGGAGCTGTACGGCCACCTGGACATCCCGTACGTCGTCACCAGCCGCGAGGAGTTGGAGAGGGGCGGCGCGGCGGACGTGGTGCGCGAGCACCTCGACGGCAAGATCACCGCCTTCGTCGGTCACTCCGGCGTGGGCAAGACGACACTGGTCAACACGCTGGTACCGGTGGAGCAGCGCCGTGTGACGGGTCATGTGAACGCGGTGACCGGCCGCGGCCGCCACACCACGACCTCGGCGCTGGCGCTTCCCCTGGCGGGCGACGCCGGCTGGGTGATCGACACCCCCGGCGTACGGTCGTTCGGCCTCCACCACGTGGATCCCTCCCGCGTGATCCTCGCCTTTCCCGACCTGGTACCGGGGACCGAGGGCTGTCCCCGCGCGTGCAGTCATGACGAGCCGGACTGCGCGCTGGACGCGTGGGTGGCCGAGGGCCACGCCGACCCGGCCCGGCTGTACTCCCTGCGGCGGCTGCTCTCGACGCGGGAGCGCACGGAGGGCGACTGAGAGGGCGCCGGAGGCGACTGACCTCCGCGTTGTTTGGCTGTACCCGAGTTCGGTAAGTGCATAATCGCACCGAGCCGGGCAGGCGGCCGGACATACGGGAGGACAGCACATGGCGTGGCTGCTGGTGGTGGTGGCCGGGTTGCTGGAGACCGGTTTCGCCGTGTGTCTGAAGCTCTCCCACGGTTTCACCCGGCTGTGGCCCACGGTCGCGTTCTGCATCTTCGCCCTCGGCAGCTTCGGCCTGCTGACCCTGTCCCTGAGGAAGCTGGACGTCGGTCCCGCCTACGCGGTGTGGACCGGCATCGGCGCGGCGGGCACCGCGATCTACGGGATGATCTTCCTCGACGACCTGGTGTCGACCCTGAAGATCGTCTCGATCAGTCTGGTGATCATCGGGGTGATCGGACTCCAGCTGTCGGGCTCGCAACACTAGGCACGGTTCACACCGGCTGCCGGTGCAGCACGCTCCGCACCAGGTCGGCGACCCCGCCCTCACCCGGCGGGGCAGCCACGCAGGACAGGGCGAGCCGGACGGCGAGTTCGCAGGAGCGGACGAGGTCGGGGACGTCCGACTTGTGGACGCCGGGGCCGGAGAGGGCTGAGACGGCGCGGTCGCGCACCAGTGCCACGAAGTCGCCGGGTGACGGCAGCTGTCCGTCGGCCCGGCGCTGTGCCGGAACGGCGGAGGAGGACGGCACCGGCGAGAGCGGCGGCGAGGGCAGCCGCTCGCTCCAGCAGCCGGTGAGCATGGCCCGTACCAGCGCGTTCTCCCGGGCGGAGGCGGTGGTCCACTCGGCGGTCGCGGTCAGCCGCTCCCGGGCGTCGCCGTGTGTGGTGAGCGCCCGGTCGACGCCGACGAGATACCCGTCGGCCTCTCGTCTCACCAGCGCGCGGGCCAGCCCTTCCTTGCTCCCGAACTCGTTGTACAGCGTCTGCCGGGACACTCCGGCCGTCGCCGCGACGTCCACCATCCTCACGGCGGACCACGGCCGACGCGCCAACGCCGCATAAGCGGCATCCAGCAGCGATTCCCGCGCAGCAGGCATCATCGCCTCCCAGGGAGCAAGCAGCTCTGCGCCCAGATTTGACGCGCGCGGGGGCACTGTCAAGGGTGCGCGAGCGCATGCACCCACTCATGGGGGCGCGGGGAACCACGCGATCGACCACGACGCGCCCGCAGCCGGCCCGCCACCGACCCGGCACCCCCTTCGCACTGTCCACACTGCGGCCCTGGTAGCCCCGTACAGGCACCCCCGGATACCGTTCGCACCATGCCGGACTACCTCGACGACCTCCGCTTCGCCCACGTCCTCGCGGACGCGGCCGACGCGACCACCATGGACCGCTTCAAGGCACTGGACCTCAAGGTCGAGACAAAGCCGGACATGACCCCGGTCAGTGAGGCGGACAAGGCGGCGGAAGAACTGATCCGAGGCCACCTCAAGCGCGCCCGCCCCCGCGACGCCATCCTCGGCGAGGAGTACGGCATCGAGGGCACCGGCCCGCGCCGGTGGGTCATCGACCCCATCGACGGCACCAAGAACTACGTCCGGGGCGTCCCTGTCTGGGCCACCCTGATCTCCCTGATGGAAGCGGCGGAGGGCGGCTACCAGCCCGTCGTCGGCGTGGTCTCCGCCCCCGCCCTCGGCCGTCGCTGGTGGGCCGCGAAGGGCAACGGCGCGTTCAGCGGCCGCAGTCTCACCTCCGCCTCCCGCCTCCACGTCTCCAAGGTCGGCAGGCTCTCGGACGCCTCCTTCGCGTACTCCTCCCTCACCGGCTGGGAGGACCAGGGCCGACTGGGCGGCTTCCTGGACCTGACCCGCGAGGTGTGGCGCACGCGCGCGTACGGCGACTTCTGGCCGTACATGATGGTCGCCGAGGGCTCGGTCGATCTCTGCGCGGAACCGGAGCTGTCCCTCTGGGACATGGCCGCGAACGCGATCGTCGTCACGGAGGCCGGCGGCACCTTCACCGGCCTCGACGGCCGCCCGGGCCCGCACAGCGGCAACGCCGCCGCCTCCAACGGCCTGCTCCACGACGAGTTCCTGGGTTACCTCAACGAGCGCTACTGACGGCGCGGAGCACTGCCGGGAAGCACATCTGAGCGCGCACGCCCTCAATCGGCGACACGCGCCCTCTTGTTGACCCCCGCTTTACCTGCCACCCTGAGGGAACCCTCATTTGTGAACTTGTGAACCAATGAACGAACTCATTGGTCTCCCAGGAGGTGACTGCGAACCCATGCTCGTCCGCGACGCCATGAGCACGGTGGTCCTCACCATCGGCCCCGCCCATACACTCCGCCAGGCCGCCGCCCTGATGTCCGCCCGCCGGGTGGGCGCGGCGGTGGTCCTCGACCCCGACGGCACCGGCACCGGCATTCTGACCGAGCGCGACATCCTGAACTCCGTAGGCCTGGGCGAGAGCCCCGACACGGAGTACGTCCACGCCCACACCACCACCGACGTCGTCTTCGCCACCCCGACCTGGACCCTGGAGGAGGCCGCGCAGGCGATGACCCACGGCGGCTTCCGGCACCTCATCGTCCTGGACCACGGGGAGCCCGCGGGCATCGTCTCGGTCCGCGACATCATCCGCTGCTGGGCGCCGGCACGACAGCGCGTACCGGCCACCACCGCATCACATTAGATCTAGTCCAAAACAAGTAGCTCTCCAAACTCACACCCGTTCGGATTCTGGTCTCCAGCTGTTAAGCTGGTGCGCATGAGCGACCTTTTGGAACGACTGCGCGGCCGCGGATGGCGGATGACCGCACAGCGGCGCGTCGTGGCCGAGGTCCTCGACGGCGAACACGTCCACCTGACGGCCGACGAGGTCCACGCACGCGCCGTGGCCAAGCTGCCCGAGATCTCCCGGGCGACCGTCTACAACACGCTGGGCGAGCTGGTCTCCCTCGGCGAGGTGCTCGAAGTCGCCACCGACAAGCGCGCCAAGAGGTACGACCCGAACGCCCACCGGCCGCACCACCACCTGGTCTGCGCCCAGTGCGGCGCCATCCGGGACGTGCACCCCACGGGCAACCCGCTGGCCGAGCTCCCCGACTCGGAGCGCTTCGGCTTCACCGTCTCGGGCGTCGAGGTGACGTACCGCGGCGTGTGCCCGAACTGCGCGGCGGCGTAACAGCCTTCACCGAAGCCCCGGCATCCCTGGCGGACGCCGGGGCTTTGTGCTGCCCACAGGGTTCCTCAATCTGACGGACCGTCATATCGTCGTGCGGCCACCCCTCTCCGTACCGAACTCCGCAAGGAGCAACCGTGGGAGATCCGCACCCCGAACCCACCGCGGGACAATCGCCACCGCACCCCGCCCCGGACCATCCGCGCCCCACACTCCACGCCACCGGCCTGACCCGCACCTTCGGCCGCCCGCCCCGCTCCGTCGCCGCCCTCGGCCCGCTCGACCTCAGCGTCGCCCCCGGCGAGTTCGTCTGCCTGGTCGGCCCCTCCGGCTGCGGCAAGTCGACGCTGCTGCGCATCGCCGCGGGCCTGCTCCGCCCGAGCAAGGGCACCCTGGAGATCCGGACGACCGCACCGCGCCCGGCCGCCATGATCTTCCAGGACTACGGCATCTACGACTGGAAGTCCGTCCGCGCCAACGTCCGCTTCGGCCTGGACATCCAGCGCGTCCCGCGCCGCGAGGCGAACAGCCGGGCCGACGAGTGGCTGGCCCGCATGGGCCTGTCCGACTTCGCCGACGTCTACCCGGCGACCCTCTCGGGAGGCATGCGCCAGCGTGTCGCCATCGCGCGGGCCCTGGCCGTGGAACCGGAACTCCTGCTGATGGACGAGCCGTTCGCCGCACTGGACGCCCAACTCCGCATGATCCTCCAGGACGAGCTGCTGGAGATCACCCAGACCCTGCGCACCACCACCCTGTTCATCACCCACAGCCTGGAGGAGGCGATCGTCCTGGGCGACCGGGTCCTGGTGATGTCCGCACGCCCCGGCCGCCTCATCGCCGAACACCGCCCGCCCTTCCCCCGCCCACGCACAGGCGACATCCGCTCGTCCCCCGAATTCACGTCCCTGAAGAGCGAGTTGTGGGACCTGCTGCGCAAGGAGGCGATACCGGCATGACGACCGTGGCTCCCGAGAAGGTCTCCGTCCTCGTGCGCCGCCCGGGCCCGGAAGAGCTGCACCCGGTACGCACCCACCGCCGCAGACGAGCCCTGGAACTGACCCTGGCGACAGCCGTCCCGCTGCTCCTGGTCCTCCTGTGGCAACTGGCCGCCACCCAGGCCTGGCTGGACGACCGCGTCTACCCGGCCCCCTCCACGATCCTCGCCGACGGCTGGGACCGGGCGGCCGCCGGCGACCTGTGGCCCGACGTGTGGGCCACCCTGAAACGCGTCCTGGCGGGCTGCGCGCTCGGCACGGCCACGGGCTACGCGCTGGGCCTCCTGATGGGCTCGCTGCCCCTGGTACGAGCAGCCCTGGAACCCCTCCTGGACGCCCTGTACGTCGTTCCGAAACTGGCCCTGCTCCCCGTCTTCCTCAACATGTTCGGCCTCGGCGAGGGCCCCCAGATCGCCCTGGTCGCGACGACGGTGTTCTTCTTCGTATGGATCTCGACCATGTCGGCGGTGATCTCGATCCCCTCCGGCCACCGCGACGCGGGCCAGGTCTTCGGCGCCTCCCCGTGGCAGATGTTCCGCCATGTCCTCCTGCCCGCCTCCCTGCCCTCCGTCCTGGTCGGCGCCCGGATCGCGGCGGGCGTGGCGGTCCTGGTGATCGTCGCCTCGGAGCAGATCGCCGCGACGAACGGCCTGGGTCACCTGATCTTCGACTCGCGCGCACTGTTCCAGAACGACGTGATGTTCGTCGGCATCGTCTGCGTGGCCGTCCTCGGAGTCCTCTTCTCCGAACTGGTCCGCATCCTGGGCCGCCTGCTCACCCCGTGGGCACCGAGGGACCGCGGAAGGAGCCAATCGTGAGAACACACTTCTACGGCGCAGCGCTCACCGCAGTCGTCCTGCTGACGTCGACAGCCTGCACGGCGTCACACGACACGAGGAGCCCGGAGTCGAGGGCGGGCGGGGGCGGGACCCGGACCGTCCGTCCGGTGGCGGGCTGCGACGCCGGCTCCTGGACGGACCCCGCCGACCTCTCCCCGACCCGCACCCCGGCCCGCTGCGAGCCCGGCACCCCCGCTCCCCAGCCCCTGCCGAAACCGCGCAAGCTCACGATCGCGACGGGCACGCTGAGCGCCGAGTACGTGGCGCCGCTCCAGGTCGCGCTGGACAAGGGCGAGTTCAAGAAGGAGGGCCTGGATGTCACGCTGAAGGTACTGCCGACCCCCGACTCGCTCCCGCTCCTCGCCAAGGGTGACATCGACGCACTGTGGGCGGCTCCCGAGGCGGCGGTCATGAACGGCGTCCGGGGCGGTTTCGACATCCGCTGGGTCGCGGCGAACTTCTCGCCCGACCCGAAGTCGAAGAGCGGCCTGTGGGTCCGGCTGGAGGACGGCGAGAGCGGCGACCAGGTGCGGATGGCCGGCCGCAGGATGGGCACGATGATCGGCAAGGGCTCGGTGATCGCGTACCCCATGGAGAAGGCCCTCGACCAGCACGGTGGCGGCCTCGACGAGATCCAGTACCAGCAGCTCGGTTCGGCCGACGTCCTCACGGCCCTCCAGAACGGCGGCGTCGACTCGGCCTGGCTCGTCGACCCGGTCTGGCGCAGGGTCGACGGCAGGCCCGGCTACGCCTTCCTGGGCGGCCAGCCGCTCGGCGAGCCCCTGGGCGGCATGCTCTACGGTCCCGGCCTGCTGGCCGACGACGTGGACGCGGGGGTCGCCCTGCTGCGGGCGTACATCCGCACGGTGAACACCTGGTTCGCAGCCGACTACAAGTCGGATGCGACCTTCGTCACCTACCTGGCGAAGCTCCTGAAGACCGACGAGGCGATCCTCAGGTCCACCCCGTCCCTGCGCATGGACTGGGAGATCCGCGCGGGCACGACGGACCGGTTGCAGGCGGCGTACAAGGCACAGGGCGTGGCCGAGGGAGAGCCCCTGCCGGAGTCGCGGACGGTGAACAGAACGCTGTACGAGGAGGCGGTGGGCCATCGCCCCTGAAAAAAACCGAAGGCCGGAACCCTTTCGGATTCCGGCCCTCGGCCTTCAGTAGCGGGGACAGGATTTGAACCTGCGACCTCTGGGTTATGAGCCCAGCGAGCTACCGAGCTGCTCCACCCCGCGGCGATGAATGCAACGTTACGTGAAGGGGGAGGCCAGAGGCAAATCGCTTGTTCGAAGGCGGCTCCACACAGCCGACCGCTACGCCGACAGTTCCTCACGCAACGCGTCCCGCAGCCGGGCCGCCCGCTCGGACACCTCCGCAGGCCCGAGGGCCACCGCCCGGTCGGCCCACCGCTGCCCTTCGGCCAGCTCACCCCGACGCGCGTAGACCAGCGCCAACCGCAACGCCGCCCGTCCATGCCCCGCGTCGGCCGCCCGAGCCCACCACACGGCGGCCTCCGGCTCACTTCCCTCGCGGGCGAGCAGCAGCCCCAGATTGAAGGCCCCGTTACGGGATCCCGCCTCCGCGGCCTCCCGGTACCACCGGGCCGCCTCCACGACATCACCCCGCGCGGCGGCGAGCATGCCCACCCGGACCTGAGCCCGGCGATGCCCCTGGGAGGCCGCCCGCTCGTACCACTCCTCGCACTCGCTCTTCTCCTCGTGCACCGGCTCTCCGAGGGAGTGCGCGGGCACCGGCGGCCGCCGGGCGTCGAGCACGGTCGCCAGCCGGTAAGCGGCCTCCGCGCTGCCACCCCCCGCCGCACACCGAAGGTGCCGCTCGGCCCCGGCCTCGTCCCCGTCCCGCAGTCGGGCGATGCCGACCTGGAGCGCGGCCTCGGTGTGCCCGGCGGCGGCGGCCCGCTCGTACCAGCGCAGGGCGACGGCCTCCTCTCCGCGCCCGGCGAACAGGATGCCGAGGTTGAACGCGGCGTCCACGCTCCCGGCCTCCGCGGCCTTGGAGAACCACGGCTCGGCCCCGGCCGTGTCCCCGCCCTGGAGCAGCAGGATGGCGAGCGCGTTGGCCGCCTCCCGGTGCCCCGCGTACGCGGCCCGCCGGTACCACTGCTCGGCCTGCGCGGTCCGCCCCTGCTCGGCGCAGAGCAGCGCGAGGTTGTACGCGCCGTTGTCGTCGCCGGCGTCCATCGCCGCCCGGTACCAGCGCTCGGCGGTCTGCTGCTCGCCGCGCTCGGCATGCAGGGCGCCCAGCGCGTTGGCCGCGTTGCCGTCCCCGTCCTGGGCGGCGCGCAGCCACCAGACGGCGGCGCTCTCGGTGTCCCCCGCGTCCCGCAGCAGGAACCCGAGCGCGCAGGCGGCCCGCGCCTCGCCGTCCTTGGCGGACGTCAGATACCAGCGCCCGGCCTCCTTGAGCGCGCCGCGCCGCTCCAGGATCGCCCCGAGATGCAGGGCCGCCCGCCGGTGTCCACGCGCGGCGGCCTGCCGGTACCACTGCTCTGCCTCGGCGCCGGCGCCGTGATCGTCCCCCACGTCCCCCTCGGGGCCCAGCCTGCGGTCGAGCGTGCGGGCCAGCCGGTAGGCCGCCTCCCGGTGCCCCCGCTCGGCGGCGATCCGCATCCACTGCTCGGCGCCCGCGTCCCCGCGGTGCTCCAGCAGGTCGGCGAGTGCGTAGGCGCCCAGCGCGTGTCCCTGCTCGGCGGACTGGCGCAGCCAGTACTCGGCGGCGGGCTCGTCGCCCCGTTCACGATGGTGGCGTCCCAGCGCGTGCGCGGCCGCGGCGGACCCGGCGACGGCGGCGATCCGCCACCAGCCGGCGGCGTCGTCGGCGTAGCCGCGCTGGTGCAGCAGCACTCCGAGGTTGTTGGCGGCGGCCCGGTCACCGGCGGCGGTGGCGGCACGCAGATGGGGCTCGGCTCCGTCGAGGTCGCCGCGGCGCAGCAGGAGGGCGCCGAGGACGCTCATCGCCTCGACGTCACCGGCCTGCGCGGCCAGGCGCTGCCGTGCCTCCTCGGCAGCCTCCCCGGTCTCGTCCCGGTCCATGGGCTGCGACAAGTCGCCCGTCGACTCCGAAAAATCGGCAGGCTGCACAAAACGCCCTGTCTCCAACAGAGTTGCCTTGTCCCCCATAACGTCCATCGTCGCACCACCATCAACCTGGGTACACCTGGTATACCGCAGCCATTGAGGTCACTTCAGCGTTTTGTCGACATGCCCACAGAGAGACAAGTCAAACACAGGCACCCCAACTCCCCGAGGCGGCACGGCCGTCGTAGCGGCCGGTACATGCGTTCGCACACCACGAAGGCCCGGATCCTCAAGAGGATCCGGGCCTTCGTTTTCAGTAGCGGGGACAGGATTTGAACCTGCGACCTCTGGGTTATGAGCCCAGCGAGCTACCGAGCTGCTCCACCCCGCGCCGTTGTGTTGCAACCGTACCACGGCGCGGGGGTGGGCATGTGACCAGCGGCTGATCAGCCGCTGGGACTGCTGCTCGGACTACTGCTGGGACTGCTCCTCGGGCTCGGGCTGCTGCTGGGCTTCGCGCTGCTGCCGGTGCCCTTGCCCGCCGCGGACTGCGCGTCCTCGGCACGCTTGAGCGCGTCCTTCAGGTCCTCCTGGGCCCGGCCGTACGCCTCCCAGTCGCCCTTCTTCAGGGCTTCCTGGCCGGCGTCGAAGGCCTTCTGGGCGTCGTCCAGCGCCTGTTGGACCGTCGGGTTGCTGGAGGTCGGCGGCGGCTTGGTCGTGTCCCCGCCGCCGTCGTCCGGTGGCTCGGTGGTCGAACCGTTCGCTCCGAACACCTTGTTGAGGGCCTCGTCGAGGGTGTCCTCGAAGGCGGTGTTGCCTCCGTAGGTCACCAACACCTTCCGCAGCAGCGGGTACTTGAGTCCACCACCGCGTACGTAGACCGGCTCCACGTAGAGCAGTCCGCCGTCGAGCGGCACCGTCAGGAGATTGCCGTACTCCACATTGGAGTCGCCTCTGTTGAGGAGGCTGATGGTCTCGGCGATGTCCTGTTCGGAGTTGAACTGGCTCTGCACCTGTTTGGGCCCGTTGACCGTCGTGTTGGTCGGCAGTTTCAGGATTCTGATCTTGCCGTAGTCACCGGTGCCCGCCTCGGCGTCGACCGACATGAACGCACTGAGGTTGTCCCGGCCGTTGGGCGTGAACGTCGTCGTCAGCGAGAACGCCTGTGCCTTCTGGTCGGGCATCTTCATGCTCAGGTAGTACGGCGGCACCGCGTCGCCCGACTTGTTGGTCGGGTCGTCCGGCACCTGCCACACCTCGCTGCCGCTGAGGAAGGTGTCCGCGTCCTCGACGTGGTAGCGCGCCAGCAGCTCACGCTGGACCTTGAACAGGTCCTGCGGGTACCGCAGATGGGCCATCAGGTCGGTGGAGATGTCCTTCTTCGGCTCCACCGTGCCCGGGAACGCCTTCATCCAGGTCTTGAGGACCGGGTCCTTGGTGTCCCACTGGTAGAGCTTGACCTGGCCGGTGTACGCGTCGACGGTCGCCTTCACCGAGTTGCGGATGTAGTTGACCTGGTTCTGCTGGGCCACCACCGCGCGCTGGTTGTTCGTCGCGGTCAGCGAGTCGGCCGTGGTGTCACCGAGGGTCGTACGCGAGGAGTACGGGTAGCCGTTCGTCGTCGTGTAGGCGTCGACGATCCACTGGATCTTGCCGTTCACCACCGCCGGATAGGCGTCGCCGTCGATGGTCAGCCAGGGGGCGACCGCCTCGACGCGCTGCTTGGGCGTGCGGTTGTACAGGATCCTCGAGCCCTCGCCGATCGCTCCGGAGTAGAGGATCTGCGGCTCGCTGAACGCCACCGCGTACGCGGCCCGGTTGACCGGGTTGGAGAGGTTGACCCCGCTCTTGGCCTTGTAGCTGTAGGTCTTCTCACCGGAGTCGTCGGAGTAGTCGATCTCCTTCTGGGGACCGCCGACGATCGAGTACTCGGTGGTCTTCTCGCCGTAGTAGACGCGCTGCTGGTACGTCCCGAGGTCACCCTGCGAGGGCAGGTTGGACTCGGTGAAGACCGGGCGGCCCTCGGCGTCGGCCTCGGTGCCCTTCGCGGCGACCACGCCGTAACCGTGGGTGTAGCGGAAGTGGTCGTTGATCCAGTTGTTCTTCGGGATGCCGGCGAGGTTCAGCTCACGCAGCCCGATGACCGTGTCCTGATCCTTGCCGTCCTTGCTGTAGCGGTCCACGTCCAGGTTGGTCGGGAACGCGTAGTAGTTCCGCATCTGCTGGAGCTGCTGGAACGTCGGCGAGACCACGTTGGGGTCCACGACCCGGATGCTCGCCGTGGCGTCGACGTCGTCGCGCAGCTTGGTCTTGTCCGTGGTGGTGGACTTGCCGTCGTACTCGGTCACCGAGGCGTCGTCGATGCCGTAGGCCTCACGCGTCGCCTTGAGGTTCTTCTCGACGTACGGCGCTTCCTTGGCCTGCTCGTTCGGCTGGACCTGGAACTTCTGGACGATCGCCGGGTAGAGCCCGCCGATGAGGATCGCCGAGAGCACCATCAGGCCGAAGCCGATCACGGGCAGCTGCCAGGTGCGCCGCCACAGGGTGGCGAAGAACAGCAGCGCGCAGATGACGGCGATGCAGAACAGGATCGTCTTGGCCGGCAGATAGGCGTTCGCGTCGACGTACCTGAGGCCCGTCCAGCTGTCGGTCGCCTTGAAGTCGCTGGACTTGACCGCGAGGCCGTACCGGTCGAGCCAGTACGCGACCGCCTTCAGGGCGACGAAGATGCCGAGCAGCACCGACAGGTGGCCGGTCGCGGCGGCCGTGGCCCGCGCGCCCGGGGAGGTGACCCTGAGACCGCCGTACAGGTAATGGGTGAGCGCGGCGGCGATCACCGAGAGGATCGCGGCGGCGAAGCCGAAGCCGAGCAGGAACCGGTACCAGGGCAGGTCGAAGGTGTAGAAGGAGATGTCGAGGTGGAACTGCGGGTCCTTCTGGCCGAAGGACACGCCGTTGACCCACATCAGCCAGGTCCGCCACTGACTGGAGGCGGAGGCGCCGGCGATCAGGCCCACCAGGGAGACGATCCCGAGCAGCAGCCACTTCTTGTACGGCGCGATGCCCATCCGGTAGCGGTCGAGGTTCTGCTGCTCCATCGACATGGCGCTCAGCGGCGGGCGCAGCCGGTGGGCCAGCCAGATGTTGACACCGACGGCGAGGGCCATCAGCAGACCGAAGACGAAGAACAGCCCGATCTTGGTCCACAGGGTGGTGGTGAACACGGACGAGTAGTTCACCGAGCGGTACCAGAGCCAGTCCGTCCAGAAGCCCGCGAACATGGTGAACGCCATGCCGAGAACGGCAAGGACGCCCAGCGTCATGAGCAGGGTCCTGGCACGCCGGGACGGGCGGCCCACTCTCATCCGCGGCCCTGTCGGGCCTCCGCCGCGGTCCGGCATCTGGAAAGCCAAGGTGCGCACCTCGAAGTTCGCTGTCGATCCGTCAGGCCCTCGTGTTCGCGGGCCCTGGGTGGCCCCCCGTGATCGCGGGCCCACACCTATGCAACTTACTCACCGTTTACTCGGTTCCCGATTCCGGTCACGAACGAGGCAGGATTGTGACCATGTCCAACACCCCCATGGCGGCGAGCCCGCTCACCCGGGCCGTACTCGAGATCGACGAGTACGCCTCCGGCCTCGGCTGGGACCAGCCCGCCCGCCTCTTCGCCCTCGTAGACACCGCCCGGCTGCGAACCCAGGAACCCGCCCTCGCGAGCCAGCTCGGTCTGGAGGAGGCGCGGGAGTCCTCGGCCCTGACCCCCATCGAGCAGGACGAGATTCCCGCGGGCAAGCCGCTCGACGAGTTCCTCGGCACCATCGCCTGGCCCGACGCGGTCGTCGGCTGCGCGCTCACCGTGGAACGCCTGATGCTGCCCCCGTCCGCCGAGGCGTCCGTCCCGCAGGGGCTGAGCGACGCCAAGCTGGCGAAGTGGGTCGCCGAGCACCCGGACCGCCAGGAGGTCCGCATGACGGTCGCGGTCCTGCGCGACGGCACCCGCGACTCGGCCCTGCGCCTGCGCGAGAAGGACTCCCCGACCGAGGTCCTCACCGGCCGCGACCTGGTCCCGGGTCTGGCGGAGGCCCTGTCGGCGACGTTCGCGGACTGAGGTCTTCCAGGTCCCTCAGCTCTTACAGGTCTTCCGGGCCTTTTGGGTCTTCTTCCAGCTCTTCCGTTACGACGACGGGGGCGCCCTCGGTGTGAGGGGCGCCCCCGTCGTCGTACACGCGCGTGCCGGTCAGCCCTTGGCCGTGCACGTGGGCAGGTCGGACGTCCTGCCCTCGCGGAGGTCCTTGAGCGCGCCGAGGGCGTCGTCGATGGTGTTCACCTTGATCAGGGTGAGCCCGCTCGGTGTGTCCTTGGCGGCGGCCGCGCAGTTGTCGGCGGGCGTCAGGAAGTACTGGGCGCCCTTGTCGCGCGCGCCGACCGTCTTCATCTCGATGCCGCCGATCGGGCCGACCTTGCCGTCGTCGTCGATCGTCCCGGTG
This sequence comes from Streptomyces sp. NPDC005402, assembly GCF_040606575.1. Taxonomy (NCBI): domain Bacteria; kingdom Bacillati; phylum Actinomycetota; class Actinomycetes; order Kitasatosporales; family Streptomycetaceae; genus Streptomyces; species Streptomyces sp. NPDC005402. Next base: position 24,532 of record NZ_JBEXFB010000047.1, read on the forward strand.
CCGGCGACGAACTTGCCGCCGGTCAGGCTGCCCGGGGTGAGCTTGTCGTAGATGCCGAGCGCGAACATCAGACCGGCGCTCGGGCCGCCGACGTCGGCGAGCTTGATGTCGACGGTGAACGGGAAGGTGTGGTCGGTCCCGGCGGCGATCCCCACGATGGCGCGCTTCTCGCCCTCGTCGTCGGAGGCCCGGGTGGTGATCGTGACCTTCTCGGTCCTGGTCGCCGTCCTGTGCGCCTTCTCGGCGGCGGCCTGTTCCTTGGCGGGCACGACGGTGAAGACGACGTCCTCACCCGGCTTGTGCTTCGTCACCAGCTTCGCGACATCGTCCGGAGCCTTCACGGCCGTACCGTCGACGGCCTTGATGACGTCACCGGCGTGCAGCCTGCCCTCGGCCGGGGAGTCCTTGACGACGGTCGAGACGATCACCCAGGACTGCACCGGGACGTCCAGTTCCTTCAGGGCGGCGACCTTGGCGCTCTCCTGGGACTGGCTGAACTCCTCGGCGTTCTCCTGGGTCGACTGCTCCTCGGTCTTGCCGTCCGGGTAGAGGGTGTCGTGCGGTACGACCTTGTTGTCGTGCGCGAGCCAGCCGTACACGGCCTCGACGAGGTTCATCTTGTAGTCGGCGCTGGTGACCCGGACGGTGGTCATGTTCAGGTGACCGCTCGTCGGATACGTCTTGCGCCCGGAGATCTGCAGCACCGGCTCGCCGCCGTGGTCCCCGAGGGTGTTCACCGTGGGGCCCGGTGACATCTCGGCGTAGGGCACTTTGATGAAGACTCCCGCGCAGAGAAGCGCGATCAGCATCAGGGTGGAGGCGAGCATCGTCGCGGTGCGGCGTGGCATGGCACGACAGTACGGGACGCTCCTGTCAGACCATCGTCAGGGCGCCGCCGTCACGTGGACGTCAGGTGCCGGAGTGCGACTTCTCCATCGCGGCGCGGAAACGGGCGTATCCGTCGAGCTCGGGGCCGTCGCTGCGGGCCTTCCTGGTCCGGTTGGCCCAACTGCCCCACAGCCCGGCGACGACCCCGGCCAACAACGGAATCAACAACCAGACGAGCGCCCCCATGCCGACCTCCTGACCCCATGCTGAGCAACCGCGGAAAACTGACTGATCAACAGATTAGCCATCCGCACTGACAACGCTCACGCCAGGGGTGCGGTTACGCAACCGGAGAGGTGAAGGAAGGGTTCAGCAGGCGCCGACCCATTCCTCCGTACCGTCGGAAAACGTCTGGTGTTTCCAGATCGGAACCTCGTGCTTGAGATCGTCGATCAGTTTCCGGCAGGCTTCGAAGGCCTCGCCCCGGTGCGGGCAGGAAACGGCGACGACGACGGCGAGGTCCCCGACTCCGAGATCCCCGACGCGATGCACAGCGGCGAGCGCCCGTACCGGGAACTCGGCGACGACCTTCTCGGCGACCCTTCGCATCTCGGCCTCGGCACTGGGGTGGCACGAGTAGCCGAGCTTGTCCACGTCGGCCCCTCCGTCGTGATTTCGCACGGTCCCGACGAACAGGGCGGTCCCCCCGGCCGCGTCGTCCCCGACAGCGCGGAAGACCTCGTCGAGGGAGAGCGGGGTCTCGCGGATGGCGAGGAGCTTGATGGGATCCCGCGCGGCCTGCTCGCCGGGATGGTCGTTGGTGGGTGCCATGCGTCCATCGTGCCGCACGCCGCGATCAACCCGGAATAGAGCTTTCATACAGGCGTACCCGTCGAGTCGCCGGTGCAAGCACCAACCTGGTGGCGCGGGAAGTCCGCGACCAGCCACAACGCACACCCGTAGGCGCCCCACAACCTGATCCGGCACCCCGCTGCGCACTCCGCTCAGATCCGCCGCCGAGCCTTCCGCGCCCGCCGGACGACAGCCGCCGCACCCAGCAACGCGACCGTCGCTCCAGCCGCCCCGGCAGCCGTCGCGTCCTTGCGTCCGAGCCGCCGCCCAGCGACCGTATGCCGCCCGGCGACGTCCTCCAGCAGCTCCGCGAGCACCTCCTCGTTGGTCCACTGCGGCCGCCACCCGGCGTCGTGCAGCCGGCTCCCGCTCACCACCCAGGGGTACATCGTGTACGCGAGATCCCCCGCGGGAGACGGCGTCAGACCGATCCGGTGCAGCCGGGCCGCGGCACCCAGCGCGACGGCCGACGGCAACTCCATCCGGCGGATCCCGCTGAGCTCCTCGATCTCCTCCTGCTCCAGCCACCCGTCACACCCGACGGCGAGTTCCCCGTCGACCTTCTCCAGGACGGCGTGCTCCAGCGCGCTGCACAGGTCCTCGACGTGGCAGAACTGCCAGGCGGGCCGGGATCCGGCCACGACCAGGAGCCGCGGCGACTCGAAGTACCGGGTCAGAGCGGTGTCGGTGCCGCCCCCGACCAGGACGGCGGGCCGCACGACGGTGACATTGAGCCCGGGGTGCGCCCGGGGCGCCCGCCGTGCGAGCCGTTCGATCTCCAGCAGGTCCCCGACACCGGTCGCCTCCGCGGTGGCCCGCAGTTCGGCGTCCTCCGACAGGGGCAGCTCGTTGTCCGGGAGCGCCCCGTAGACCATCGCGGAGGTGCACAGCACGACCCGGTGGATGCCCGCGGCCGCCGCCGCGGTCAGCACGGTCTGCGTCCCTCGAACGTTGTACGCCGTGCGCGCCGCCGGGTCGGTCTCCAGGTCGAGGTCGAGCGCCAGATGCACCACGACATCGGCCCCGCGCAACTTCTCCGCGATGGCCGGATCCCGTACGTCCAGGATGTGCCACTGCGCCGCGGCGCACTCGCCACGCCGCTCGTCGAGCGCGATGACCTGCTTGATCTCCTCCGAGGCGGCGAGCCGCTCGGTGAGCATCGCTCCGATGCCGGACGCGGCGCCGGTGACCGCGACGACTGGCCCGCGCGTGGCGGGATTGGTTGACTGGTTTCGCGCTGCGCGAACCTGCGGATCAGGGGAACTCACCGGGCGTCTCCAGCGGTTGTCTTCAGTAGGAACGCGAGTGACGCGTACGTACCAGGTGGCATCCATCCTGCCGCAGGCGGACAGTCGGCGGAGCACCGAGGCCCTAACGGCCGTCGGTGTCTACGCTGGGGGGTGTTATCGGGCAGCCGCGCCGCCGGAGGCAACCGGTGGCCTTACCAGCCGAGGAATCCCGTGAGTGACACCCCATTCGGATTCGGCCTTCCGCCGGAGGAGCCGGACGACGGCGACGAGGGCAAGAAGAAGGACCAGGAGAGCGGTGGTGGTCAGGGACCGGCCAACCCGTTCGGTTTCGGCGGTCTGCCCGGAGCCGGAGGCTTTGGCGGCCCCGGTGCGGACAATCCGCTCGCAGCCATGTTCGGTTCGTTGAACCCCACCGACCTGGGCGCCGCCTTCCAGCAGCTGGGCCAGATGCTCTCGTACGAGGGCGGCCCGGTGAACTGGGACATGGCCAAGCAGATCGCCCGCCAGACGGTCTCCCAGGGCACCTCGGACGGCACCAAGGACGCGAGCATCGGCCCCGCCGAGCGCACCGCGGTCGAGGAGGCCGTACGCCTGGCCGACCTGTGGCTCGACGACGCGACGTCACTGCCGTCCGGCGCGGGCTCCGCCGTGGCCTGGTCCCGCGCGGAGTGGGTCGAGGCGACCCTGCCCGCATGGAAGGAACTCGTCGACCCGGTCGCCGAGCGGGTCGGCACCGCCATGGGCGACGTCCTGCCGGAGGAGATGCAGGCCATGGCCGGCCCGCTGATCGGCATGATGCGCTCGATGGGCGGCGCCATGTTCGGCACCCAGATCGGGCAGGCCGTCGGCGTGCTCGCGGGCGAGGTCGTCGGCTCCACCGACATCGGCCTGCCGCTGGGCCCGGCCGGCAAGGCCGCGCTGCTGCCGGCGAACATCGAGGCCTTCGGCAAGGATCTGGGCGTGCCGGCGGACGAGGTGCGGCTGTATCTCGCCCTGCGCGAGGCCGCCCACCAGCGCCTCTTCGCGCACGTGCCGTGGCTGCGCTCGCACCTGTACGGCGCTGTCGACGGGTACGCGCGCGGGATCAAGGTCGACACCGCCAAGCTGGAGGACGTGGTCGGCCAGTTCGACCCGCAGAACCCCGAGCAGCTCCAGGACGCCCTCCAGCAGGGCATGTTCCAGCCGGAGGACACCCCGGAGCAGAAGGCGGCCCTGGCCCGTCTGGAGACGGCTCTGGCGCTCGTGGAGGGCTGGGTGGACGCGGTGGTCCACGCGGCCGCGAAGCCGCGTCTGTCGTCCGCCGACGCGCTGCGCGAGACCCTGCGCCGCCGGCGTGCCTCGGGCGGTCCGGCCGAGCAGACCTTCGCCACTCTGATCGGCCTGGAACTGCGCCCGCGCCGGCTGCGGGACGCGTCCCGTCTGTGGGCCTCGCTCACGGACGCGCGCGGTGTCGACGGCCGGGACGGACTGTGGGCCCACCCGGACATGCTGCCGACCGCGTCCGACCTGGACGACCCGGACGGCTTCGTGCACCGCGAGCAGCTGGACTTCTCCGAGCTGGACAAGATGCTCGGCGAGGCGGCTCAGAAGCCCGACCTCAAGAAGAAGGACGACTCCGAGGGCGGCGACGACACCGAGTGAGCCTGTACGACGACGCGGTCCTCGTGCTGAAGAGCCACGAGGGCCAGGACGAGTTGCGCCAGGCGTACCTCGATCACCTCGCCGCACACCCGGACGGCGTGTGGAAGGCGTGCCACGCGGGCCATGTCACCGCCAGCGCGCTGGTGATCGACCCCGAGCGCGGCCGGGTACTGCTGACCCTCCACAAGAAGCTGCGCATGTGGCTCCAGATGGGCGGTCACTGCGAGCCGGCCGACACCTCCCTGGAGGCGGCGGCCCTGCGCGAGGCGACGGAGGAGTCCGGCATCCGGGGTCTGACGCTGCTGCCTGGCGGCCCGGTGCGCCTGGACCGGCATCCGATCCCGCCGCCGTGCCACTGCCACTTCGACGTCCAGTACGCGGCGCTCGCACCGTCCGGGGCCGTCGAGGCGATCAGCGACGAGTCGCTGGACGTCCGGTGGTTCGCCTACGACGAGGTGGCGGATGTGGCCGACGACTCCGTCGTACGGCTGCTGGAAGCGACGCGCGCGAGGCTTTGAGCGCACAGGTGAGGCTTTGACCGCGCGGGTGAGGCTTTGAGCGCGCAAGTAAGGGGCGCCCGGCAATGGCGGGCGCCCCTTACGCATGCCTAGCTGTTGCTGCCCCCGAGGGAGTTGCCGCGCATGCCGAACTGACTGAGCACTCCGCCGTTGCGCATGCCCTGGGGCGGCAGCAGCTCACTGGGCTGGACCAAGACGTGCCCGGTGCCGCCGAAGTGCATCTCCCAGCCCTCACCGGTGGTGCCCCGGCGGCGCCACACGCCGGAGGTGGACGTGGGCGCCTGGAGCTGGGTGCGCAGGGACGTGGACCAGGCGATGACGGCGTCGGAGTCGACGCAGACGTTCTTGTCCGGTCCCACCTCAAGGACCAGCGGCTCGCCGGAGGTCATCAGGACGACCTGCCCGGAGCCGGACAGCTCCAGGTTGTAGGCCCCCGCGGCCGCCACCTCGACGGCACTGTCCACGGCGACGATGCCGACGCCGAGGGAGCCGTCGAAGGCCAGCACGTAGGAGCTGTCGACCGTGATGCCGGAGCCGACCTCCATGATGTGCAGGTGCTGGGCCAGGTTGGCCAGGTAGACGATGCCGTTGCCCTTGCAGCGCATGAGGTCGAGGCCCTCGCCGGTCATCCGCTCGACGTTGCGCCAGCTGCGGTTGCGGTACTGGCTGTCGAACTCGACCTGGCCCTCGAAGGCCACCATGGCGCCCTGCCGGGCCAGGATCGGGCTGCTGCCCTGGGTGACGTCGGTCTTCAGGAGCTGCGGGTTCTGCAGGGTGTAGCGCCCGGTCGACTCGACCGGGACGTGTTGGAAGAGTGTGCTGTGCATGGTGCCTGGTGCTCCCCTCAGCCCCGGATCTTGAATCGGTCGCCGGTGTCCTCGCTCGGCTGGACGACGACGAAGCCCTGTCCCTTGAAGCCGATCTGGAAGGCCTCGCCGCTGCCGCGGCCGATGAGGGCGCTCGCCTTGATGGTGCGGCGGGCCTTCATCTCCAGGCCGGTCGTCCACGCGACGAGCGCGTCCGGGTCGACGTACGTCTCGCGTTCGGCGCAGTCCAGGGCCATCGGGATGCCCCGGCTGACCAGGGCGACCCAGCCGGTGCCCTTGATGACGAGGTTGGTCAGGCCGGAGCCGGAGAGCTTCGCGAGTCCCTTGACCGGTTCGATGGCCAGTTCCAGCGAGGCGTCGCAGGCCAGCAGGGTTGCGCCGTTCACGGACAGCGCCTCGCCGCCCAGGTGCAGGACGAGGATGTCGCCGCCGTAGTCGGCCAGGTAGAGGTCGCCGTCGCCGCGGGCCAGCATCAGCTTGCCGCCCTCACCGGAGACCATCTCCTCCGCCGAGCGGCGCAGGCTCGCGGGCGCCCCGTCGAACTGCACATAGCCGTCGTACGCGATCATCGAGCCGGCCTTGGCGATCAGGTCGTGACCGGTGGCCATGGTGACCTTGAGCGTCTTTGAGCTGTGCACACTCATGCGGACGCCGGTCGCGGCGGCGCGGTGCGCACTCAGAGTCTGGGTGTCCATGGCCTCACACCTCGAAGGGCTGTACGACGACGAAGTTGCCGGGGGCGCCGCGGAACTGGAGGTTCACGGCCTCAGTGGTCTGCCGGGCGTACCCGGAGCGGCGCAGCCTGAGCGAGGTCGTGGTGACCGCCTGGGCACCGGCGGACCAGGCGATGACGGCGTTGCCGTCGACGTAGGTGGCCGGGCCGACGGGGAGGACGACGGGCACGCCGCGTGTCTTGACGACCACCGCTCCGGTGCCGGAGAAGAGCATGCTGAAGAAGCCTCCGCCGGGCAGTCCCGCGCCCTCGATGCGGCGGACCTCGGTGTCCAGGGACTCGTCGAAGGCGAGCACTCCCTGGGCGCTGGTGTAGAGCTGCTCGCCCTGGAGGCGGATGACGAAGACCCGGCTGGCCTCGTCGGCGAGGAACACCTCGCCGTTGCCGGTACAGCGCATCAGGGACATGCCCTGGCCGGTGAGCGCCCCGGTGAGCTTGCCGAGCAGGCCCGAGCCCTTGTGGGCGAAGTCGATGTCGCCCTGGTAGGCGACCATGCTGCCCTGTTTGGCGAGGATCGGGGCGTCCTTGGTGAGGGTGGCCCGCACCAGGTTCTGGTTCTGCTCGGTCCAGCGGTCGCCGACGGGGGCTTCCGCGTACTTCGTCAGCACGACCCGGACGTTGGCCTCGGGCGGCACGGGGGCGAGCTGGGTGCCGCCTCCGAAGGGCTGCGCCTGACCGGGGAAGGCCCCGGGAGCACCGGGGGGCGCGAACTGACCCGCGACGGCACCCGGGGGCGTGAACTGACCCGCGGGTGCGCCGGGGGGCGCGTACTGACCCGCCGGAGGTGCGCCGGGTGGCGAGAACGTCTGCCCCGGAGGAGTGAACGTCTGCGGACTCGTCGGCGCGGCGGGCGCGGCCGGGGCCCCCGCGATCGTCGGAGCGGTGTGGACGGACGGGGCTGGTGCGGGAGCTGGCGCGCCGAACGAAGGGGCCGGTGCGGGCGCGGGCGACGCGGGGGCCTGCGGCGGCGGGGCGAAGGCCGGCGCCTGGGACTGGGCCGGGACGGCGGGCTGCTGGGGCGCGGACTCGGGCTCCTCCTCGGCGACCTCGCCGCCGAAGTTCTTCAGCAGTGCGTCCAGACCGCCGTCGAATCCCTGGCCGACCGCGGCGAACCGCCAGACGTCCTTCAGATACAGGTCGCCCACCATCACGGCACGCTCGGTGGAGAACTCGCCGCCGTCGAACGAGTACCGGGCCACTTCCTCGCCACCGGCGACGATGCGGAGGTAGCCGGGGGCGATCTGCGACATCTGGCCGTCGCCGTCGATCGTCGCCGTGAACGACAGCTTCTGGATCTGCGACGGAATCCGGTCGAGCGTGACCCGGAACGACTCCGTGTCGCCCGACTGCGCGCCCAGGAGCTGGACGGAGTCCTCGGGGGACTTCGGCTGGTTGAAGAAGATGAAGTACCGGTCGTCCGAGAGCCGTTCGTCGGCGTCGAGTCCGAAGCAGCTGATGTCGAAGGTCAGTCCGGGGCCGGAGATCTGTACGCCTACGTACAGGTCCGTGCCCGCGGTCAGGTCACTGATCTTGGCCTTGTGGCCGCGTTGGAATTCCCTGGCCATGCGTAACGACCGTCCCCCATCCCGATGCGAGTGCGTCGCGACAGGCTAACGGCAAACTCGGACACCGGCTCAGGTCGGTACAGATCCGGTACAAAAACCCGTTCGGGTCGTCGGTCACTCTCCGCGGACGCCCGGGAGGTGCGGCAACCGGTCCGCGGCGACCACCCCTTCGAGATAGCCCTTCGCCCGTTCGGTGCGCGGATAGGCCTCCAGCAGCCGCCAGAAACGGGGCCCGTGTCCGGGCACGAGCAGATGCGCGAGCTCATGAAGCAGGACGTAGTCGACGACGTACTCCGGCATGCCCTGGAGTCGGTGCGAGAGCCGGATGCTGCCCTCCGAGGGGGTGCACGAACCCCAGCGGGTGTTCTGGTTGGTGACCCAGCGGACCGAGGTGGGCCGCGCCCGGCCCTCGAAGTACTGGGCCGACAGCCGCTGCGCGCGCTCGGAGAGTTCGGTGTCGCCGAGGACCCGTTTGCTCTCCTGGGCGGCCAGCTTGTCGAGCATGACGCGCACCCAGCGCTGCTCCTCCGCCTCGGACATCCGGGCAGGGATGAGCACGACGGTGCGATCGCCCTCGCGGTACGCGGAGACCGTCCGGCGTCGACGGCTGCTCCTGCGCACCTCGATCGCGCTCGCCCCCGAGCCGCTCGGCGGCTGGCTCGTCGTGCTGCGCTGTGGCGTTCCGGCGCTGTGCAGTGGGTCGGCGGGCACGCCCCGACGTTACCCTCTGCACACGGAGGAAGTCCCGACTCCGGGACGGTTCGGTTCCGATCGCCCGCCATGCGTCTGATTTGTACGACGAATGGCCCCCACCTGTGGACAACTTTCGGCAGAGGCCCCTCGGGTCCGGGCATGCTGGCATCGCCGCCGCAGCCGCGACCGACCGTCGCCCGGACTCCGGCGGCGGACGGGGACGTTCTACGAGGGCTACGGGGGCCTGTCATGCAAGCAGTGGTTCCGCTCGAGCAAACAATGGTTCCGCAGATGAAACCCGCGTTCCGGCGCGGCTGGCGTGATCTCAACACCGTGCAGTTCGGGATGACCCCGGCGCACGCGCTGACGCTGGGCCCGATCGACACGGTGACGGGCAGCTTCCTCGACCTTCTCAACGGGACGCGCGGTCTCGCGCTGCTGCGGGAGGAGGGACGCCGTATGGATCTGCCCGACGGCCATGTCGACACGCTGGTGACACGGCTGGCACGGGCCGGGCTCCTCGACGACGCGAGGGGCGGCGGGCCGGCCGCGGACGCGCTGCGGGAGAAGAAGGAGGTCCTCGACCGGCTGGCACCCGACCTGGCGTCCCTCTCGCTGACCACGTCGGAGCCGGGTGAGGCGATGGGGCTCCTGGCCTCCCGTCGCTCACTGCGGGTGCAGGTCAGGGGTGCCGGCCGGGTGGGCGTGGCGCTGGCCGCGCTGCTCTCGGGGGCCGGCGTCGGAGAGGTCGACGTGCGGGACTGCGGCCGGGTCGAGCCGGGGGACGTCGCCCCGGGCGGGCTCCCCGCCGCCTCCGTCGGCGACCGCAGGGACACCGCCGCACGCCGGGCGGTGTCCGCGGCGGCTCCCGGACGCCCGCCGCGCCACGGCTCCCGGACCTCGGTGGAGTCGGACGACCCCGGGTTCTCCCTGGTCGTCCTCGCCCCGCGGGACGACGTCGACGTGCACGCGCCCGCCCCGGCCGCCGGCGAGCCCTTCGTCCGGTCCGGCACACCTCATCTGTACGCCGGTGTGGTCGAGGCGACGGGAGTGGTCGGCCCGCTTGTCCTGCCGGGCGAGACGGGCTGCGCGGGCTGTCTGCACGAGACACGCACCGACCGCGACCAGGCCTGGCCCCGACTGGTGGCCCAGTGGCGTTCGGGCAGCAGACGGCTTCCGGCGCACCCCTGTGACCTGGCACTGGCCACGACGGTCGCCGGCCTCGCGGCCGCGCACGCGCTCGCTTTCCTGGACGGCCGGATCCCGTCGAGCGCGGGCGCCCGCTGGGAGGTCTCGCTGCCCGGTCTGACCTGGCACGCGCGGCCGTTCGTGCCGCATCCCGCATGCCCGTGCGGGGCCGCGGAGAAAGGTAAGGGAGAACACACCTCCAAGGAGGAGGCTGCGCACGAGACAATGACGGAGCATCGGTCGTCGGAGGAGTTGTGCCGTAAGGCAACCGCGCCACGGCCTGCTGGCACCTGGAGGGCGCATGTCTGATCTTCCCCGGAAGGCGGTCACCCGGACCGCCAAGCTCGCCGCGCTCCCGCTCGGCTTCGCCGGGCGGGCCACCTGGGGACTCGGCAAGCGGATCGTGGGCGAGTCCGCGGAGATCGTGGGCCGCGAGCTGCAACAGCGCACCGCGGACCAGTTGTTCAAGGTGCTCGGGGAGCTCAAGGGCGGGGCCATGAAGTTCGGCCAGGCCCTGTCCGTCTTCGAGTCGGCGCTCCCCGAGGAGGTGGCCGGCCCCTACCGCGCGGCCCTGACGAAGCTCCAGGAGGCGGCGCCTCCGATGCCGACCCGCACCGTGCACGCGGTGCTCGAGGAGCGGCTGGGCGAGGACTGGCAGGAGCTGTTCGCCGAATTCGACGACAAGCCCTCCGCGGCGGCGTCCATCGGCCAGGTGCACCGGGCCGTATGGCACGACGGGCGCGAGGTGGCGGTCAAGGTCCAGTACCCGGGGGCCGGCGAGGCCCTGCTGTCCGACCTGACCCAACTGGGCCGCTTCGCCCGCCTGCTGGGGCCCCTGATTCCCGGCATCGACATCAAGCCCCTCATCGCCGAGCTGCGCGACCGGGTCTCGGAGGAGCTCGACTACGAGCTGGAGGCGCAGGCCCAGCAGACCCATGCCGAGGAGTTCGCGGACGATGCGGACGTCGTGGTTCCGGCCGTCGTCCACCAGAGCGAACAGGTTTTGATCACGGAGTGGATCGAGGGTGTCCCCCTGTCGGAGGTGATCTCCGACGGCACCGAGGAGCAGCGCGACCGCGCCGGGCAGCTCCTGGCCCGGTTCCTCTTCTCCGGCCCCGCTCGCACCGGCCTGTTGCACGCCGACCCGCACCCGGGCAACTTCCGGCTCCTGCCCGGTGGTCCGGACGGCGAGGAGGACTGGCGCCTGGGCGTCCTGGACTTCGGCACGGTCGACCGGCTCGCGGGCGGTCTGCCGGACACCATCGGCACCTGCCTGCGGATGACGCTGGACGGTGAGGCGGAGGCGGTCTACGAACTGCTCTGCGCGGAGGGCTTCGTCAAGGAGTCCATAGAGCTGGACCCGGACGCGGTCCTCGACTACCTGCTGCCGATCATCGAACCCGCCGAGGTCGACGAGTTCACCTTCAGCCGCGGCTGGATGCGCAGTCAGGCCGCCCGGATCGCCGACCCTCGCTCCCCTGCCCACCAACTGGGCAAACAGCTCAACCTGCCCCCGGCCTACCTCCTGATACACCGGGTCACCCTGAGCACCATCGGTGTCCTGTGCCAGCTGGGCGCGACGGTCCGGCTGCGTGAGGAACTGGAGGAGTGGCTGCCGGGGTTCGTGGCGGAGGATGAAGGGGACGAGGAGGAGGCGGCCGCGGAGGCGTGAGGCGGGTCGGCCTACCACCAGGCCGAGTCGAGCCGTCCCTCGATGGCCCTGAGGTTCTCCCGGGCGCAGGTGTCGCAGAAGTACTGGCGGGCGCCGTTCTCCACGGAGCAGGTCCAGGTGGGCGGTGAGCCCTCGGCCCGCGTGCCGCAGCGGGCGCACACAAGCAGCCCCGCCTCGCCGTCGCCCTCGTCCCCGGGAAGACTCCTCACGCGCCGACGATAGCGCCGGATCCCTCGGTTCGGCGCACACAACGCACCGCGGGGGTCGGTCCGTTCGAACGGATGATGCCCAGGACAAGCGGTTCGTCAGCCATTGATCTCGGTTCCTCGGTCGGATGTCGGTCCTGCGGCGGAGCCGCTGTCGGATGCCGTGGTCAGT
>NZ_JBEXFB010000048.1:0-33655 GCF_040606575.1 Streptomyces sp. NPDC005402
CACCGCGGCCGCCTCCGTCCTGGACCGCCGCCGCACCTACGCCCTGCTGCACCTTGCAGGAACCCCGCTACAGGTCCTGGACAGCGCCCGGAACCAGGAGACCCTCATCCCGGTCACGGTGCTGGCCGGCGGGGCCGCCGCGGCAGGACTGCTGTGCGGGGGCTCGATGACGCTGGCCGGCGCCGACTCGTCGTTCGACGGAGCACGCAACGAGTAGACGCCGTGGGGGCGGGCCCGGCACCCAGGACGGAACATGCCGAAGCTGCGCGCGAACCCTTCACCCAGTACATCGAGGACCGGGACCTCGACGGATTGAGTTCCTTGCCCGACGAACACGCCATGTTCCTACCGGGAGCGGGACAGGAACCGGTCTGTCGCACGCCGTGATCGCTCCGCGGCTCTTCCTGGAGAACCTGCTTCTGCCGCCGATCCTCGGCGTCGTACGCACCCAGGGCGTGCTGCGCTACCCGCCGGCCGCGGACTTTCCGGTCTTCTGGTCGTCGCACCTGGACAACGCCGACGTCGCCGCTGCCCTGTTCGATCGCCCCGACATCACCGGCACGATCGCCGTGGGACAGAATCCGGGGATCACGAGCCCCGACCCCGCCCAGGCCATCACCGACCACTTCGGCCGACGCGTGTCCTACGAACCTCTCGCCCGAGGCGTTCGGCCACTGCTCGTCCCCCGCCCCGTCCCTTCGGCCCCGAACGCGTGCAGGCCCACCTGGCCGAGGACTTCCACGACCACAACCGCCCCGCAGGCTTCGGCGACGAAGCCAGCGACCGCGACGTCCTTGTCATGCTGCTGACCGCACTGGCCGCGGCGTTTCCCGACGGCCGGTACACCATCGAACGACTCACCCCGGTCGGAACCGATGAAGCACTGCTGTACCGGCGGTTCTCCGGCACCGCTTTCCTCGGTGCCGTGGCAGCCGGTGCCCGCGTGGACTTCGCCGGCACCGACCTGTCCGCCGCCGGCAGCGGAGCCTTCACCGCACAACGCCACGTCGAAGACCTGCTCACCCTCACCGGCCAACCGCGCCCGCACCACACCGGATCATGACCGTGTCACCGACGCCGGAAAGCAAGCGGCGGCCGCATCGAGAATGTCGATACGGCCGCCGCTGCCGTGACGAGGTTCCGTCGCCCGACGGTGATGCCGGGACGACGAGAATCAGACGGCGTAGGGGTTTTCGATGATGTAGACCCAGTCCCCCTCGCTCGTCCTCTTCATCACCTCGACCGACTTTCCTTCCAGGGTGCCGTCCTCGCCCGTGATCCGCCAGGGCACCTGGACCATCGCCAGGTCGCCGTTCTGATGGACCGACGCGGCCCCCATCTCAAAGGTGCCGGGCGCGGCGAGGTAGGGCTTCAGCGCTTCCTTGATGCCTTCCCTGCCGTAGACCGGCTCCTGCCCCGGTCCCGGTACGAACATGGCGTCCTCGGCGAACAGGGAACCCAGCCCGTCGAGGTCCCGGTCCTTGAGGTACTGGGCGAAGCGCTCGTGCACGACTTCCGGCTTCATATTCTTTCCTCTTCTATTCTTTTCGTTTCTTCGCTGCGGACGGGCGGGTCGCCTACAGGCCGACCTGCGTGAGCCATTGACCAGTGGTGCGCGGCATCAGCCCCACAAGCTGCTGGGCGCTGTCATGCACACTGATGATCTTTCCGGCACAGTGGCGAGGCCCTCATGCAGTGCGGTGACCGCAGCCGCTCCCGCGCCGGCGGCGGCACGGGGTGAGGTGTCAGCGGGTGTGCGGGACGGGCAGGGTGAGGGGTGCGCCAGTGCAGCGGGGGCCGCATCGAGAATGTCGATACGGCCACCGCTGCCGTGACGAGGTTCCGTCGCCCGACGGTGATGCCGGGATGACGAGAATCAGACGCCGTAGGGGTTGTCGATGATGTAAACCCAGTCCCCCTCGCTCGTCCTCCTCATCACCTCGACCGCCTTTCCTTCCACGGTGCCGCTCTCGCTCGTGATCCGCCAGGACGGCTGGACCATCGCCAGGTCGCCGTTCTGATGGACCGACGCGGCCACCACCTCCATGGTGCTGGGCGCGGCGAGGTAGGGCTTCAGCGCTTCCTTGATGCCTTCCCTGCCGTAGACCGGCTCCTGCCCCGGTCCCGGTACGAACATGGCGTCCTCGGCGAACAGGGAACCCAGCCCGTCGAGGTCCCGGTCCTTGAGGTACTGGGCGAAGCGCTCGTGCACGACTTCCGGCTTCATATTCTTTCCTCTTCTATTCTTTTCGTTTCTTCGCTGCGGACGGGCGGGTCGCCTACAGGCCGACCTGCGTGAGCCATTGACCAGTGGTGCGCGGCATCAGCCCCACAAGCTGCTGGGCGCTGTCATGCACACTGATGATCTTTCCGGCACAGTGGCGAGGCCCTCATGCAGTGCGGTGACCGCAGCCGCTCCCGCGCCGGCGGCGGCACGGGGTGAGGTGTCAGCGGGTGTGCGGGACGGGCAGGGTGACGGGCTCGCCCGGGGTGGGCCAGTGCAGCGGGACGCCGGCGGCGTCGAAGGTCTGCTGGACGTGGCCGCGGTCCTCGGTGTAGTGCGCCCAGCCCTCGGCGTGCACGGCCACCACGAGGGGGTCACCGAGCAGGCGGCGGGCCTCGACGGCCTGGGTCGCGGTCAGCGACAGTCGTATGTCACCGAGCTCCTCGAAGCCGGCCGCGCCCAGGTGCAGCAGCGCCACGTCGACGCGGTACCGGCCGGCCAGGGCGCTCATCGCGTCCAGGTCGACGGTGTCACCGGAGACGTACACGCTCGGTGTGGAGCCATCGTCGGTGTGCAGGAGGAAGCCGGTGACCGGACCGGTGATGTCCTCGGTGCCGACGGGCCCGTGGCGGGCGGGGACCGCGGTGATGTTCAGCGGCGTACGGCCCGCCTTCGACAGGGTCCGGGTCTGCCAGGGCTCCAGGCCGACGGCCGCGCCCCCGAGATCGGTGGCGCCGGCGACGGTGGTGAACACGTCCGAGGCACCGGAGGCCACCGCACGCCCGGCGGTGTCAAGGTTGTCCAGATGCCCGGTGTGGCTGACCACGACGGCATCGAGAGCGGGCAGTTGTGCAGGCTTCAGCGCCGGGCCGGCGGTCTTGCGCACCACGACCGGGCCGTCCCGGTACTCGGTGCCGGCGGCGTCGAAGGTCGGGTCGGTCAGCAGCGTCCATCCGGCCAGGCGGATCAGCGCGGTGGGGCCGCCGAGCACCGTCACGGTGTTCACGGCACGGGTCACGGCAACATCGGATACCACAGGTACTCCTTGACGATCAGCGGTTGACTCCCTCACTCTGACCTAGTTACTTCCTATGGGGAAGTACATACCTTTAGGTGAGGTGAGCACGTGCAGGAAAGCACGCGCGGCAACGTCCGTAATCCGGTCTGCCCCGGCAGGCAGCTGTTCGACCTGGTCACCGCCCGGTGGGCCGCCCTGGTCCTGGTCGACCTCATGGAGGGCCCGCAACGCTGGTCCGAGCTGCGCCGACGGGCCGGCGGCGTCAGCGACAAGATGCTCGCGCAGACACTGCGCGACCTCGAAACCGGTGGACTGATCACCCGCACCGTGCATGCCGACCGCCCGCCGACGGTGCTGTACGCCCTGACCGACCTCGCCCGCGGCGCCACCACCGCACTGCAACACCTGCAGAACTGGGCTGAAGAACACACCAGCGACTACGCCCACCACCGACACACCCACCCGAAGCCCTGAAAAGGCAGGCTCGGAGTGCACACGTCACCGTGCTTCTGCCGTGTGAGCGAGCGCCCTGACCAGCACGAACCCCGTGGGGAACCCAGAACTCGATACGGCTCGCTGTCACTCACGGTAGTTGCGGGGTGTGCTGTCCCGCAGGACTACGTTCGTGGAGACCGGTACGATCCGCGGGGCATCGTCGTCGGAGAGCGCGAGTTCCATCGCGCAGAGTCCGACCTGGTGCAGGGGTACGGTCACGGTGGTCAGCGCCGGGTGGACGTCCACCGCTGGGCCGATGTCGTCGAAGCCGGCGACGGCGACGTCCTGGCCGGGGGCCAGCCCGGCGTCGCGGAAGGCCGTCATGACGCCGATCGCCATAACGTCGTTGACGGCGAAGACGAGTTCGACGGCGGCCAGGCCCCTCCGGACGAGCTCGCGGGCGGCCGCACCTCCGCCTCGGCGGCTGAATTCGGCTTCGACCACGTACCGCTCGTCCACGTCGATGTTGAACTCGCGCAGGCCCTCCACGAAGCCGTCGCACCGGTCACGGGACGTCTTGAGTCCGGCGCCTGCGCGGACCACCGCGAACCGACGGTAGCCAAGGCCGACCAGTGCGCGGGCGAGTTGCCGCGCTCCACCGTAGTTGTCGATGCTGACGGTGTGGAACGGCAGGTCGTGCCGGCTGATCAGAACCACGCTGCCGCCCGCTTCCCGGTAGGCGTCGAGTTCCTCGACGAGGGGCGCGCGGGTGTCGGTGCCCTCGATGCGGCTGCCGGTCAGGATGATGGCGCGGGGCCGCATGCCGCGCAGGGTCCTGACGATCTGGAGTTCCCGCTCGGGGGAGCGGTCCGCGACCGCCATGGTGACGATGAGTCCCGCGGCCTCCGCCGCCTGCGTCACCCCTCCCGCGATGGAGGAGAAGTACGGGTCGTCGACACCGTTGACGACCAGCGCGGCGGTGTTGGTCGAGCCCCGCGCGATCGCCTGGGCGGACAGGTGCGGGGTGTAGTCGAGTTCAGCGGCTGCGGCGAGCACACGGGCGGCGTTCTCCTGCTGGACGTTCCGGATGCTGCCGTTGAGCACGCGCGACGCGGTGGCTTGCGAGACGCCCGCCGCTCGCGCCACATCACGCAGGGTCGCCTTGCGCTCCCCCGACACGGACTTCCCGCTGGGGGGCGGAGAAGGCGCTGCCGACCCATCTTCCATGCCGCATATTGTGCACCGGGCCGCACAGCGTCTTGGAGTGCGGGGTGATCAAGGAAGGTCACTCCACGCAGAACGCTCGCGCCTTCTGATATGTCGCCCTGGGCGCGCGCCTTACGGAACCGCGATCGGCGAAACCGGCCGTATCCCGTAGAGGGCCGGCCACGGATATTCTCGGATACCGTCCACGGCGGCTCGCCTCGTCAAGCGGGAGGGAACGCACGATGCCTCATCCAGCCAGACCGACAGTCACTCTGCGTGATGTGGCGGCGGCTGCCGGCGTGTCGGTGCCGACTGCGTCACGAGTCCTGGGCGGCAGTTCCCGGACGGTCGCGGCGGAATACCGGCAGCGGGTCCTCGCCGCTGCGGCTGCGTTGCGCTATAGCGCGGACGCCTCGGCCCGGGCGATGCGGCGGGCGAACGACGCGATCGCGGTCGTCGGCGACGACCTGACGACCCCTTCGATGGGAATGGTCGCCGCGGCGATGGAACGGCAGGCGCGGGACGCCGGTGCGTTCGTGACCGTCTCGTCGACCCACGGCACCGCCGCGCGCCAGCTGGAAACCGTCCGGCTGCAGCGTGCCCTCCGGCCCCGTGCGCTCATCCTGACCTCCAGCCGCCTCGACGCGAACGCGCTCGACGGGCGCCTGCTCGACGAGCTGCTCGGCTACGAACGCGAGGGCGGCCGGGTGGTGATCGTCGGCGACACCGACATGCCGTTCGACTCCATCAGCTTCGACAACTACGGCTCGGCAAAGGAACTCGCCCATCACATCGCCGAGTTGGGGCATCGGCACGTGACGATCCTGGCCGGCGCCCGCGGGCGGGGGAACGTATCCGCCCGCACCGCGGGCTTCATGGCCGGGCTCCGCGACGGCGGTGTCGAGGAGCGACACATCCGGAGCTCGCATGGCGCGGTGAGCCGCCACGGTGGATTCGACGCGGCGCAGAGGCTGGTCGCCGAAGGGCTGGAGCCGCCCCATGCGGTGCTCGCAGCCAACGACACCATCGCCATCGGTGCGATGTCCGCCTTCCGGGCTGCCGGAGTGGCGGTGCCGGCGGACGTCTCGCTGACCGGTTTCGACGACATCGAACTCGCGACCGACGTGACACCGCGGCTGACGACCGTGTCGTTGCCGCTGGCACAGGCGGGTGCCGAAGCGGTCCGCCTCGCGCTCAGGGCTCGTGCGGAAAAGGAGCACTTGATGATGCGCGGCCAGGTCGTGGTGCGCGACAGCACGACGATCCGCGTGGCCTGAACCGACCCTCAGCCGGGGTCCGGCCCGGTGGAGGGAGGGCCGACGCACGCAGGACCTCCAGGAACCCCTGCACAAACCCTTGACGCCTTCGGTCACAGACGGCCACACTGCCCGCGGAATACGATTTCCCGACCGTTTCCGAGTACAGACATCTGGGCTTTCGGCAAACTCCAGAGGTTGCCCGAGCTGCCTCGGCTTCCCCGTGGCGATCGATGCGCAGTCGACCGATCAAGCCCAATGCGAGTACGACCTCCCCAGCCTGGCCCCTGCCGCCACGCGCGATTCCACGCAACAGGGCCCAGGACCGCGTCTCAGTGCAAGTCACACACCCGCACCGCCCCCAAGGAAGGCCCCCGTGCACAATGCTTTGAGCCTGCCTGACAGGCACATCAGACGGCTGGCGGCGCTGGCCGCCCTCCTCATGGCACTGGCCCTGCTGACCGGCCGAGCGGTGTCGCCGGCGTATGCCGCCACCGACACGGCGATCACCGTGGACGGCGCCGGCGGCGGCCGCACCTTCGACGGTGTCGGAGCGATCAGCGGTGGCGGCGGCAACAGCCGCCTGCTGTTCGACTACCCGGCCACCCAGCGCAGCCAGGTGCTGGACTACCTGTTCAAGCCCGGTTACGGCGCGGCCCTGCAGATCCTCAAGGTCGAGGTCGGCGGCGACACCAACTCCACCGACGGTTCCGAGGCCAGCTTCGAGCACGCGAGGGGCGAGATCGACTGCGACGCGGGCTACGAGTGGTGGATGATGGAGCAGGCCAAGGCCCGTAACCCCGGCATCAAGCTCTTCGCCCTGGCCTGGGGCGCCCCCGGTTGGATCGGGAACGGCAGCTTCTACTCGACGGACGGGATCAACTACCTGATCGACTGGCTGGGCTGCGCCAAACAGCACGGCCTGACCATCGACTACATCGGCGGCCGGAACGAGAAGACGTACAACGCCGGCTTCTACGAGCAGCTCAAGTCCGCCCTGGCGGCGAACGGCTACACCTCGACCAAGCTGGTCGGCAGCGATGAGACCAACTGGAACATCGCCACCGCCATGAAGACCGACAGCGCCCTGAACAACGCGGTGGACATCGTCGGCGCGCACTACCCCTGCACGTACGCGTCCGCGATGACCACCTGCTCCTCCTCCGCCGACGCCCAGTCGCTGGGCAAGCAGCTCTGGGCCAGCGAGAACGGCTCGGAGAACGCCGAAACCGGAGCGGCCCCGGTCGCCCGCGCCATCAACCGCGGCTACCTCGACGCCAAGCTGAGCGCGTACATCAACTGGCCCCTGCTGGCCGCCGACTACCAGAACCTCTACTTCCACGACCAGGGCCTGGTCACCGCGAACCAGCCGTGGTCCGGCGCCTACAGCGTCTCCCGCACCGCCTGGTCCATCGCCCAGACCACGCAGTTCACCTCACCCGGCTGGAAGTACATCGACTCCGCCTCCGGCTATCTCGGCGGCGACCGTGCCAACGGCAGCTACGTCAGCTACGCCGCGCCCGACAAGAGCGCCTGGAGCACCGTCTTCGAGACCATGGACGCCACCGCGTCCCAGACGGTCACCCTCAACGTGGCAGGAGGTCTGCCCGGCGGGGCCCTGCACGTGTGGTCCACGGATCTGTCGCAGTCCGGCGGCGCCACCCCGCGCATGGTGCGGAACAGTGACCTGACCGCGACCAACGGCACGTACACCCTCACCCTGGACCCCGGTCACGTCTACACCGTGACCACCACCACCGGTCAGGGCGCCGGAACGGCCACCTCGCCCGCCCGCAACCGGCTCGTCATGCCGTACTCGGACTCCTTCGCCGGCTACGGCACGGGGCAGGAGGCGAAGTACTTCGCCTCCATGAACGGCGCGTTCCAGGCCGCCCCCTGCACCGGGGGCCGCACCGGCCAGTGCCTGCGCCAGACGGCACCGCAGAAGCCGATCATCTGGTGGTATCCGGCCTCGAACGCCGTCCAGCCCTACACCATCATGGGCGACGTCGGCTGGAGCAACTACACGGTCAGCTCCGATGTACTGCTGGAGAAGAGCGGCAGCTCCGCAGAGCTTCTGGGCCGTGTCGGCACCCAGACGAAGTTCAGCGCCGGGGGGATGAACGCCTATCACCTGCGCCTGTCCGACACCGGGTCCTGGTCGCTGCTGAAGACCGACACCGCCGGCAACAACTCGTGGAACTGGACCACCCTCGCCGGCGGTACCGTCACCGCGCCCGGCACGGGTACCTGGCACAAGCTGTCCCTGACCTTCCAGGACAGCACCATCACGGCCAAGATCGACGGAGACACCGTCGGCACGGTCACCGACGCGAGCTACGGCGCGGGCCTGGCCGGCCTGGGCACGGCCGGCTACTACCCCGTCGAGTACTCCAACTTCTCCATCACCCACGAACCGGTCAGCGACCTGTCCGGCACCTACAAGATCGTCAGCCTGAGCAGCGGCAAGGTGCTCACCGTCTACAACGGTGGAACCAGCGACGGCACGCCCGTTGTCCAGAAGACCGACGCGAACAGCGGCAGCCAGCAGTGGAAGCTGGCCTACACCAGCGGTGGCTACCTCACCGTCACGGGTGTGACCAGCGGCAAGGCCCTCGACGTCAACGCGGCATCCACCTGGCCCGGCACTCAGTTGCAGGTGGGGACCCCCAGCGGGAGCGTCACCCAGCAGTGGCTGATCGTCCCGGCCGGCAGCGGCACGTACACCATCGAGTCCCGTTCGAACGGGTACAAGGCCGACGTGTCCAAGGCCGGGACCACCGACAACACCCCCATCGACCAGTGGTTCACCAACGGCAGCAGCAACCAGCGGTGGAAGCTGGTGAAGGTGGCCTGACCGGCTGAGCAGCGAGCAAGACCGTGAGCGGGGCAGGCCCGAACCCCGGGCCTGCCCCCCGACGGGCGCCGGAAGCGACGGCGCGCGTGTCAGACCGGCCCACCAGAGCCGGCCCGCTCAAAGCCTTGACGCACTTGACAACCGCTGGGCACCCTGAGCGGAATACGTTTTCCCGTAGGCTTTCCAGAACACTTCCGGAGAGGCAGACATGAGGATTCTCGGCCAACCGCGGTGGCGGAAGAACGGCGACCACGAGGACTCGCGCCACGCCGCGTTCGAGGTGCCGGAACTTCCGCAGGGCCCGGCCCCCGAAGAGCCGTGTCCGCCCGGACTCCCCCGGATGTCGTCGCGCACTCGCTGGTGCGTCCACCGCACGGACCGGGGCCGTCCGGGCCCCGAGCCGTTACCCGCAGGCCCGGCCACAGGCGTCATGACAGGAGCCAGGACCACACCCCGGACGACAAGAAGAGGACCATGACCGTCAATCGAAGACTTCTGCCACAATCGACCGCCGCCGTACTGTGCGTGCTGGCCGTCGTGATCGCGTCCATCGTGCTCATCCCCGCGCAGCGGGCTTTCGCCGCGGGCACCACCTACTACGTGAGCACGAACGGCAGCGACAGTAACGCGGGCACTACCAGCAGCGCCCCCTGGCGCTCCCTGACCAAGGTCAACTCGACGACGTTCCAGCCCGGCGACATCATTCGCTTCGAGGCCGGTGACAGCTGGACCGGGCAACTGTGGCCGAAGGGGTCCGGTATCGACGGCTCCCCGATCTCCATCGACAGCTACGGGACGGGTGCCAAGCCGAAGATCGCCGGTCAGGGGACGGTCGGCGACGCGGTGCGGCTGAACAACCAGCAGTACTGGGAGATCCGCAACCTCGACGTATCCAACGCGGTGCCCACGGGGACGACGGACGGTTCGAAGCTCGGTGACTTCCGCGGCATCGGCGTGCATGGCGACAACGGGCAGACCCTGCACCACTTCGTGATCGACTCGGTCGACGTGCACGACGTGACCGGCGAGGTCAAGTGGGTCGGCGGCAGCACAGCGAGCAACAAGCCGGGCATCACCTTCGCGCAGGGCTGGGACCGCTCGAAGGACACCGGCGGCATCGCGTTCCTCACCGGCGTGCAGGACATCACCGCGCCCGGCGCCCCCACGGTGCTCGACGACATCACCGTGGAGAACTCCACGATCAAGAACACCTCGTTCAGCGGGATCGTCACGAAGCAGTACGCCGGTGACGCCCCCGGCGCCGTCTTCACCGGCTGGGGCAAGCGCGCCACGGCCACCGACCCCGCCTTCACCCCGTACACCAACGTCACGTTCCGCGGCAACTACATCACGCAGGCGAACACCCCCTACGGCTGCAACGGCATCTACCTCACCGGTGTGCGCGGCGGACTCCTCGAAGGCAACGTGATCGACCGGGTCGGCGTCTCCGGCGTCGAGACCAACATGGCCGACAACGTCACCGTCCAGCACAACGAGATCATGGGCACCCACCTGGCGGCGGGCGGCGCTGACCAGAACGCCCTGGACCCCGACATCGGCACCACCAACCAACTGTTCCAGTACAACTACCTGCACGACAACGGCGACGGCATCCTGCTGTGTGCGTGCAACTCCGCGGTCAAGTTCGGCAGCGTGATCGTGCGCTACAACGTCGTGACGGGCAGCAGCAGATGGACCCTTCACCTGTCGCAGTCGGCCGGCACGACGGCGGACATCTACAACAACACCTTCTACAACACCGCCGCAGCGGCCATGGTGGACGGCGGTGTCACCGGCCCCGGCAAGGCCACGCTGACCAACAACCTGTTCGGCTCCACCAAGGACGCCACCTTCAGGCTCGAGTCGAGCATCGTCTACACCAACAACGGGTACTCGGACACGCTGACCAGCGTGCCCGAAACGACGCCCAAGAAGGGCAACCCGCTGTTCGTCAACGCCGCCGTCACCGGACCCTACGGCGACGAGAACGGTCCCAGACCCGACACCGCGGCCAACTTCGCACTCCAGGCGGGGTCCCCCTTCGTCGACGCCGGCGCCACCGTCGCCAACAACGGTGGCCTCGACTTCGCCGGCGCCACGGTGCCGCTCGGGAGCGCTCCGGAGATCGGCGCCTTCGAACGCGGAGCGCCCAACATCGCCTTCACGGACACCTTCGACAGCCGGCCCACCGGGACGCTCGCCAACGGGACGAACGGTTGGCGGGTCATCTCCACCAATAACGACATCTCCGTGGTGGAGACCCCGTCCGCCACCGACAAGAGCGTCCGCCTGACCCGCACCGTCGACGGCGGCGGCACAGACGGCACGAACCTCGCCCGGCTTTTCAGCACCCCGCTGCAGGGCCTGGTGACCATCGACGCGCAGGTTATGCGCAACGACACGCAAGCCGGCTGGTTCGGGTTGCCGTACGTGTACAACTCCAGCGGCGTCCAGGCCGTCAGCGTCGCTTTCGCCCGCGGCCAGATCCACGCCTATCAGGGCACCACCGACACTGTGCTCGGCACGTACACCAACGGCAAGTGGTACCGGGTCACGCTCACCGTGGACACGGTGAACCAGCGCTTCGATCTGGACATCGACGGCGAGCGCATCCT
This sequence comes from Streptomyces sp. NPDC005402, assembly GCF_040606575.1. Classification (NCBI taxonomy): domain Bacteria; kingdom Bacillati; phylum Actinomycetota; class Actinomycetes; order Kitasatosporales; family Streptomycetaceae; genus Streptomyces; species Streptomyces sp. NPDC005402. The sequence goes on from NZ_JBEXFB010000048.1 coordinate 11,612, forward strand.
GACCGACGCCACGTTCCGCACCTCGATGCAGGGGATCGCGAAGATCGCCTGGTACTCGAACGGGGGTGAGCGAGGGTCGGTGCACGTGGACGACGTCCGGATCGCACGCGGACCCGCGTACGGCCAATAATATCGGCCCTGAAAAGATAAAATCAGGTCTGTCGGGCCGGCGCCGGCCCGGCAGACCTGATTTCCGCGCATCGATCAACGTGATGAAATCTGCTGCAGTCCGGCGGTTACCACCGGCACATAGAATGCGGTGATACCGGCCATGTTGGGGTGCGTTCCCGATCCCTCTGTACCAGGAAGACCGTCGACCAGGTCGTCGAATGTGTATTTCGCCCGGTGAGCATCATCGCGGGTGTCGAACGCGGTCTCCCCGAAAACGTCGGCAATGGCGACATCCCACTGCCGACAGGCCTGCAAGGTCACCTTGCGCAGGGCTACCTGAATGTCCCAGTCCCGCGAGCCGAGTTTGTGGGCTGCGACGTACGCGATGCGAGCGGTCGGCCATTTCCGCTTCATCGTCTTCAATGTCCTCTCCAGCTCTTCCGCGTAAGTGCCGACGTCATACGCCCGATCCCGGTAGATCGACTGCGCATCGTTGGTGCCTCCGTCGAAGATGACGAAGTCGGCCGCGACGTCGGGCGCATCCTCGACCTGCGCACGTATTTGCCCACCGGAGGCATGAGGGTCGGCGCCGATGGTGGCACCATTTCGGGCGAACTTGGTGAGGGTCATGCTCTCCTGCTCGGCGACGATGTCCGCAAAACTGCGCGGATACACGTGTCCGTACACAATGCTGTCACCGAACGCGTAAACACTCTTGCCTGCCAATCCATTGTTCACATCATCCTCCTTGCCGCTCTGTCAGCGAGGTTCGATTTTAAGCATAATATTGACCCGGCGCGTGAGGGGCATGTAAATTCACTGAGAATAGAGAAATCGCTTACTGTCTCACGAAATGGAATGCGCGCGCACATGACTGCAACCAACACAGGATTGCCTGGGGGCGTCGCCATCTCACACGTGTCGGTGTACGACTGGCCTGCCGCCGACGGGGGATGCGGCGGCACTCCTCACATGCACCTGGCGTGTTCGGAGGCCTACGTCGTCACCGGCGGACGCGGTGCCGTGCAGACGCTGACCACATCCGGATACGAGGTCACCCCGCTCCGGGCCGGCACGGTCGCCTGGTTCACGCCCGGCACCATCCACCGGCTGGTCAACGAGGGTGATCTGAGGATCACCGTGCTGATGCAGAACAGCGGGCTGCCGGAGGCGGGGGACGCCGTCCTCACGCTGCCCCCGGAGTACCTGATCGATCCGGAGGCGTACGCACGCGCCACCGTCATCCCGCCCGATGCGCCCGAGGAGGAGCAGGAGCGCGTCGCCCGGGCCCGCCGGGACCTCGCCCTGGAGGGCTACCGGGCACTGCGCGAGGCCGAGGGGCCCGAGGCCCTGGCCGCGTTCCACCGGGCCGCCGCCGCGCTCGTGCGGCCGCGTATCGAAGAGTGGCGCGAGCGGTGGCGCCGGGGCGCCGAGGCCGCCGCCGCGGCCACCGGGGTGCAGCTCGACTCGCTGGAGCGGGGAGAGTGTCCCCACCTCGCCGATGCCGTCGTGAGATCCCAACAGCCCGCTGTTCGTGGGAAGTTCGGAATGTGCGGCCGGCTCGACGTATACGAGAACTGATGCACCGGTGCCGCGGGTCACGTCACCGCTTCAGCGGTTGATGGACCGCCCGACGGCGTTGCGCTGCTGGTGGGCGTCGTGGTCGAAGGCGGGTGACCTGCCGAACCGACTGCCGCGCCCCAACCCGTGGAAGCCTGCCGGCTCGCGGGACACCGTGCTCGCGTGGGTCCGTATCGCGTGGGAGGAGTACGCCTTGCCGGCCCGGGCCAACTCCGGCCCGGTGGCGCACGCCGCCGCACCGGCTCGCTCCTCAGAGCGGGCCGGACGGCCGGTCAGGCAGGGGAAGCACATCGGCTGCCCCGCGACCGCTCCTCCGGCGGCGGTGCCCGCCCTTGGTCACCGCCTGCGGCTGGGTCGCCCTGTCGCAGGCGGCTCGGCCGTCGACTCCCGCCAGATGACGCGGAACAGGGATACCTCAGCCGACACGGTCGCTGTGTGCCTCAAACCCGCGATCAGCTTGTCCATGGCCTTGCTGCCGAGCCGTTCGAGGTCCACGTCGACGGTGGTCAGGGACGGGTTCATGAACTGACCCACGCCGACGTTGTCCCAGCCGGTCACGCTGATGTCGGCCGGCACGTCCCAGCCGCGTTCCCGGGCGCCGCGGACGACGCCGGCGGCGACGAGGTCGTTGGCCGCGATCACCGCGGTCGGTCGCGAACGGCTCGGGAGCGACCGGATCGCCTCGATGCCGGACTCGCCGGACCAGTCGCCGTCGAAGACCCCGACCGACTCGAGGCCGAGGTGTTCGATCGTGTCCAGATAGCTCTGTTTGCGCGCTCGCGCGGAGGCGAACTGCGCGTCGCCGGCCACATGCAGGAACCGGGTGTGGCCAAGTGCTGCCAGATGCTCGATCATCTGAGCCAGGGGCCTGGCGTCAGCCAACTCTCCGATGACGCGCATCTCGTCGTCGAAATCGGCCGAGATCACCACGGTCGTCCTCTGGTGCAATTGGTTCTCCACCGAGGGGAGTACGGGGGCGAGGGAGAGCATGCCCTCGAACTGTCCCGAGTCGGCGAGTTCCAGCAGGCGCTCGCTCCTGGCCCGTATGCCGCCCCCGGCGCTCACGACGTCCACGAAGTATCCTGCGGCCTGTGCCGTCGCGCTGGCTCCCGCCAGCATGCGTGAGGGGTTGAAGGCCATGGCGGGCATGATTATCGCCAGCCTGCCGGTCTTGCGCGTGCGCATGGACCGCGCCACCAGGTTGGGGCGGTAGTCCAGTTCACGGATCGCCTTCTCCACGCGTTCCAGGGTCGTCGGCTTCAGCCCGCCGTTGAACCGCAGATACCGCGACACCGTCTGGGGTGACACCCCGGCCAGCTGTGCCACGTCTGTGATCGTCGGCCGTCGTCGCGCCGTGTCAGCGCCGTCCATCCGCTTGCCCCCACCTTCTGCCAACCTTCCGGAAGTCAGAGAGTACACACTCTTGACGGAAAAAGTGATCGTTCACTATGGTCCTCGCAACCCACAGGGTGAACGATCACTTTTTGCGGGAGGGCGGGACCTGGGACGGTCCCGCACCACTGTGTTTCCGATGCCGCCGCTCAAGGGAGCAGTGCCGTGAGCTCCATCAATGAACTACGCCGGCTGCGCGGGTCCCAACAGGGCGCGCGACAGCAGAACAAGGCGGCGTTCTTCTTTCTTCTGCCCTGGTTCGTCGGGCTCTTCGGGATCACTCTCGGCCCGATGCTGGCCTCGCTCTACCTCAGCTTCACCAAGTACAACCTGCTGCAGCCGCCGCAGTTCAGCGGACTCGACAACTGGACGCGGATGCTCCATGACGAGCGTCTGCACCAGTCGCTCCAGGTGACGTTCACCTACGTCCTGGTCTCCGTCCCGCTGCAACTGGCGCTGGCCTTGGGACTGGCGCTGCTGATGGACAAGGGAGTGCGGGGCCTCGCCTTCTACCGCTCCGTCTTCTATCTGCCCTCACTGATCGGCGGCAGCGTCGCGATCGCGGTGCTGTGGCGCACGGTCTTCGGCACAAGCGGTCTGGTGAACAAGGGCCTCGGCCTGTTCGGCGTTCACGGACAGGGCTGGGTCTCCGAGCCGGGAACCGCGTTGTCGACCCTCATCGTCCTGAACGTCTGGACGTTCGGCGCCCCCATGGTCATCTTCCTCGCCGGCCTGCGGCAGATTCCGACCTCCCTCTACGAGGCGGCGTCCGTCGACGGCGCGAAGCGCTGGCGCCAGTTCCGCAGCATCACGATCCCGCTGCTGACACCGATCATCTTCTTCAACCTGGTGCTGCAGATCATCCACGCCTTCCAGACGTTCACGCAGGCCTTCGTGGTCTCGGGCGGCACCGGAGGTCCTGCCGATTCCACCCTCTTCTACTCGCTGTACCTCTACCAGCGGGGGTTCGGCCACTTCGACATGGGTTACGCGTCCGCGCTCGCGTGGGTCCTCCTCCTCATCGTCGCGCTCTTCACCGCCGTCAACTTCTGGGCCTCAAAGTACTGGGTGTTTTACGATGACTGACCGCGCCGCAGCCGTACCCCGCACGCCGACCGTCGCCCGCTCCCACGGGCGCCGCGGACAGCGCAGGATCCGCGCTCTCCTCAAGCACATCCTCCTCATCGCCTGTGCGTTGATGATGCTGTACCCCGTCCTGTGGATGGTCGTCAGCTCCCTGCGCCCGAACAGCGAGATCTTCCGCAGTGCCGGGCTCACCCTGACGCACCTGCGGCTGGAGAACTACAGCAACGGCTGGAACGCCTTCTCCCACCCGTTCAGCCACTATCTGATCAACTCGCTGATCGTCGTGACCGGCGCGATCCTCGGCAACCTGTTCGCCTGCTCCCTGGCCGCCTACGCGTTCGCCAGGCTCGAGTTCAAGGCGAAGCGCGTGTGGTTCGCCATCATGCTCGTCACGATCATGCTGCCCGTCCACGTGATCATCGTTCCGCAGTACGTCCTGTACTCGCAGCTCGGCTGGGTCAACACCTTCCTGCCCCTGATCGTGCCGAAGTTCCTGGCGACCGACGCCTTCTTCATCTTCCTGATGGTGCAGTTCATCCGCGGCATCCCCCGCGAGATCGACGAGGCCGCACGGATCGACGGCGCCGGGCACGCGCGGATCTTCTTCCACGTCATCCTGCCGCTGATGGTCCCGGCGCTGGCGACCACCGCCATCTTCACCTTCATCTGGACCTGGAACGACTTCTACACCCAGCTCATCTACCTCACGGATCCGGACAAGTACACGACACCGCTCGCGCTGCGCACCTTCGTCGACCAGCAGAGCGCGACCGACTGGGGCTCGGTCTTCGCCATGAGCGTCGTGTCGCTCGTTCCCGTCTTCCTCGTCTTCCTCGCCGGACAGCGCTTCCTCCTTCGAGGCATCGCCACCACCGGCGGCAAGTAACCGCGAGGGCCACAGCCGGACCTGCGGAGGCACCGGGTCATGACCGCTCGGGAGCACCGCGGCCACAGAACACACCCACACATCACGCACAGGAGAACCACATGCACGCCAGCCCCTTCAGACGCGTCGCGATCGGAGCGGTCGCCTCACTCTCGCTCGTACTCACAGCCTGCTCCGGAAGCGGCACCGACACCCCTGCCAAGCTCAGCGACAAGCCGGTCACCCTCCGCCTCACCTACTGGGGAGCGGACGCCCGCGCCAAGCTCACCGACGAGGCCATCGCCGCGTTCGAGAAGAAGTACCCCAAGATCAAGATCAAGGGACAGTACAAGGACTGGAACGGCTACTGGGACGCGCTCGCGACGACCACCGCCGCCAAGGACTCGCCCGACGTCGTCCAGATGGACGAGCTCTACCTCGCGTCCTACGCGGACCGGGGAGCGCTGTACGACCTCGGCCAGGCCAAGAAGTTCCTCGACACCTCGCAGTTCGACGCCAACGCCCTCGCCACCGGACAGGTCGACGGTACGCAGTACGCGCTTCCCGTCGGTATCGGCGTCATGTCCGTCGTCGTGAACACCGACCTGTTCAAGAAGTACGGCGTGGCCCTCCCCGACGACAAGACGTGGACCTGGGACGACTACGCCAAGGTCGCGAAGGAGCTGACGGACAAGAGCGGCGGCAAGATCCACGGTACGGCCGGCGCCCCCGGCTTCGACGCCGGCAGTCTCAAGTACTGGGCCCGTCAGGAGGGCGGCAACGTCTTCGGCAAGGACGGAAACGTCACGCTCAAGCCCAAGGCGCTCGTCGACATGTGGAAGTACGGGCTGAACCTCATCTCCTCCGGGGCCAGTGTCAAGGCCTCGACGATGGTCGAGGACCAGACCGCCGGTATCACCGCCGGCAGCTTCGCCACCGGCAAGGCAGCCATGGCCGGGGCCTACAACACGCAGGTCACCGCGTTGCAGCAGGCGACCGGCGCGCAACTGAAGCTGCTCCAGATGCCCCACGTCGGCACCGCGAAGGCAAACTTCCTCAAGCCCTCCATGTACTGGGCGGTCTCCAGCCAGAGCAAGCACCCGGCCGAAGCCGCCGAGTTCGTCAACTTCCTGCTCAACGACCCGGCGGCCGCGGACATCCTCAAGACGGAGCGCGGAATCCCCGCGAACAAGAAGATGCTCCAGCACCTCGATTCGGGTCTGGCGGGGACCGACAAGGCGGCCGTCGACTACATGAACGCGGTGACGCCGGGTGAGTCGCCGGTCGTGACGCCCAACGGCGGAAGCGGGATCGAGCCGGAGCTGCAGCGCTACAGCCAGGACGTCTACTTCAAGAAGACCTCGCCCGAAGCCGCCGCGAAGGCCTTCATCAAGGAGCTGCAGGGCGAGATCGACGCGGCCAAGTGACCTCTCCTCCCGGGGCCGTGGCCCCTCCCCTCCCCCCGCGGCCCCGGGGAGAGCCCGCGTCAAGCGAGTCAGAAATCCAAGAGAGAGAAACCACCCATGCCCAGCTCCCGGCCGCCGTACCGCGTGGCCATCATCGGCACCGGCGGTATCGCCCACGCCCACGCCGAAGCCCTCACCGAACTCTCCGCACGTGCACAGCTGGTCGCCGTCGCCGATGTCGACCGGACACGTGCCGCTGAGTTCGCCGACCGATTCTCCGCGCCGCAGGTCTTCAGCGACCCGAAGGACCTGCTGGAGAGCGATGAGTTCGATCTGGTGCACATCTGCACGCCACCGCAGACCCACGCACCCCTGGCATCCCTGGTGATGCAGGCAGGCGTCACCGCACTGGTGGAGAAGCCGACCGCGCTGAGCCTGCGCGAGATGGACCAACTGGCCGCGGTGCAGGAACAGACCGGCTCCAGGGTCCTGACGGTCTTCCAGCACCGGTACGGGGCGGCGGCCGTACGCCTGCGCCGACTGGCGGCCTCCGGCGTACTGGGCCGGCCACTGGTCGCCACCTGCGAAACCCTGTGGTACCGGCCCGACGAGTACTTCGAGGTGCCGTGGCGGGGACGCTGGGACGTCGAAGGCGGCGGCCCCACCATGGGACACGGCATCCACCAGTTCGACCTGATGCTGTCGGTGCTCGGCCCCTGGTCCCGGATCACCGCACTCGCCGACCGCCAGGCGCGGCCCACGGACACCGAGGACGTCTCGATCGCCGCCGTCCGGTTCGCGGGCGGAGCCCTCGCCACGGTCGTCAACTCCCTGCTCTCCCCGCGGGAGACCTCCCGCCTGCGCTTCGACTTCGAGTACGCCACGGTCGAACTGGAGCACCTCTACGGCTACCGCGAGGAGCACTGGCGATTCACCCCGGCACCCGGCCACGAAGAGCTCGCGCCCCTCTGGGCCGACGCTCACGGGCCGGACATCACGAGCGGACACAGGAGCCAGATCGAGGCGATCTTCGACGCCTGGGACGCCGGTCAGGAACCCGGCGTCTGCCTGCCGGAGGCGCGCCGCACCCTGGAGTTCGCCGCGGCGACATACGCCTCGGCCTTCCGCGGAGTCCCCATTGCCGCAGGGGAACTGACCGGCGACGACCCGTTCACGCTCAGCATGGACGGCGGCGCCGTGCCCTGGGAACCCATCAAGGAAGTCCTCGTATGAACGCTCTTGCAATCCGCCACGACCTCGGTGCCTCCGTAACAGTCCGAGACGGCGACACCGAGCTGTTCCGCTACATCTACCAGCCGGACACCGTTCAACTGGAGTCGCCCAAGCCCTACATCCACCCCCTGCGCACTCGGGCCGGCAAGGTGGTCAGCCTGTTCCGTCCCCACGACCACGTATGGCACAAGGGCATCGCATGGTCCCTGCCCCACGTGGGCGAGGAGAACTTCTGGGGCGGCCCCACGTACATCCACGGACGCTTCTACGTCCAGCTGGAGAACAACGGAACCCAGGCGCACCGCCGTATCGTCGCCATGAACCGAGACGCCGATACGGCAACCGTCGCTCACGACCTGGACTGGACCACCCAGTCCGGCGCGCTGTTCTTCACGGAACGCAGGACGCTGCGGGCGCACTTGATCTCCCCGGACGCCTGGGCGTTGACGTTCGAGACGCAGATGACGAACGTCTCCGGAACGGACGTCGCCATGGGATCGCCGACCACCAAGGGACGGGAGAACGCCGGCTACGGCGGCCTGTTCTGGCGGGGGCCACGCTCGTTCACCGGCGGTCAGTTCGTGACCGAGGAAGGCCTGGGCGGCGACGAGGTCCGCGGGCGGCGCATGCAGTGGATGGCTTTCGCGGGCCGCCACGACGAGACGGACGCCGAGTCGCTGGTGCTCATGGTCGACGACGCAGCCAACCCCAACCACCCGCCGCAGTGGTTCGCCCGTACAGAGGAGTTCGCCTGCCTCAACCCCGCACCGTTCTTCAGCGAGGAGCTGACCATCGAACAGGGCTCCACCGTGCGGTTCCGCTACGGCGTCGGGATCGCCGATGCCGACGCCAACGCGGCTCCCGCGCTCGCCGACGCGGTGCGCGAGGTGCTCGCGCGGTCCGAGGCGCCCGTCGCTGCCGGTGAAACCGTATGAGCCCCACGGAGTGGTGACCGGAGTGCCGGGCGGGTGTCCGGCACTCCGGCTTGCCCGAGAGTTCGGACGTAACGGAGTTCTACTAGGTGTCCTGCGCAGGAGGGTCGAAGGCCCGCACTGGCGGGAGTGGTCCGTCAAAGCGTTCGACCTGGACAAGCGCCGTTCCTGAGCTTGGGCCTTGGGCGAGCTTCGAGGTGCCCTTGTCGAAGGTGAGCACGTTCGGGTTGCCGTGCGCGTCGAGCCCACCAGGCTCGATGGGGTCGTACCACGCTCCGGCATGGAGCACGACGACGCCGCTGCGGACTCCTGGATCGATCACCGCACCGGCGAGACACTGACCACGGTCGTTGAAGACCCGAACGACGTCACCCGCGCGGATGTGGCGGGCTGTCGCGTCGTCGGGGTTCACCTGTATCGGCTCGCGTCCCCGGACCTTGGACTCAGCGCTGTGGTCTGCTTGGTCGTACTGGCTGTGTAGACGGGTTCGCGGCTGCGGAGAGAGCAGGTGCAGGGGGAAGCGCTCCGCAACCGTCGAGCCCAACCACTCCTGAGGCTCGAGCCAGGTGGGGTGTCCCGGACAGTCGTCGTAGGCGAAGGACTCGATCGTCGCCGAGGTCAGTTCAACCTTGCCGGAAGGCGTGGCCAACGGGTTTCGCATCGGGTCCTCACGCAACAACGCCAACGGGTCGGCCCGCCGATCGGGCTCCGGCAGGGGAATGGTGACCTCGCCGGCGGCCCAGAAGGTCGGGAAGTCAGGAATCGGCATGCCGGCAGCGGCCAGGCCGTCTCGCGTGGTGTCGTAGAGATGCCGCACCCACTCATCGGCAGACCGACCTTCGGTGAACTCGCGGCGGAATCCAAGCCGGTCTGCCAAGTCCGCGAACACCGCATAGTCGTCGCGTGCCTCTCCCGGGGGGTCTACCGCGGCGTGCATGACAGAGAGGTGAGACTCGTGGCGGCCGAACGCCACGTCGTTGCGTTCGAGATAGGTGGAGACTGGCAGCACGATGTCGGCATGCTTGGCGGTGGCGGTCCAGAAGGACTCGTGCACGATGATCGTACGGGGTTGCTGCCAGGCCTCCACCAGGCGATTGAGGTCCTGGTGATGATGGAACGGGTTTCCCCCGCACCAGTAGACGAGGTCGATGTCGGGAAAGGTCACGCGGCGGCCGTCGAAGTCGATCTCCTGCCCAGGACCCAGCAGCATGTCGGCGATGCGAGCAACCGGGATGGGCGCGATCTCGGGAAGCTCACGCACTTTTTGCGGGAATGCGGCGACCGGAAGCCTGCGTTGACGCGCGCCGGTGCTGTGGTGGGTGCCGAACCCGAGCGCGACCCCCCTCTGGGGCCGACCCAGGTGACCGGCCATGGCGGCGAGAGCAATGGCGGCCCAGAAGGGCTGCTCGCCATGGTCACCGCGCTGAATGGACCAGCTCACTGTGATCAACGTCCGGCCGCCCACGATCCGGCGCGCAAGGTCACGGATGGTGGCGTCAGGGATGTCACACACCTCGGCCGCCCAGCTCGCGTCCTTGACTACGCCGTCCAGAGCCCCGGACAGGTAGGCCACGAGATCCTCGGCCCCCACGCAGCACTCCCGCAGGAACTCGGCATCGTGGTCGCCGGCGGCCCACACCTCGTAGGTCAGGGCCAGCATCAAAGCGGTGTCTGTGTTGGGCCTGACGCGGACCCATTGCGCATCGTCGATGTCGAGGTCGCTCCGCTGTGGACTGATGTTGACCAGCTCGACGCCGGCCTCGGCGCACATCCGCAGGCCCGAGCGCGACCGGTGCACGTGTACCCCGCCGGGGTTGACCTGGGCGTTCTTGGCAGGAAGGCCACCGAAGGCCAGGAGGAGGTCGACGTGCTCCGCGATCTCCTCCCACGTCGGGACGGACAGCAAGTGCTCGTTGGCTGAGGTGCCGAGCACGTGCGGGACGATCCGCGCCATGGCGGCGAAGCTGTAGCTGTCGGTCGAAGGCGTGTAGCCACCTGCCACGTTGAGGAAGCGATGCACCTGACTTTGCGCATGGTGAAAGCGCCCAGCGCTTGCCCACCCGTAGGAACCTCCGAAGATCGAGCTGGGCCCGCGCGTGTTGTGGGCGCGCTTGATCTCTTCTGCCACCAGGTCGAGCGCGCGCTCCCACGAGACAGGTGTAAAGGTGTCGTCGCCCCGTCGTCGCGCGGGCGTATCCCTGTTCCGCAGGTAGCTGGTCCGAACCATGGGACGAAGGACACGACCTCGACCTTGGTCATAGCTCGTTCGGCGGTAGCCGATCGTGGCCGGCTCCGGGTCGTCCAGGGGTGAGATCCAGCGGACCTCCCCGCCCTTGACGACGACTCGATACCTCCCCCAGTGCGTGGCAGTCGTGAACACTCCGTGGTGCACATCTGGTCGAGCGGGGCGCGGGTTCTGCATGGGTGAACGTCCTCTCATCAAGCAATGCGTGGCAGTCGTGACCGAGCGGAGTTCACCGCTCGTACTGACTCGAGCACGGTGGACCCACCATCCACCGAGACCCGGATGGTGAACGGCGTTGGACAACGACTCGAGAGCCGGCCCCGTGGGGGGCAAGCGCCTGGCTGGCCGCTCGCGAGCCCCGACCTCGCTCAGGCCGGGCGAAGACCTAGGTCAACCCTCGTTCGTACACCTCTGGGGTGCGTGCGGATACCGACCAAACCTCGCGGTTTCGCCTCACATGAGCGCTGCCGTCATCGCCCTGCCGTCGAGCCAGACCTCCTTGCGCACGATCAGACCCTCGCGGCACGTCATGACGTCGAGGATGCCGAAGCTCACGCGTTGCCCGCGCTGCTCGACCACCGTGCTGCCCAGGTTCCATAGCTTGGCCAGGGTGCCGGTGAGGATCGAGCGGCACACGTAGCCCCCGTCGTGGGCCACGATCTCCTGGATGTCGAACTGCTGGTCGGGCCAGGCTTCGAGCAGGAACCCGAAGGCCGCCCGGCACTCCTCGGAGCCTCGCGCCTCGGGCGCTCCGGCCATGTGCACCTTGGAGTCCGCCGTGCACGAGAGCACCGGAGTTGACCGAGTCGACGACTCACTCCCGGGCTGCAGCCTGGCAACATGCATTCCGCCGACTTCGTAGTCAACGATCGTGTTCGACCTCGTGTCTTACCTTCGGCCAGGGACCCGGACCGCTCAGTGACGGGTAATGGGACGGGACTCAGCGGTGCTCAGATGGCCGAAGAACGGCAGCAGGCCGGTACGGTCGTGACAATTGACGTATTCGGCTCGGGCGCCGCCCTCCGGCACCACATAGACCTCGTGACCGAGCACCACGGTGACGTCTGGCGCGAAGTGCGCCGCCAGCTCACCGAAGCTCTTCAGGATCGCAAGATGAGTCGGATGCTCATGGGCCCATGCCTCGAGGTGCGCCAGCGACTGCCACCAAGCCAGAGAGGACGTCTGCACCTGCGATCCGGCCGGGAAGTCGACGTCGAGCTTGCGGATACTGAGACACCCGGTCGTGAGGGGGTTGTCCACCAGGTAGTCGACCCCTGCTTGATAGACGGGGAGCATCCGCTCCTCGAACCAGTCGCGCTCTGCATCGGGACAGTGCCGCCAACCTTGAGGCGACCTGATGAAGCAGGCGTTTTCCGGCACCTCGAACCAGATATGGCGGTCAAGCGAAGTCACAGCACCCAATGAGACGTCCTGGACGGTCACCGGAAGGCCGCCGTCCTCGGCGTCGTGGATACGGTCGCGCATCGACCCGAAGTAGGAGTGGAACGGGTTGAGCTGCGTCGATCGACTCTCGGCGATACCCCATCGGACGTCCTCGGTCGAAAAGGACGTCTCCAGTCGGCGCGCCGGCACCTGAATCGTCTCGACCCACAGGCCGATGCCTCGCTCAACCAAGCTCGGCGCCCAGGACTCCAGCGGGTGCTCCGCACGCCATCGCTGGTAATCCTCGTCGGAGGTCCAGTAGGTCATGAAAACCTCGTTGGCGCGGCCGGCTGCGTCCACATGGCGTCCGGCCTCGGCCTGATAGACACGGGACTCTGCTGCCAAGGCCCCCTGCAGCCGCTCATGCACGTCCTTCGCATCAGTTCCTGGGAGGTACTGAATGCCTATCTGCGCCATGACGATGACTTCGTCGAGTGACGAGAAAGTCGAGCTGTACGCGGAGTAGGGATTGTGGAAGTCGCGAGGTCGTATCTTCGTCACCGTCGGTTCCTCTCATGGGCAACTCATGGCTCAGCGTTGCTGCGCGCGACCCCGCGTCGTCAGACCCCGAGCAGGTACTGCCGACCCGTACTCGTTGGAGGCCACCGAGGCGTGCGACGGAGACCGAGACGCGCCGGCGTCACCCGAACGGGTCCTCTTCTCTTCGCAACCTTCCGTCGCAGCGCCGGCGGGGCTGTTCAGACTTGACCCTGCTCCCGCATGGGTCGATCCTCGGAGCAGCGCGAGCGGTGAGGTCACCACGCGCCGGCCTTCCCGGGGACCAAGTGAACATCGGGTTCTTTCGACAGAGGCGAATGACGACGCACGAAACCTTTCAGGCACCAACGGCGCCTCGTGACGGGCGCCGCCCTTGGTATCTCGCGCGTACTCAGGGAGATCTGTTTGCAGCAGCTGGTGTCGTACGTCGGGCATCGACCAGCGGCTCGGCCGCAGAAGGGCGCCCCGTGTGGAGGGTTCGGTGAGCACCACGCTGCTCCGGTTCGCCGCCGAGGCACGCATGTGTGGGGAGCAGGAGGAGATCCAGACCAGGATCCTTGAGGAAATGTGCCGCGTCATCCCCGGAAAGGCCGCGGGCGTGTATCTCCTGGGCAGCGACGGTAACGCGGCATCGAGCGTGCTTGCGCATGGCGTCAGCGAGTACTTCCTCGCCAGGTACGAACATCAGGGTCGCGACTCGGACCCTGTGCTGCAGGCGGTGTTGACACGTCGTTCAGCGGTGACGGAAGCAGAGATCTCAGAGCCGGCCGAGTGGATGCTGCTTCCCCTCTACAGGCAGGTGCTCGCCCTGCACAGCATCGCCCACACGTTGCAGGCACCTCTGATCGTGGCCGGAGAGGTACGAGGCACCTTGAACGTGGCTCGGACGTCGAGCCAGGGCAGATTCGCTCTCGCGGAGCTGACCGTGATGGAGGCGCTCGGCCGTCTGTCCGGCCTGGCCATGGAGAGGAACAACGTCGCTGAAGAGCTCGACAGACGGCTCGCGCGCGCGTCCGCGGCCCTTGAGCTGATCGACGAACCGGTCATCGTGACGGACACACGCACTGCGGAACGCACCGCGAATCCAGCGGCACGGCAGGTCCTCGCCGGGCTGTCAGAGGACCAGACCTTCGACGATGTTCTGGCCAGGGCGCGCGAAGGAGCAGCACATGTTCGCGACGGTACGGCGCGCCCGAGCGTAGATCCGGAGACCGGCCTGAGGCTACGGTCGGTTCACCTGCCGGACGACGACATGATCATCACGATCATCCACAACCGGGTCGACGCACCGTCACCGACTCACGCACGGACTTGGATCCAGGGAGTCCTGAGCCCCAGGGAGTACGAGATAGCAGACCTCGTTGCCTCGGGCTTGAGGGATGGCGAGATCGCGGTACAGCTCTTCCTGAGCCCTCACACCGTCAAGAAGTACTTGAAGAGCACGTACCGTAAACTCGCGTTGCGGTCACGGGTGGAGCTCACTCGAGCGATGCACGGTGGTGCCTAGTAGGACTCCGTTAGGTCTTTCTGCCGGGCCTGTTCAGGAGCAGGGTGGGTGTGTGGACGCACATGAAGTGAACCGGGTCCGGGCGAAGTTGGCGTTATTCATGGCTGACGTGTTCGCCTCGGTGCCGCGGAAGGACCAGCGAGCCAAGGGTGACTGTTACCTGCGGGGACTGATGCTGGACGGTCGCCGCAAGTCGATCCAGGCGATGGCCTCGCGGCTGCCGGACGGCAATGAACAGAACCTGCAGCAGTTCGTGAACCAGTCCACCTGGGATCCGGTGCCGGTGCAGCGGCGGATCTGCGAGCGGATGCTGTCGCTCATCACCCCGACGGCCTGGGTGATCGACGACGTGTCCGTGCCCAAGGACGGCCGGATGTCGGCCGGGGTGGCCCCGCAGTACTGCGGGGCCTTGGGCAAGAGGGCAAACTGCCAGGTCGCGGTCAGCGTCCACGCCGCGACTGATACCGCGTCCTGCCCGCTGCAATGGCGGCTGTTCCTGCCCAGGGAGTGGGCGTCGGACACGGTTCGCCGGGGCCTCGCCCGCATCCCGGCGGACGTCACGCACCGCGAGAAGTGGCGCCTTGCCCTGGACATGCTCGACACGCTCGCAGGCTGGGGCATGAGGCCGCCGGTCGTGGTGGCCGACGCGGCCTACGGCACCAACGCTCACCTGCGGGCCGCACTGTCCGACCGTCAACTCGCCTACGTCTTGGCTGTCCGGGCGGATGTGACAGCCCACCCCTTCGACGTCCGGCCCGTGGCCCCGGACCGCAACCGGCCGATCGGCTGCTGGCCTCAGCCTCGCTACCGCCAAGCCGCACCCTCAGTGGCTGCCCTGGCCACCGGCCTCGGGCAAGAGGCATTCACGCCCCTGACCTGGCGAAATGGCTCGCGGGGGGAGTTACGCTCCCGCTTCGCCGCCATACGCGTCCGCCCCGCGGGCAAGGCCGTCGAACGGCCGATCCGGGCCGCCGCCTCAGCCGGGCAGGGCTGGTGGGACGGCATCCTGCCCGACTGCTGGCTGCTGGCCGAATGGCCCGCCGGCGCCGAGGCGCCGACCGACTACTGGCTGTCCAACCTGCCGGCCGACACCCCGATCGCCGACCTGGTCCGTCTGGCCAAGGTCCGCTGGCGCATCGAGCACGACTACCGCGAGCTCAAGCACGGCCTGGGCCTGGACCACTTCGAGGGGCGTTCCTGGCCGGGCTGGCACCACCACGTCACCCTCGTGACCGCCGCCCACGCCTTCCTCACCGAACAGCGCCTGGCCCCAAAAGTGCCCGGACCGGTCTCAGTCTCTACCAGGTCCTCGACACCCTCCAGAACGTCCTGAGGTGCTGGACCGGCGTCTGCGCAACCTGCCATCAACCCCTGCCCAGCGGGTCACGCTCAAGGCCAAGATCGGGACAGACCTAACGGAGTCCTACTAGGCGGTGTCTTCAAATGATCTTGCGTGGTGGATTATGGTCGGGTGATACGTCGTCATGAACTGTCTGATGCGGAGTGGGAGTTCGTCCGGCCGCTGCTGCCCGAGTCGTTGCGTGGCAGGAGACGGTTGGACGACCGCACGGTGCTCAACGGGATCGTGTGGAAGTTCCGCACCGGGGTGGCCTGGCGGGATGTACCCGAGCGCTACGGTCCGTGGGCCACGCTGTAGCTAGCGGTGGTTTGTTGACGGCGGATCGGAGCGGTAGTAGATCGGAGGTGAGAGTTTCCAACTCGCCTTCGTGGAGTCCCAGATGACGAAGCGGCTGCCATGCCCGCCTGCTCCCGGTCCGTTGGAAGCCTACGCCGCCCGATTCGATGATCTCTTCGAGACGCTGGCGCAGCGGCGTGGCTTTCGCGAGTATCTGTCCGGGCTGCTGCTTCCGCGGGACCGGAACAAGACACTGACCTGCCTCGTCGGCACCGAGCCGGTGGTCGGCGCCCAGCATGCGGCGGTGCAGCGGCTGCAGTTCTTCCTCTCGGAGTCGACCTGGGACAACCACCGGGTCAACGGGCGCCGTCTGGAGCTGCTGGTAGCCGACCCGGCGACCGGGCCACACCCGGGCGGGGTGCTGGTCATCGACGACTCGGGTGACCGCAAGTCCGGCAGTGCTACTGCTCATGTGGGCAAGCAGTACCTGGGCTCGGTCGGGAAGGTCGACCGGGGCGTCGTTACCGCGACCACCTGCTGGGCGGACGAGCGCATCTACTACCCGGTGCACGCCCGCCCCTATACCCCGGCCCACCACTTCCCGCAGGGGAAGAAGGACCCGGGCTTCCAGTCCAAGCTGCAGATCGCGGTGGCCCTGGCTGCCCAGGCCAAGGCGGCCGGGATCGTCTTCAGGGCGGTGGCCGCCGACTGCGCCTACGGCGACCACGACAGCTTCCGTGCCGGCCTGCACGCAGCTGGCCTGGCGTTCGTCATGGCCCTCAAACCCCGGCACGGCACCTGGTCCTACGGCACCGACGCGTACACCCCCGTCGACGCCGCCCACACTCTGACCTGGACCGACGCCGACCATCCCGGGGACTGGACACGCATCGAGCGCACCTTCCGCGACGGACACGCTGCCACCTGGTGGGCCGCTGAAGTCCGACTCGGCTGGTGGGGCCCGGACGGTAACGTCCGCCTGGTCGTGGCCACCACCGACCCGGCCACCCTGCCGGCGAAGGCGACCTGGTACCTGGCCACCGATCTGCCCCGACCCGGCTCCCCACGCGTTGCCGACTCGCCCTACCTGCCCGCCGACCTCGCTGAGATCGTGCGGATCTATGGGCTGCGGCACTGGGTCGAGCAGAGTTACAAACAGGTCAAAGACGAACTCGGCTGGGCCGACTTCCAGGTCCGCTCCGACACCGCCATCCGCCGCCACCAGACCCTGGTCGACTGCGCGTTCAGCTTCTGCTGGAACACCTGGTTCACCCCACCGCCACCACCGTCGGTCGACCCGACGCCCGAGCCTGACACGCCGTCAAAAGCGGCAGCGAGGGGGCGGTACAGAACATCATCCGCCCCAACTGCCCTGCTGGCCCCGGGCGATCCGGGCCGTCCGTGGCTGGCTGGTGCCCTGGAACATGCTGCAACGTTGCTGGCGGGCCTGGAGAGCCCAGCCTCCGCCCAGCGAACTCCAGGCACTGCTCGACGCCGTCGCCACCGGCAGACCTCTTGACCTCTACCGCTCCGATCCGCCGTCAACAAACCACCGCTAGCCTCGCCGTTTCACTTGAGTACGACGGCTGTTGAGGCGGAAACGCGAAAGTGCCTTCCTGACCTGGGACGATGAACCTTGCTGAGGGGTTCTGTCGGTCCAGGCGGAGGGCACTTTCTACGTGCAGGTTATCGGGTTGCGTCCCAAGATCCATGTCAGCGCGGATGGCTCGGGGGTGGTCGGTCATGCCGGGGCACGACTGCTGGCGGATCTCGCCGATGCCACCGGGCTGAGCGCCGCGTACTCCGCCGCGCTCAGGCCACTTCGGCCGCGCGGAACCGGACATGACCCGGGCCGGATCGCCACCGACCTGGCGGTGATGCTCGCCGACGGCGGTGAGGCCATCGCGGACCTGGCCGTCCTGCGTGACCAGGCAGAGGTGTTCGGCCCGATCGCCTCGACACCGACAGCCTGGCGGCTGCTCGCCGACACCGACGAGAGGGCACTGGCTTCGCTGCGGGCGGCCCGCGCCCAGGCCCGGGAAGTCGCCTGGCTGCAGGCCGCCGAGCACGGTGAGGGCATCCCCGCAGCCCGGGCCGCGGGACGCATGTTGCCCGGTCTGGTCCTGGACCTTGATGCCACACTGGTCACCTGCCACTCCGAGAGAGCGCAGGCCGCACCCACCTACAAGGGCGGCTTCGGGTTCCACCCGCTGCTGTGCTTCCTGGCCAACACCGGCGAGGCACTGTCCGGCCGGCTGCGGCCCGGCAACGCCGGCGCCAACACCGCCACCGACCACATCATGGTGCTCGACCAGGCCCTCGCGCAGATTCCCGACGCCCACCGGCACGGAACCGACATCCTCATCCGCACCGACGGCGCCGGATCCGCGAAAGCCTTCACCATGCCAAAGCAGCGAAAACGACTCGCCCACCCGACAGCTGACGATCAACTACGTCTCATCAGCCCAACCGAAACGGCGAGGCTAGAACTGCTCATGCTGCAACCCTACGGGCGGACACCTGACGCGACGAGACCCCGGCAGATTCGTCGGGGCCTCATCGCGCTCCGAGGATCGGTCCCCTACGAGACGTTCGCCGTCTTGACGCTCGTGTTGCCGATCGGCACGTCGATCCGGTCCCGAGCGACGACGACCCCGTCCTTGACGACGTAGCACTCGACGACGTGCTCACCCTTGAAGTCCGAGTGCTCAATGCGGACTCCCCGCTTGCTCGAGTCGACGATCTGGCCACGGATCATGTCCCGCCGCTCGGCTTCCGGACCACGATTGAGCACCTTCCACTTCAGCGTGTAGGGCTCCCCGACCGAGCAGTGGGTGACCACGAACCTCAAGCTCTTGTCGGCCTTGAGCAGGATCCCGCCGCGACGCATCGCGCGGAGCCAGGTCGGACGCCATCCGGCCTGCGTGACCTCGCAGTCGATGGACACAGTCTCGGAGACGTCGACCGGGAACTCGTCCTCGATAAACTCCTCGGTGTCCCTGAACGACCGGGACGACTCGCTCGCGCTCTTCGCCAGCGGCACCGACGTGCCGAAGACCTCGCGCCACTTCTTGTTGGCGGACGTCTTGTCTTCGTCCGTGATCGCCTCGAGGCATCGGTTGTACGCCTTCTTCGCCTTCGGCTGGAACTGCGCCTTGACGTGGACCCGCTGCCGGCTGCCCAGCGCCAGGTAGTACTCCTGCTCTGGCTGATCTTTGAGGAATTCGAAGAAGTCGCGGGCCATGAGGTCGAACGAGCCTGTGCCCGCTGCGTCGTAGTCGTCGGTCTGGTCGAAGAAGTTGTAGATGAGGGCGTCGATGAGCAGGCCGCCCATGTTTACGCCGGTCGCGTTCTTCCATGCCCTTGTCATCCGGGCGAGGTGGCGCATGTTCGTCGAGGTGCGGTCGTTGCACTCCTTGGTCGCGGCGATCTCCTCGCGCGGTTTGGTGACCTTCCAGCCCTCAGCCTTCGTGTCCGGGTAGTCGAAGCTGCCGTCGGCGTTCTCGAATGCCGGCTGGACCTCGAACTTGAACGCGTTGGACGTGAACCGCACTCGGACGACGCACTGGTCGACACGGATCTCCGTGTTCTTGTACCGCGCCTTGAGGTCGTCGCGGACCCTCTCGAGAATCCTCCGCGGGCCGGTGTCCCCGTCGTAGCTCGACCGGATCCCGGGCGGGAGGATGAAGATCATGTCGAGGTCGGACACGCCCTTGATCGCGGTGTGCCGGCCGAACGATCCGACCATCAGCTTGTAGTCGGTGCAGCCGTCCTTGTCGCGGAAGTCCTTGTTGAGCGCTTTCGTGATCTCGTCCCGGCGCGAGGCGACCGTCGTGGCCGTCTCCCCGACCTTGAGGTTCTTGAGCAGTGTTTCGAAGATCTCTGAGGTCTGCATCGTCATGCCTCGCCTTCGCCGAGCCGGAGCGCGTCGGGGAGGAAGAGGTCGATCTCGTGCGAGGTGAACGTCATCTCCTCGTTGTTCTGCAGCCCGCCCTGGGCGCGCGCGAACGCCCTGTTGCTCGTCCTGGGCGCGTCGGCGTACGCGTCGCGCGCGGCCTGCTGCAGCTCGTGCCGTCGCTCTCGACCCTCCGCGTTGGAGACGGTGCCGGACATCAGGTCGGCGATGAGGGAGATGTAGGACTCCCGGACGTCCCACAGCCGAGAGGCGATGCCACGGTGGGCCTCGGACTCCTCCTCGAACTTGAAGGTCTTCGTCCCAAGGCTCATCCAGCTGACCAGGAGCGCGATAGAAGAGGTCGCGAGGCTCGTCAGCACTGCGTTGCCGAGCAGGCCGACCACCGCGGCAAGGAAGGTGCCCGAGCCGATCGCGGTGAGAGCAATGAGGACGCCCTGCTGCCATCGGTGCTTGGTGAAGCAGATGTCCGCCTGCTTCTCATGGGTCTTGTGGCTGTAGACCACGCGCCCGAAGGCCTCTCGTATCTGCGCCAGAAGGTACGGGTCGCGGTCGGGCACCGCTGAGCTCTCGTCTGTCAACTCGTTCCTACTCGGTCGAGGACTCCTGGACATGCGCCTGAAAGCCAGGTGCACGTCTTCTGAGTATGGCGGCGACCACTGACACTCCGACCGACTCGAGCTACGTCCCGTTCAAGCCGCGCTCGATCCGGCCCTCCCTGCGGAACTCTCCTGCTTCGCGCAGGTAGCGGAGAGCGGTGGACACGATGCCGAGGAGCCGCTCGCCCTCCTTCTCCGCGGCGGCCCCTCGAAGCTCCTGGCTCCAGACCCGGGCGAGAGCGAGGCTCGGAACGACTGGTGCTGATCCGGGCAGACCGGGGCCGGAGCCGGCACCTCGCCGACGCCTGTGCCGCGTGTGCGGTCGCGATGCCGCAGGCGGCGACCATCCCGGAGCCCCCTGCGTCGTGCGACGGTACGGCCCGCGAGTCGCCGGCGGCCGGCGCCATGTGCTGGAAGAGCCCGGCGAGTGGATCGAATCGCTGTGAGCAGCGCCATATCGCGGCCGTGGCAGAGATCCGGGGAACCGGGGAACCGGGGAACCGGCCAGAGGTTCGATGCGCCCGGTATCCGCTGTGGCGGTCGGGGTCCGTGGTACCAGTGCGGACGTCCCGGTGAGACAGGGGGGTTGTCATGGCCGCTGTCCGGGGGCAGTCAGAAGGAAGCAGGTCGACTTCGCGGGCCGCCTGATCGAGGTCGGCGGCAACCGGCTCCAGGGCCGTGTAGACCGGGTCGCCGCCGGCGGCAATGCGGCGGATGACGTCCGCGTTGGTTCTGGCCCGCTGCGCCACGACAGCTTGGAACTGCGGGCGGTCGCTCTCGTATCCGTAGGCGTCGGCGAACACGCCCCCAGAGGCGGCAACCGGCAGCTCAAACGCGCGATGTTCCTCTCCGCGTTCGCCGCCCTCCCGCCTCCCACCTCCCGCCTCCCGCACCTACTACGACCGATGCCGAGCCCGGGGCAAGACCCACACCCAGGCCCTCCTCCGCCTCGCCCGCCACCGCATCAGCGTCCTGTTCGCGATGCTCCGCGACGGCACCTTCTACGAACCCAGAACCCCACGCCTCCCTTGACGAAAGACATAGAGGCCCCCCCGTGCTCGCACCCCCGGTGCCGGCAGCGTCCCTCCGGCGTCGGTGGCGCCCGCGCCCCGAGACGGCTTGACCAACTGCCCGGTCTCCCCCTCGCTCACTGCCGAGCGTGCGGGAGACCGGGGCCCCACGGCCCGGCCCCTTCGACAAGGAGACCCACATGGCCCCCGCGCCCCTCATCACCGGAATCCTCGACCCTCACCCCGACGGCCCCCACCTGTGCGTCAAGTGCATGTGGTGCCGCACATGGCACTCTGCCCCGACGGCCGACATGACCCCCGGCCAGACAACCCATCTCGTCGCCCGGTGCACGGCCCCCAACAGTCCGTACCTCGAGAGCGGCTACTCCGTGAAGATCATCAGTAGGCGGACCCAACGCTCCCGCAGCTGCGCACGCGGCCGCTTCCACCGGCTCTGGCGGACAAAGGTGCCCTGGGGCGGCCGCGCCGAGACCGCCCTCTGAACGCAGCACTCCAAAACTGCCGGTTCACCGGGCAAGCGACATCGAGGGGGGGCGGGGGCGGGGGGGGGGGGGGGCCCGCACGGG
>NZ_JBEXFB010000049.1:0-33280 GCF_040606575.1 Streptomyces sp. NPDC005402
AACGCCGCCCGTAATCGGTTCACTTCATGCGTGTCCACACTTTCAACATGCTCTTGATCAGCACAAACGTATAGACCTAACGAAGCACTACTAGTTGAAGCGGCACCTGGGGGTGACCGACGCGCTGCTGATCGAGGCGGTTGACGATGGTCGCGCACGCCGAGGCGTCCTGACGCGAGCAAGACTCCGGGAACGGACCTCGACGGCGGCGAACCATTGGGCCGGCGCCTGACCGGGGCGCCGACGCTTCAGTGCTCGAAGACCGCCGTCGCCACCGGCACGGCCAGCAGCAGGCTGAGTCCGACCAGGGGGAAGCGGTCCAGCCACAGGATGGCGGCGAATTCGCGCAGTGTCGCGGCCAGCCAATAGGCGGGGGAGGTTGGCGCGCCCACGACGTGCACGGGCACGCCAGCGCGGCGGGCCAACAAAGTCGTGCGGTAGACGTGGAAGCCGCTGGTGACCACCGTGGCACGGTGGTCGGGCGTGGTGCCGTCCACAAGGGCCGCGCTGAAGCAGAGGTTCTGCCCGGTGTTGACGGAGCGGTCTTCCCGCACGACCCGGTCGGCGGGAACTCCGCGTCCGCGCAGATAGTCGGCCATCGCGTCCGCCTCGGAGCGGACCTCGTCGTCGCCTTGGCCGCCCGAGACGACGAACACCACACGAGGCGTGTCCGGTGTGCGGGCGGCGTCGATCGCGAGGGCGCGTTCGAGCCTGCGGGTCAGCAGCGGGCCGGGCCGGTCGCCGTTGAGCCCGGCGCCCAGGACGACGAGATGGGTGGTTTCCGGTAGGGGGGTGCTACGGCCCCGGACGAACACGTAGCCGGCGAAGACGAGGAAGAGCAGAGTGAGGTATCCCGCGGCCGCGTTCACCGCGACCAGGAGGGCACCGAACGTCTCGCCGCCGACCGCGTGGAAGACCGCGTCGAGGCCGAGCACCGCCAGCACCGCGCAGCCGGCGGCCCCGGTCGCCAGCAGGGCTGCCTCCGGTCCGTAGCGCCGGACCAAAAGGACGCCGTCGGCCAGCAGCAGCAGGCCCAGCGCGAGCGCCAGGAGCAGGGCGGCGACGGCGAGGACGGTGGCTATGGTCGGGTGGGCTGCCGCACTGCGACCGGCCACGCCGAGTCCGGCAGAGGTCACCGCGAGGCAGAACAGGACGGCGGTGGAGAACCGGTGCGGTGCCAGCAGGGCGTTGACGACGCCGCCCGCGGCGAACATGACCGCGGCGAGGTACTCCGGGTACTCCGGCATGTGCCGCACCCCTCCGCTCTCGCGCCCGCTGCCCGTATCCACCCGCCTCTCGCCGCCCGCAGGTTCTGGACCCGGTACGGACGGCTGCCGGCCATCCTCCCAGACCTGCTGTGGTGCGCCGAACGCGGGCAGCGGTGGTGCGTTCGGCGGGACCGGCATGTCGTGCCGGTGGTGCTGCCCAGCGGCCGCGCAGGACGCTCTGGCTACGGGGTGAGGTTGTCGTTTAGCCAGGTGGTTGGAATGAGCTTTTCGCCGTTGCGCCAGTTGTAGCGGACGGAGTCCTGGTACCAGTCGTGGGGCAGGTCCGCGTGGTCGCTGACGATCATCTGGAAGTTCGGCGAGAGCTCCCTGACGACCTGATGCAGGAGTTCGAAGAGGCGGGTGACGGTCACTCGGACTTCGTCCAGGGCGATGTCCTCCAGCCGTCCGCGCTGTTTGGCCATGTCGGAGGGGTAGTAGGGCTGGGTCGGCTGGTCGAGCATGAGGAAGCGGAGTACGGGGCTGCTGTTCGCGACGAAATACTGGTGGAGGGTGAGATGCACGGCCACGTGGTAGCCGACGTGGTTCTTGCCGCTGCCCATGCGGAGCAGTTCGGTGATGCCCTCGATAGTGTCGGCGACGCTGGTGAGCTTTTTGAGGTCCAGACGCACCAAGCGGTCGCCGTGTTCGAGTTTCAGTGTTCTGGCGTGGCCGGTCATTTTGCCGCTGAGGTAGCTGAGGCCGTGGGTGAGTTTGTCGTCGATGGTCTCGGTGTCGAGCACTATGAGGGTCCGGGAGCTGTCCCGGGACAGCGCAAGCGTCTTGCCCGCGACGATCCCGCCGACCCGTTCCGGCCGGAAGTTCTGTTGGCCGCCCTGCGGCTGCAAACAGTTTTCGTCCCTTTGGGCGACGACGGTGAGCCTGACTCGACCCGGGGCCGTCAGCACCCTGGCGCAAGCGGACGCGGCCAGTGGCAAGGCTGTGTGCGACAGCCGGGTCGACCCGGGCGGCAAGCTGGCCGCTCTGCCTTTGCTGAAGCCCCGTCGCTCGGACGTCTTTGACGGAACAGAGAAAGACTCCTCCGCAGTGGTCGGCGTCACCGAGACGGTGAGCGTCCAACTGGGCAGGGTCAAGACGGCTGTATCCGGTATCGACTTCGTCGATGATCTACCGGATGAACCGCGCGAGCTGCTGCACGCTACGGTCATGCCGGTGCGGCTTGCCTACCGGGTGACCGACTCGCGCGGACGTGACATCCGGCTGGACGGCCCCGCCCTGTTCCGCAGTATCCAGAAGCACTTCCATGGGCCTGAACACTTGGGACACCCGCCCGCGGAAGCAGAGAGGCTGGTGGCCGAAGACACGTACGCCGCACTTTGGCGGGCCATCGAAGAGGGCGCATTCGAGAAACCGACTGCCGAGTCCGGACCTGGCGCAGTGACGTGGTCCGTCCCCTTGCTGGACGCGGTGTGTAGCGGTGAGCCGCTGGATGCCCTCGCGGAACTCGGCCTACCGACGACCTGGCAGGGCCGTGTTGCCGCGGTGATGCTTGTCTTCGGCGACGGACCAGAGAGAGCGATCATCGGGCGGGTTCTCAAGTCGAGGCCGCAGGGCGGACTGTACAACGACCGCTTGGACGAGCGTCGCCTGTCGCTCTTGCGCGAGTGGACCTTCGGGGAGACCCCTGTCAACCGCCGCGCATTCGAGCAGATCGAGGCCAAGGCGGTCTTCGAGGACCCTCTGCGCTCCTGGAACGGCAACACGGACGAGCTCGTGGAGCTCGTGCGGACAGGACAGGCCACCCCCACCGTGACGGCACTGTTCGAGGTACTGGCCACCACAGCGGCTGGTCGCAACGGCATGCAGATCGTCGACAGGGTGAACTTCGACGGCCGGCTGTCCGCAGCACGTCAGTAACCCCAATAGCCCCAGTCACACCGCTCGTTTGACAGAACCGCCGGAGTTCAGCTCACCTCATTGCGGACGGCCGTGTCGAGGTCGGTGGCGGTCAGGCGGAAGGTGTCGGCCGTCTCCGTCGCGTCCATGTGGAACGGCGCGTACCACTGGTAGTCCATCTCGGCCATCTCACGGGCGATGGGCACGATCAGCCCGGCTGTACGCGTCACGGAGCGCGGTATCTGGATCAGTTTGACCGGTGGCCGGCCCGCTGCGACGGCGTAGCGCCGCGCCAGCTCGCGGATGGTGACGGCCGGCGGCGACGGCACGTGCCAGGGCCGGCCCCACGCGCGTTCTTCCGGGGCCAGCGTCACCAGGGCCTGTGCCATGTCGCCGTTGAAGGTGAAGGTGTGCGGCATGTCCAGGTGGCCGGTGATCCAGGCCGCTTTTCCCTTCTGCAGGGCCGACTTGATGAGCAGGGAGTAGATGCCGTTGGCGTCCTTGCCGATGTAGTCGGAGCCGCGGACCTCGACGGTGCGGATCCCTCCGGCGAGAGCCTGTTCCCACATGCGTCTGCGCAGACGGCCCTTGTGCCCGACGGCGGCCATGGGGGTGTGTTCGTTCATCCGGCCACCGGGCTGCGGGCCGTAGGCGTAAAGGCTGCCGGTCAGCGCGAGGACGGCATCGTTCGCCTCGGCGGCGGCGATGGCCGCCGTCTGCAGGGGCGGCAACAGGCGCTCCCACATCGTGTACGAGGGCGGATTGGCGCAGTGGTAGATCACTTCCGCGCCGCGGGACAGCTCGGTCAGGCGGGACGGGTCGGACGCGTCTGCGGCGACCCGGTCGATCAGCCGGTGCTCGGGGCCGGAGCCGCTGCGGGTGATGATCCGGACGCTCTGGCCGCGCTCGGCGAGCAGACGGGCGACGTTGGTACCGATGGAACCGGCGCCTATGACGACGTGCTTACCCATGGCGTTTTCTCCTTCTCCGGGATCGCGGTCAGGCGTCCACGCCGGAGCCGATGTAGGTGGGAACGGCGGCGAGCATTCCGGCGATCCGCGGGTTGAGCTCGTTGCGGCGCCGGTGCAGTTTCTGGATCTTGGCGTTCAGGTCAGGGTCGTCGTCGTCACTGACGTCGAAGATCTCCAGACGTTCGACCAGGTTCAGTCCCAGGCGGTCGGTCTGGGAGGTGGTCGGGTGCGTCAGGTAGGCGAAATGCCCGTCGCGGTTTTCGACGACGAATACCGCGCTGTACGTGTAGTCGCCGCCGTGGTCGCGGCCGACGATGCAGGACTTGATGGCGGGGTTCGACCGGCCCTGGTCGCGCCGGCTTTCCAGCGCCGCCTCAATCTGCTCGGGCGTCGCGGTGGCCTTCATCGTGACCGGGTTGATGTGGTAAATCATGACCTGCTCCAGGAGCCTAACGTCGTTAGATTTCTTAACGGCGTTAACTATGGTGTGGTTTTCGGCGCGGTCAAGGGGGATGACTAGGGTTCTAGGACACCACCGAAGCGAAGTGACGAACGATGTCGACCAGCACGAGACGAGCCCGCGAACGGGCGAGCACCCGGGAGCGGATCATCCAGGCCGCGCTGCACGTCCTCGAGACCGAGGGCGTCACGGCCCTGACGATCCGGCGCATCGCCACCGACGTCGAATATTCCGCACCCGTCGTCTACCAGCACTTCGCCAACAAGGACGCGCTCGTACTGGAGTTGATCGCGCACGGCCACCGCCTGATGCTGACCGCGTTTCGCCAAGTCGCGCAGGAGCCCGACACGGACCGGCGCATGACGCGCATCGCGTCGGAGTACGTCCGGTTCGCCGGCGAGCACCCCCACCTCTACCAGGTCATGAACGACCCGGTAGTCGACGCGGACGAACGCCGACGCGTCGTGCAACCGGCCATCGACGTCCTCAAGGAGTTGCTCACCACCTGGTCGGCCGCACACGGCGTGGTCCTGGCCGATCCGGACCAGGCTTGCGAGATCCTCTGGGGCACGCTGTACGGCATCGCGTCGCTCAGCTACCTCGGCAATGTAGGCAACGATCGCGCCCGCCGCCTCGCCGAACAGGCGCTCCACGCGATCCTTCTCGGCTGGCGAACCGAGGCACCGGCGAACGGTCGGACGGCGAGCAGGTAGTGCTGCAGCAGCGTTTCGCTATCTGGCCTGGGCCGAGGCGTCGTCGGGAGTGCAGTGGGCTGATGGCATGTCCGGGGCGGTCTTGCGGGACCGCCGCGGTCCCATCGCCTGCAAGATGGTCCCCCCCCGTCTCAATGAGTGGCTGCGACCAGCACTTTCCCCACAGACCTTAACCGGCACGCCCAGGCGAGTGCCCCGGCCGCTGCTCCGCACCCTGGATCAGGCACTCGATCAGGTAGTCGCCCGTGCCCTCGTCGATGATCACGCCGTGGGTCTCGCTGCGGAAGCCGGGGAAGCGGCGGTCGAAGGACTCCAGAGCGGTGAGATAGCGCAGCAATGGGCCGTCGAGTGCGCCGACTGACTCGCCTGGCATCAGGACCGGGATACCCGGTGGGGTGACCGTCACCATGGCGGCCGCCACCCGGCCCGCCGCCTCCGAGATCCGGACCCGTTCGGTGTCCCCCCGCACCAGCCGCTGGTAACAGTGCTGAGGGGGCGCCACGGGCTGCGGGAGCTGCTGGAAGGCCGTGTCCAGAAGCTCCACCAGGCGCACCGAGCGCAGTTGCTCGTGCATCTCCTGGCATAGCCCGCGCAAGGTCAGGCCCGCGTACCGGCGGGGATGCGCGGCGACGGCCTCCGAGAGGACGCGCTCCAGTGGAGCGTCCGCGTCGTAGAAGGCCTTGAAATCCGTCAGGGCGTCCAGCAGGGTGCCCCACTTGCCCTTGGTGATGCCCATGGAGAACAGGATCAGCGTGGTGTAACTGTCGGTCTTCTCCACCACAATCTTCCGGGTGGCCAGATAGGCGGTGAGCACCCGGGCCGGAATGCCCTCCTCGGCCATCTCGCCGGTGGCGCTGATGCCTGGACAGGTCAGCGTGACCTTGACGGGGTCCAACATGCAGTGGCCCTCGGTCAGTCCGGGGAAACCGTGCCAGTCGGCGCCGGGCTCCAGCAGCCAGCAGGACTGCTCGGTGCGCAGCAGTTCCGGCGGGGCTTCCTCGAACGGGGGCCGTTCGCCGGTCAGCGGGTCGGTGACCGTGTCCGGCTGCCACACCCCGAAGAACCACGGCGGCCGGTCCCCGGCGCTCTCGATCCGCCGTCGCAGGCGCACCATCTCCTGACGGAAGCGGATCGCCTCGGTCACCGCCTCGTCGATCAGCCACTCGCCCTGCGGGCCGTCCATCATCGCCGTCGCCACGTCGAGCGAGGCGATCATGGGGTAGAGGGGCGAGGTGGTGCCGTGCATCATCAGCGCCTCGTTGAACCGGTCATGCTCCACCGGGGCTCGCGGTGCGGATCGCACGTGCACCATCGCACCCTGCGACAGCGCCGCCAGCAGCTTGTGCGTGGACTGGGTGGCGAACACGGTCGGGCGGTCCTGGCCCGGGAAGGCCTCCTCGTCCACCGACATGCCGTAACGGCCTGCGTAAAGCGGGTGGAAACGGGCGTACGCGAACCACGCCTCGTCGAAGTGCAATCGCGGCGTGCTGGCGGCGAACGCGCGAGCGGTGGGCACGGCGTCGTAACTGAGGCCGTCGTAGGTGGAGTTGGTGAACACCGCGTACTGCGGGTGCGGGGACACCGCGCCCTCGGTGAGCGGGTTCGCGGCGATCCTGGCCGCCACCGCGTCCGCGGCGATCTCGGCCGGGGGCAGCGGTCCCGCCAGCCCGTAGCCGTTGCGGGTCGGGACCATGTAGACCGGCCGGGCGCCCGACACGACCAGGCCGTGCAGCACGGACTTGTGGCAGTTGCGGTCCACCAGCGCGATCTCGTCGCGGGTGACGCTGAAGTGGCCGACCAGACGGTTGCACGTGGAGTCGCCGTGCAGCACGAAGTAGGTGAGTTCGGAGCCGAACACACGGGCCGCGTTGCGTTCCGCCTCGCCGATCGGGCCGGTGTGCTCGAACAGCGAGCCCAGTTCCTCGACCGAGATCGACAGGTCGCTGCGCAGCAGCCGCTCCCCGAAGTAGTCGTGGAAGGCGCGTCCCGCCGGCGACTTGAGGAAGGCGACACCGCCGGAGTGGGCCGGGGTGTGCCAGGAGTATTCGTGGGCGTCGTCGAAGCGGCGCAGTGCCCGGAAGAACGGGGGAAGCACTGATTCCCGGTAGGCGCGGGCGGCGGTGGTGATGCGGCCCGCGATGAAGCCCGGAGTGTCCTCCAGCGGCCAGACGTAGCCCACGACGGACTCGGACACCCACAGTGGCAGGTCCCCCAGGCCCTCGTCGGCCATCACCAAGAAGACCGGCAGGTCCTTGAAACGGCGGCCGATCCGGCGCAACACGGCACTGCCGCCCGGCGTCCCGTCGAGGGTGCGGCCCGGCAGGGCGAATGGGCGGGCCGGCGCGGCGAGCGCGGTGCCGGGCCCGTCACCGGAGACTCCGGGAAGGTCCCAGGCCACCAGCGCGGCAGCCAGACCAGCCTCGGTGCGCAGTACAGCGTCCGCGTCCTCCGCCGTGACCGCCCACCGGACTTCGAAGCCGCCTGCCTCGATCGCGTCCCGGATCATCCGTAACTGCTGGGGTCCGGCGCCCTCACCCTGAGGGTGTTCCGGTACCGCGATCAGGATCCTGCTGTCGGCCATGCGCTCTCCCGCCCTCCTCGGCGGCGCCCGGCCGCACCATGCCAGTGTCCTGGTGGCGCACCGGGCAGAACGGCGGCCAGCTCGGCAAACCACCGCCATGGCGTAAACCGCCGTCCCGATGTTGACTTGCAACAGGGCCAGTTCCGCACCCCGGCCGTCGAGGCCCGTCGAAGGTATGGACGTCGCTCGCTGCGGGTTTCGCCGGTGATGAGACGACGCCACCCCGGACCGCCTGTTCGATCCGGCCGGTGGCGTGGACAGCTGCCGGTCGGCGGGCGCTGCACCCGACCACGCGCAAGACTTCACTTCTCCGCAGGGCGCGGCCTGGCGGGGGATCGCGAGGCCGCCGTAACGGCCGAGCGCCGGGATGGGCGGGGCGAACCCACGTCGCACGTGGTCCCCGCCCGCCTCCATCAGACCTCGCCTGGTATCGGTCAGGAGGGCCTGGTCGCCGTTACGGCGGTGACGGTGTCGTCGCATTCGGTGAACTGCCCGTCGTGCAGGTCCAGTTGGTGTGCTCCAGACCCCGGCAGTCGGACGACCATCGTGGGATACAGCACGGGCGCTGAACCGGACACGCAGGATCTGTCGGTCTCTCCCTGCATCTGGCCGCGTCAGCTTCCCTGGGGCCCCTCGAGGACGCAGGTCCGTGTGGACACGTTGGTGAACTCGACGGTGGCTGCCCCGGTCCCCGCGCCGGGTGCAGAGGACGTAGGTCGGGATGCGGAGGGCGTCGAGGGGCGGGAGGGCGTGGAGGAACTGGAGGCGGGGCAGCCGGGCTTCCCCGAGCGCCGGGCGTGGGGGAGGGGGCAGCTGAGCTGACGGCTCCGGACGCTGTGGCACCGTCGCATGTGGTGTCCGCCCCGCCCCACCGGGCTGGCATCCCGCCGTCGCTACGCCACCGCCGCCGACGCCACGATGCTTCGATCTGTACCCAATGCGCTTGCGTGACCCCACCGCGACAGGACCGAGTGCCAGATCCTGAAGAGGGAGATCAACGCCCGGGCGGCTAGCCCGCGGCTCGCCACGCGCGGGGGAGGGCGAGGGCGACGGCCTCTGAACCTGCCACGTCTGGTGGCCCACGATGCCGTCCGCCGTGAGGCCGTTGTTCGTCTGGAACCACCGCGTCGCCGCCGCGCTGTGAGGGCCGAACTCGCCGTCGACGTCCAGCGGTGGACTCCAGCCGAGTTCGTTCAGCCGCCGTTGGATGTTCTTCACGCCTTCCGCGACGGTCCCCGTCTTGGCGAAGGGCTGGTCGGCTTCCAGGCGTTACTCGCGGCTCGGGTGGTCGGTCACCCATTGCGCCAGGTCGTCGGGCAGATCGTCCGGACCGTGCTCCTCGCCGCTGCGCCATCCCTCCTCTCGCTGGATCTCCTGGGCGAAGGCGGTTCTCTGGCTGTCGTCGAGTTCGGCGAGTGTGGTGTCGGTGCCGACGTGCAAGGCGTCGGCGATCCGTTGTGCGTATACCTGCGGGTCGTTCGCGCCGTGCCCGGCGGGAGCGTAGGCCCGCATCACGTAGAGCACCGTCTTGCGCCGCGGTGTTCGAGGTATCGGCGGACGGCCGTGAAACCCGTGGCCTCGTCCGGGAAGATGGCGAATATGTCGTTGTGCCTTCCGGCGTGGGCGCCGTATCGCTCCGCCTCGCCGGAGCTGATGATGTTCCCCGGATTCTGGTCGTTCCACGACGCGGTCCCGCCGGTGCGCGTCACTTCCTCAAAAAAGACATGGCCGATGCCGAGAATGCTGACGACGTCGCCAGGTTCCACGTCGGATACGTCGGTCCAGCCCATGGTGTCGTCCCGATGGAAAGTCAGATGCGGAAGTGGTGCTCGGCCGCGGGTGTGTACCGTACGAGGCCGACGGGATGGGGGATCCTGGAGGACGTCACCGACTGGAACGCCCCTTCGCCCGCCTCCGCGAAGGACTCGGACACCGTGCCGTGCCAGTAGCCGGCGTCGGCGAGCGGACCGTCCGTCGGCTGCGGGGGAGAACCGGAAGGGGACAGGGCGACCTGCAGGTACAGCCGGTCCACGCCCTTCTCCGCGCAGACCTGGGCGAGCAGAGTGCCGACCAGGCCGTCCTCGTCGTCGCTGCGGGGAGCGACCTGCGCCAGGACCGCCCGCAACGGCAGTTCGTCCACGCAGGGCCGGCTCTGCGCGTACTGCGCACTTTGCGGAAGTCGTTCGCCGCTGCCCCCGGGTCCGTACGGGCCAGTGGCCCCCTCACCGGGATCGCGCTCGACGGCCCCGTCGACGTGTGCCCACGCCAGCCCTCGCGCCGCCCGTCGGCGTTGCCCGCCACGGCGCCCTAAGCCAACCCCGGCTGCGCGGGGGCCCGGTAGGGGGCGCGCTGGGCCATCGCGTTTCTCCGTAGGGCGTCACCAGTTGGGCTTCGCGACGCTGCCGTAGGACCAACTGGAGCCCTTCGACATCTCGAAGTGCAGATGCGGTCCCGTCGCGTTGCCCGTGGCGCCGACCTTGCCGAGCTGCTGTCCAGCGGTGACCTTCTGACCGCCCTTCACCTGGCGCTGTGAGAGATGGCAGTAGGTGTAGACATGGCCGTTGTCGGCATGCAGGCCGATCCACTGGCCGTACGCCCCGCCGTTGCCGTTCGACCAGGCGACAGTGCCGTTGCGCACGGCGACCACGGGCGCGCCCGTGTTGGCGGCGAAGTCCTCGCCCGTGTGGCGACCGACGCCATCGGGCTTCCATGCGTAGGGGCCGCGTGCGAAGAACGCGAAGGTCACCTTGTGGTGCGGTACCGGAGAGGGGACCCGCCCGTTTCCGCCGACGGGTGCGGCGTGGGCGCAGTTGACGGCGAAGTGGGCGTGGTGGCCGAGGGTGGTGAGGGAGGTGCAGCCGGGGATGCCGTCGGCGTCGTGGCCGGTGAAGCCCTGGGCGCGTTGTTCGGCGCGGTAGGCGGCCTTGGTCTGTTCGCCGAAGAAGCCGGTGGGGCCGCCGGGGATGGGGTGGCCGCGGGCGATCAGGGCCTTCTGCACGGTTCGGATGTCCTCGTTGGTCTCACCGAACCGGACTCTGGACAGGGCGACGGTGACCATGACGGCTCGCCTCCTTTCGTGTCGTCAGTCCCAGGGGGTGACAGTGAGCCGGATCCGCGCGTCCTCCCCGAGGATCGGGGCGGCGGTGGCGGGCAGTTCGATGTGGTGGACCCAGACACCGTCAGCGGGGTTCTCGTCGCCGAGGGTGCTGCCGCCGTCGGGCCGGTAGTCGCTGATCGGGCCCTTGATGGTCGAGTTCCAGGTGGCCCGGAGCACGGGAATGGCGGCCGGGTCGTCGCCGCCACCCACGTCGACGACGAGAATGTCGTCGAAGTCGGCGGTCTGCTCAAGGTGGTCGTTGAAGCTCAGCAGCCCGTCATGACGGTGCAGCGACAGAATGCGCAGGTGCAGCGCGTACCGCATGGTGCCCGAATCGCCGGTCCGCAGGCCGCTGTTGAGGAAGGTGTCCACCAACGGGACGCACGTCTCGCCGTCGTCGGTACCCGTCGGGCTCTCGGACAACTGGATGGGGCACCACTGGGCGCTGGTCCGTTCGTGCGTGACGATCTGCAGGCCGCGCACCGACAGACGTGCCTCTGCCTGCCAGGTCGTGGTGTTGCGTTCCACCAGGTGGAAGTCGACGAGTTCCGCATTCACCTCGCAGTCCCCGAACAGGAAGCGCCGCAAATTCTGGTAGCCCTCTTCGGAGTTGACGAGTCCGTAGGATCCGCTGTGGCTGCGGTGCACATGTGCCTGGTGCGCGCCGGGGACGTAGGCGTTGTCGATCTGCACCAGACCGTCGCTACGGGGCCCGACCGTGGCGGACGACAGACCGTGCGCCACCTCGTAGTCGGTCGGGTCGGTGCCGATCAGGCAGAAGACCCGGCCGAGCGGGAAGGCGAACGGCCGGTCGGGCGGCATCGCGCGGGCGTCCCAGGACTGCGGCGGTCCGTCGGGATCGGTGAGGGCCTTCGGAGTGAGGTAGTGGTACATCCGTTCCGGGCCGAAGATGTCCGCGCCGTTGATGCCGGTGACGTCACGCAGTCGCTCCAGCACGCCGAAGCCGACGTCGAAGGCGATGCCGCCGTGGGGGGTACCGTAGGTGAACAGCTTGCCCACGTAGTCGGCCGGATCATGGCCGAGATCCGGGATGATCTTCTGGATGAGGCAGCGGCACACCAGCCCGCCCATGGAGTGGGCGACCAGGTGGACCCCGGGTGCCCCGGACTTCTCCTTGAGGGTCTCGATCAGGGTCAGCAGGTCCTGCGCGGCGGTCTCCAGCCGGAACTCGTGAGGGCCGGCTCCCCAGGTGCTCGCGGATGTGTCGTAGAAGCGGTGAATCCAGATGGAGTCCGGTGGAATCGTCTCGTGGGTGGCCAGGTAGAGCTCCTGGCCACCGTCCACGAGGATGTGGTAGCCCTCGTCCAGGTGCAGCCGCAGCAGGGGGCTCTCGAACTGATAGAAGGAAGGTTCGTCGTCCGCTCCGATACGGATGTGGGTGGAGCCCTCGTTGAACCCGTAGAAGGGGTCCGTCACGGCCTTGTCGATGCCGGAGGTGTTGCCGGCGTATCCCCGGACATAGACGATGGGCAGTTTCGCGGCCGGTGCCATGCTCTCCTCCAGATCAGCATTCGCCCACAGCCGGAAGCCATGCGGCGGGGTGGTCGATAAAGATGTTGGACACGTATCCGCCGAGCCGGGGGATGAAGGACCAGGCATCGTTGACATGGCCTGCGGTGCTGACCGTGTCGCCCCTGGTCTGACACTGCACCGTCACCTGTGTCGGGCCGGGCAGCACGGTCACGACCGGAGCGTCGAGGCGGGGCTCCGCCCGGACGTTGACTCCGGTGCCCCAGGTGACGAAGTCGGTGGTCGTGACGTCACCCCCGCCGTCCGGGGTCTCCCCGAGAACGGGCGGCTTCCAGTCCTGTGGGTCGTCGCAGAGCGGATCGGCCACCACCGACAGATGGAAGTGCTTCTCGTGCGGGTTGGCCCCGTCGTACGGTCCCCACTGCCAGTCATTGCGAGTGGCGATCCGACGGTTGGCTATGACGTACTTGATCCGCGGGTCGCGGCTGTCCGGCAGTTGGTCGGCGACCTCCTGGATGTCGAGGCCGTGGGCGGGGTCGTGGGTGAAGTCGCGTGCGGTGACGATCCCTGGTCCGTACCAGGGATTGTGGTCGCTGTCGCGTGTCTGGTGGGCGGCGTCGCCGATGCCGCCGTCGGAGAGTCTGCCGCGTTCCGAAAAGCGTGCGTCGAGCTGACGCAGAAGGGTCTCCAGGCTGGCTGCCACGCGCCACGACATGGTGACCTCCGAGTGGAGTCGGTGTTCAGTCGACGTGGTACTGGACGTAGTAGTACGAGCTTTCCTCCTCGGAGTGGGCGAGCTTCGAGGGGCTGCCGCCGCCCTGCTCGCCCTCACTGATGGTGACGGAGCCCAGCAGGTCGTCGGCCGAGACGTCGTCCTGGTCCCACAGGAACAACTCCTGGGAACCGTCCGCGGTGAGCTGGATCCCGAGGGGAATCTGTGCGCCGGCGGCGGCGGAGAACGTCGAGTCACCCGGCCACACCGCGTGGTCCGCTCCGGCATCGGGATCGGTGGTGACGTACAGATCGTCCGGCTCCTCGTCGAGGGCGGACTGGATCATCTGGCCCACGTCCTGGTTACCGGTCAGTCGCTGCACGAGAGCGGCGCCCGGCAGGTTGTAGACCGGCTGCAGAATGCTGTCGATCACTCCCGAGAGGGAGAAGTCGGTCGAGGTCGACGGCCTCAGGCACACGATCTCGTCGATGGTCGCCGTGGCGGTCATGTGGTCCTCCGTTCGCGTCGAAGGTCCCGCGAACGAGGCTACGAACGACGCGTCAGCGCGCTGTCAGCCTGTCGTCAGTCTCCCGTCATCACCTTCGCGTCTTCCTTCACCGGAAGAGGACGATCCCGTGCTGAGCCAGCATCCGCGTGAACTGAGGGGACGGTTCGACGCCCAGTTCCTCGCGCAGCAGCTGTCGGAACGAGCGGTATTGACGGACCGCCTCGATGAGATTGCCCTCTGCGAGGTGCGCCG
Organism: Streptomyces sp. NPDC005402; assembly: GCF_040606575.1. NCBI lineage: Bacteria > Bacillati > Actinomycetota > Actinomycetes > Kitasatosporales > Streptomycetaceae > Streptomyces > Streptomyces sp. NPDC005402. The sequence goes on from NZ_JBEXFB010000049.1 coordinate 13,908, forward strand.
CCACCGCGGCCCGGTGCGCGCTCTCCCGCAGCGGCTCCGAGCGTACGCTCGCCCAGGCCACCTCCAGAGCCAATGCCGACTTCCCCTCCCGTACGAGGGTCTCGGCCAGGGAGTCGAGCGCATGCAGACGCAACTGCCGCAGACGTTCGCGCTCCAGCAGCACCCACTCCTCGTCCCAGCCGGGCAGCAGCTCCTCCGTGCCGATCAGTCCCGGCGGGAGCCGGGCGTCGAACGGGCGGGCGCAGCCCTGGACGACATCGAATGCCGTCTCGATCAAGGTGTGAACGTCGACATGCAGGGCTGTCCCGGTTGACAGTGAGTCTCCGCAGCACCGGATCAGTGCCTGATCACAGCGGGGCAGCTTCCACAGGGTGGTGCGCAGACTGCCCCTGGCGTGCTCTTCCGTGACCTCTGGCCACAGCGTCCCAGCCAGGACGGTGCGGGACACACGCCGGTGCAGTCCGACGAACGCCAGCAAACGCTGGCCGTTGCGGCTCAGTTCGACAGGCTTGGCGTCATACTCAAGCCGGAACTGGCCGAGAAGACGCAAAAGGGGAGGGGACGTCACCTTGATCGCCTCGCTCGCCATGACCCGGGCAGCCTCTTGGGAGCCCTCACCATCAATTTCAGCCGGTGCGACCAGAGCATGCAACTCATGCACCAGCGCGTCGGTCAGAGCGTAAACCGTTGAACAGTCATCTCAACTGGTTGCCGCTGAAACTATATCCGGCCGAAGAAATCGGAATTGCGGGTTTGCGGACCGACGGGACCGGGATCAGACTCGATACAAGGGGCGGTGACAGGTTTCAGGCTAGGCCCATGCACGGTCCCTCACCATCGGACGGACTCCGCGTTGTCCGTCAGCGAACTGATGGCATGTCACCCGGGTGCGAAAGCGGCGTGCAGCGCTACGAGTCCGGGGCTGCCGCGCCGGACTCGTAGCATGAGGCTGCTCACCCGGTGCGGAATCTCAAGAACCATTCGGAAGCCTGGAAGAGCAGTCATGACAGCGATAGACGACAAGTGGACCCAGGTGGCGTGGATCGGCGCGCCGGTGGACGCCGGGGGCGGTTCGGCGGAGATGCCCGAGCCCGACGGCCGCGGCCGATCCCGCGACTACCAGAACGGCTCGATCTTCTGGTCGCCCCAGACCGGGGCCCACGAGGTACACGGCAGTATTCGGGTCTGCTATGCGCGGCTCGGCGGGACGCGTGGATTCCTCGGCTACCCCGTGACCGACGAGACGGGCACCCCTGACGGCGTCGGCCGCTACAACCATTTCGAGGGCGGCTCCGTCTACTGGACGCCGGCGACGGACTCGCACGAAGCCCACGGTGCCATACGGGACCTGTGGGCGAGCATGGGCTGGGAACGCAGCTACCTCGGCTACCCGGTCTCCGACGAGAGCGGTTCACAGCAGTCCTCCCGCTACAGCCCCTTCCAGCACGGGCGTATCTCCTGGACGCCGCCAGGTGGAGCCGTAGCCGTGCAGAGTCAGTCCTACGGCGACGACAACGTGGGAGAAGCTGTGTGAGGAAGAGCCGCCTGAGGATGAGGAGAAGTTGTCTGAGGACATGACCGTCCAATCCAAGGCGATGACGCGGTGCGGCCGCCGCCCGAACCTCGATGACCGGGCCGGTCGGCGACCGTCGCGCTCCGTGCCGAGCGTCCGTATCAAGCTTCCTCGAACACCAGGTCCTCGGGCGCCTGAGTCATCCGTACGATCTGACCGTTGGTGACTTCGACCACGGTGTTCAGGCCGGTGCAGCGCTTGCCGGTGGACGCGATGGTGAAGCGGTCCTGCACTCCGGCGAGATAAGCCGGGAAGCAGGTCAGCGAGCCGTTGTCGAGCTGGAGGTAGTCGACGAGCCGACGGAACAGCTTGGGCAGGATCACGACGTCGTCGGTGAGTGAGGACAGGCCCGTGACCTTGGCTCCGGTCGTGGTGGTGTCGCTCGGCCACAGACCTTGCGCCGGCGCGGTCCGTGCCTGTCGCACGGCGGCGGTCAACTCGGCGCGCAGGCTGGGGAAGAGGCTTCGGTAGAACGTGGGGTAGACCAGGCCGGTGGCGATCAGGTGATGGTTCGCCGTCGTCCGGAGCAGGTCCGCGTCGACCTCGACATCGGTACCGCTGGCGCTCTCGGGGGTGCCCCGCCCGATCAGAGCGACACAACGGCCATGGATGTCGGCGCCGTTGGTCAGGATGAAGCCGGGCACCGTGTCGGGCGTCGCCGCCGTCACGGTCTCGTCCGGCCCCTGTTGGACGTTCGTGAACCCCAGCCACGTTTGGAGTTCGTCACGTGCGGCATGCGCGAAGAGGAGCGGCTGGTGCACACGGCTCGGCCCGTAGTGCGTCTCCAGCGCGTCGATCGCGTCCAGCCGGAGCGTGGCGCGCCCCAGCACATCGTGCTTGACGGCGCGGCCTCCACTGCCCACCAGGGCCCATTCTGTCGGGTCGTTCGGAGTGAAGTGGATGGTGTCGCCGTCCGGCTGTGTTCCCGTGATCTGGAACGATCCGTTGATGAGCAGCATCGGCATAGCGGCTCCCGAAGACTTGAACGGCTCGCGGGGAAAGGCGAGATGTCTGCTGCACCACGCTATTCCCCAGTCGGGCGCTGTGCAATCGCTGCCGGTATTCGCCTGTTGTCGCGCTCCTGTTGGCTTTCCGTCCTATGCTGAGAGGGGGAGCCATGGCTGGAGGTCGGGATGGCCAATGGGAAATCCTTCAACGGTTCACGAAGCCCGACAAGACTCCGAGGGAACGCAATCGCCTTCGCTTTCCTGTGGGTTACGTCGCTCTTGTTCGGACGCACGGCGAAGCCGGATGCGCCGAAGCAGGATCCTTCCTACGAGCAGACCAGACGAACGAACGTCGTCCAGCTCCCGAAGATCCCGAAAGGGCTGTCCAGAGTTCACAGGACGGCCTGGCGTGAACGGGCCGCCGCGCGCGTTCTCTACTTGGAGCAGCAAGCGGATCGCGAAAGATGCCGGGCGGTCGAGGACCAAGCCGAGCAGCGACAGCGAGAGAAGGCGCTGGAGGGGATCGCACGGCACCTGGAAGAGGCGGGCCACGCCATCTGCGCACCGCGCCGCCTCTTCTCCGGAGCCGCAGCCCTCGAAAGGACCTGGGCAAACCTGCGCGCGACCGACGTCATGTTGCTCGGGCTGTGCTCGCAAGAGGACCTGATCAGCCGGAGCACCGATGTGCTGGGCTATGTCGAGCAGCATCTTGGTCCGGGCAACCCGCTTCGGGTGAGGGCGGAGGCGGTCGCCGAGCGCGTGGAGGTGGCAGGGCCTCAGCCGGGGGACCGAGGGCTCCTCGTCCTGGCTCTGAGCGCCGCGTACGACGCGCTGGACGCCGAGGTCAGGAGAGTTCGCAGCCTCAGCGTCATTCTGCGGATCGCCACCTTCTTCGTGCTCCTCGGTGCGGCTGGGCTCGCGCTCTGGGGCTGGTACTGCCCCGGTTCGCTGAACCTGTGTTTCATTCCGAAGGGAGAGCCCAACGCCGCGTGCCCCTCCGGCGAGTTCCATTTGCACGACAATGATGTTCCGAGTCACTACGCTCAGCACACGGACGTGCTCGTCACCGAGGCGGGCGGGCTGGCCGGAGCGGCTCTCACGGTGATCGCGTCCTTGCGCCGGATTCAAGGGACGAGCACTCCCTACATGCTGCCGATGTCCGCAGCCCTGCTGAAATTTCCCACCGGGGCCCTGACCGCCTTCATAGGGGTGCTGCTCATCAGGGGGGCGTTCATCCCCGGCCTGAGCGACCTGGATTCGAGCGCACAGATCATGGCGTGGGCTGTCATCTTCGGCGCTGCGCAACACGTGGTGACGCGCCTCGTCGACGCCCGGGCCCGCGAAACGCTGTCCGACGTGGGGCGCGCGCCGACCGACCCTGAACCGGGCACCCCGGGGGCGCAACCGGTTCCCGCGCAGACAGGCAAAGGACGCACAGACGACGCGTGAAGCACGCGAGTGTGTCCTTCGGCCGCGTGGTCGGTTTCCTCCAGCAACTCGCGCGCAGCCGCTTCGTGAGGAGTCTCGCCGGGGTCGATCACTCCGCCCGGGAGTCCCCAAGCCTGCCGGACGGATCCGGTTGAACGCCATCAGGACTCTGTCGCTCGCCCACCATCGCGAGGGGTAGGGGCCCGTCCGCGGGCGATTCGTCCTACGCTCCCCGGACGAAGGAGACCAGGGCGTTGCCGCGGTCGTCGCACCAACGCCACCAGCCTGGCGAACTGCGACGCGGTCAGTCCGGAGAACGGCTCGATCAGTTTCGGATCATCGGCTGAGATCACTCCACCCAGATCCAGCCAACGCACCAACAGCCCCCCACCGGTTACGCGACACCGTCCCCCCGCTTGGGGGCCGGCATCGCTTCGCCCCGTTCCAGCCGGTCGTGGAGCCCGGCAGTGAGGGCGGTCAGACGTCGGGGACGCGCAGCCGGTCCCAACTGGTTTTGCCGGGGGTGCCGTTGGCGTCGTCGCCTTCGAAGCCGAGCTTCCGCTGCCAGGCGGCGAAGGACTTCACATCGCCCGAGCCCCATATGTCGGCGTTGGCACTGGATTGGTACCGGTTGCAGCCTTCGGCGACGAGCCGCTGGTGCATTGCGGCGATGATCGGCGATTTCTGTCCGGTGTGGAAGAACGACGCACCAGGGAACGGCTCGGTATCCGGCCCGGGGACGGGGTGTGAATTCACGAACTGCGGCCACGAGCCGGGATCGACATGGTCGTTCTCGGGGACGTGGGCGTGTGCGTACCAGCCGCCTTTGGTCTCCCAGACACTCTCGCTGCGATGCGAGGTGAAGTCGGTAGGACGGCCCATGGGCCAGGCGTCTGGCACGCCCCAGGACCGTATCCATGCGTTGAGTTTGTCCCAATCCTTGCACGGCGTATCGGTCAGCTTGGCGTACACCTTGCCGTCGAGGCGGCAGTGCGGGAAAAACAGCGCCTCAATCTGGATTACCACACTGCCAGCGCGGTTCGTGCGGGTACCGCCAGGCTTTTCGAAGACTGCCTTACTGCGGGAGTCGGCGGGAAAGAACTGGGTGAACGCGCCGGTGAAGGGATCCCACAGAATGTGCGGGGCCGCTCCCTTGCCGCCTCCGGTGAAAAAGCTCTTGAGGTTGGCGAACGGCAACAGATCGATGGGGTGCGCGGCGGTGGTTTCCTTGTCCGCAGTGATATGCGCAATTGCCTTTGCTGGAAACTGCACGTCACACGGGGCGTGATCGCCGATGTCCGCCTTGATGGCGCCTGGCATCCACTTATCAGCCATGGTCGTACTTCTTTCGTCTCCAGGTTTCAGATGATGACACGTAGCGTCATGCGCAACTCTTAGACGTTGGGGACGCGCAGCCGGTCCCAACTGGTTTTGCCGGGGGTGCCGTTGGCGTCGTCGCCTTCGAAGCCGAGCTTCCGCTGCCAGGCGGCGAAGGACTTCACATCGCCCGGGCCCCATATGTCGGCGTTGGCACTGGACTGGTACCGGTTGCAGCCCTCGGCGACGAGCCGCTGGTGCATTGCGGCGATGATCGGCGATCTCTGTCCGGTGTGGAAGAACGACGCACCAGGGAACGGCTCGAAGGTGACGGGGCCGCCAAATGACTGGTAGGCGGTCAGTGCCTTGTTCGATGGTGAGCGACGTTGCTTGAAGACCGTCTGCACGCGGGCGTCGGCGCGTGACAGCTTGCTGTGGCCGCTGAGAATGGCCCCCGGAATTTCGAAGTTGTAAACGACTTCGTCGCTTGCAGTCGCAACCGACACCGCCTGGCTGGAAAGAACCTGATGGACTCCGGGGTAGCTAGTACGCAATTCATTGTCAAGATAGTCCAGTTGGGCATCCATGTTGAACAGGACGTCCACCCCGAGGGCGGCTCCGTTGTAAACGTGCCTGAAAAGTCCCGACCGCCGAGAGGGAGAAGTCCACTGGGCGAGGCCGACGCCGGGTAGCTTGGGTCCCTGATGAGGTGATTTCCGATCCATGATTTGGGCGGCTGTGAAATTCGTGGTCACTCCGCCGAAGTTCCTCGCTCGCATCGGGGTGGACGGCGAGCTGCCCTCGATGCGATTCGGCAGGATAGCCGACTCTGCCCACAAGTTCCCGACGATCCCGGCGGCGCCTGCGGGCGGATAACCGTACCGGTCGACGAGTTGTCTCATGCAGTAGTGCATGCGGTCGTCGGTTGCGACCTTTGTCCAGTCGCCAGCCGACGGAACCATCGCGACCGCGGCGGGCGCGTGTCCCGGGCCGTGATCGGGATGGATGGCGTCGGCTGGAAGATGTCCTGCTTCGACGTTCGAAGATGTGCCGTTCATTTCAGGCTCCTCACGCGAAGTCCGCTTCGCCGTCGCGAGGGCGCACGGCGTCCACAACGGCCGGAGAAGCTGGGTAAGGGGAGGGCAGAGAGATACTTTTGTCGAGTTGTGAACTGGTGCCGCCAGTAGCGATCGTCCCGGCCCGGTTCGAAGCCCAACCCGAACCCATTCTACTGCGAAGCATCGCAGCCTGCTCTGCATCACATTAAGCGGCCATCAGGTGACGATCGAGTCAGGCAACGAACTCGTGGGTGCCGCCGCCGGAGTCGGTGCGAATCAGGGTCTGACGCCTCGCCGAGCCGTTTGCAGCTGGACCAGAGCCGGCTTCGTGGCCTCAATGTGTTTCTTTCATGGTCGCCCTCGCCGCAGGAGCGGCGTTTCCCCTTCTGCCGGGGCAGGCCGGGGAGCAGGTCGTGGACGGGAGGGTCGAGTGCCCAGCGGGCGACGATCGTGTCGTGCCTCGTCGTGGCCATGTACGGGGAAGACGTCCGCCTGCGCCAGCTCGAACCGCCAGACCTTGCTGAAGCCGTAGGCGGCATCCGCAGTTACCCAGCCGAACGGAATCCGGTCCGTCCGCGTTCACCCTTCGGACCATCGCCTCGGCCATGGCCACCTTGGTATCGAGGTCGACCTCTTCGCCGATGCCCGCCCGTCGGCGGCGCTTGTGGTTGTGCGTCCAGGATGTGGGCAGGTATAAGTGACGGTCGATCAGAGTGCGTCCGCGGCCAGTTGCATGGGGGAGGACCACGCTGATCTGGCAGTTCTCGGTGCGGCCCGCGGTTCCGAGTACTGCCGTTGTATCCCGGCCGACCGGACGCCCTCCTTCAGGAAGCCGGTGTCACCGACAATCAGCACGGCATCCCGGTCGCCGAGGTGTTCCACGACGGAGGCATGGGCCTCGTCCAGGACCTGGTCGGGGTCCGACTCGATCCGGTTCAGGATCCCTTGGCCGTCGGTGATGATGTGGTGCCTGTTGCCCGGGCGTGCGCGGTCTACCGGGCTGGGAGCCCTTTCGGACCCCGGCGTGGGGCCCGGACGTGTGAGGAGTCGATCACCGCCCACGACCAGTCCAGTTGGTTGTTCGACTGCACCTTGTTCAGCAGCTGGTGCAACTGGTCCCACACGCCGGCCTCGTTCCAGGCCGCAAGGCGCCGCCCGCACGTTCATACCCGAGCCGAGGCCCAGCTCTTGTGGCGACGAACAAAATGCCGCGCAGGGCCTGCCGGTCGGGCACTCGTGGCCGTCCCTCGACCTGCTTCGGCGGCAGCTTGGGCGGCAACCGTTCGATGAGCGACCACAGTTCGTCTGAGACGATCCGCGGCCGCGACTGACGCTTTCCCATGCCCACATCGACGAGCGATCAAGGGGCAGTCACGTGATCAACTCGCTTTTGTTGGAGCCAGGTAGTCAAGCTGGGGATTCGGCGGTTCTGTCAAACGAGCTGTGTAATTGGGGCTATTGGGGCTACTGACGTGCTGCGGACAGTAGGCCGTCGAAGGTGATGTCGAAGGCGTTGAGTGCGGTCTTCCAGCGCATGGTCCAGCGGGCCTGGCCCTTGCCGGTGGGGTCCAGGGACATGATCGCCATGTAGACGCAGGTCGCACACGTGGAGCGGCAACGCTGAAGAAGCTCACTGTCGCCCCGTAGAGCCCCGACGACGCCCTGCTGGCCAGCCAGTTCGGTAACCGACGACAGCAGACTCCGCACCGTCAGGCCGTGCCTGTCCGCGATCCGCCCCAGGAACGACAGCGTCATTGTGACTGATCGCTTGAGTTGGCGGGTTTTGCCAGGTACTGCGCTCAGGACGTGTCTGGGTGCCGGGATCGATTGGTTGAGGTTGAAAATTCGGGAGCCGTTCGGTGACGGGCCGGGCAGGATGCCTTCTGTGAATGATGTCCTGTGCGGGCTCGCTGTCAATGCGGCCCTGCCGTCCGTGCTGGTCGACCGGTTGATCGCGGTCGCGGATGCCGGGATTGCCGCGGACCTCGTTTGTCGGGCGGATCTCAGTCATGCGCAGGTGCTTGAGCTGGCCTCACGCGTTGAGGAGAGCGCTGTGTGGTTGGCGTACGCGGGGCGGCTGACTGTCGCCGACGTCGATCCCGTGGCACAGCCGCGCGTTGCGCTCGCTCTGCTCGACGAGCGTGCCGGCAGGTCGGAGTGGGCGCGTGTCCTCGCGGCGGATCCGGTCGTCGAGCGCCGGGAGAAGCTGGCCGCCTGCTCAGCTCTTCCGCCTGATGTGGTGGAGACGCTCGCGGCGGACTCGGATGTACGGGTCGTGGCGGAGCTCGCCTTGTGGACGACGCCGGAGGCAGCCGCCAGGCTTGCCGGGCATCCGCATGCCGAGGTCCGCCGGGCGGTGGCTGCCAACGAGGCGACGCCGCCGGCCGTACTGGCGGCGCTGCTCACCGGCGAGGGGCTGTCTCCGGCGCGGTGGTGCCTGGTCTGCGACCGCGAAGAGACCCCTTTCGTACACGTTCCGCAATGTCCGCGGCTCGGCTGCGATCTGCTGCCGGGCGCCTCCTGCGACGGCTCCCACGAGTCCACCGTGCACGACATGCAGCAGATGGCACTGCGAAACCCGGCCACACCCACCGAAGCCGTCGTCAGCTTCGTGGACCATCCTTCGCTGCTGCTGCGCTGGGCGCTCGCGGCCCGCCCCGACCTGCCGTCGCAGGTGTGCGGACAGCTCGCCACGGATCCCCACCCCGGCGTCCGAGCCGACCTCGCCGAGAATCCAGCGATCGACGACGCCCTGATCCGCGTACTGGCCAGCGACCGTGACCACGACGTGCGGCGCGGGCTCGCCCACAACCCCCACGTGCCGCTCGACGTGCTCACCCACTTGGCCGGGGCTGCCAAGATCGGCGCCACCCTGCTGCCGCGGATCGCCGCCGCCTCCCCAGACGAGGTCAAGGAGCTGGCCCAGTCGCCGAACCCGGCCGCGCGGATGCTCCTGGCCCAACGACGCGATCTGCCGCCCGCGATACGCGACGCGCTGGCCGCCGACCCCGACGCGAAAGTGGTCAAGTCCATCGCGCCGCACCCGGGCCTGTCCGAAGCGCAACTGCGCGCCATGCTTGACCGGCACGGAGTCCGGGTCCTCGCCAAGGTGGCAGTCAACCCGGACGCGACTCCGGCGCTGCTGGAGGACCTGGCCCGGCACGAACCATCGGTACAGAAAGCGCTCCGCGAGGTCGCCCGGCATCGTAATGCGACGGCTCCGGCGCTGCTCGCCTGCCTGGCTGACAAGCAGGCGAGGCCCATAGCCGCCCGCCATCCGGCCCTCCCGCCGCCGGTCATCCTAGAGCTGCTCACCGACACCGACTGGCAGGTGGTGCAAGCGGCGGCCGCCAATCCGTCGCTGCCTCTGGCCGTGATGTCGGATCTGCTTCCCCAGCTGTAAGTACCCTGCCCACCCCCGCAACGCTCAGCCACGCCAGCTCAAGCGCTGACCCGACCAACTGAAGCGTTCAGCCATAAGCAGGTGTGACTGGGTGTTTCAGTTGGCCAGTTCAGTGTTCGGTGCGCTGCCTGTGCTTCGAACCGTGTTCCGTCGGGCGAGCGTGTGCGCGATCGGCTCGCCGCTACGTTGCGCGTGCGTCATCCGTTCGCGTGTTTCACGCGGGGTCCGGGGGCGGTGTCCAGGCCCGCCGCGGCAGCTTTTGCGGAACTCCACGCCGGCGTTCAGCAGCACGGTGGGTGTGCGCCATGCCGCGGTGTCCCGTCGTGGCGTGGCGTGGCGTGGCGAATGCCGAACCGGCGTGGATCAGCGGCTGCGCACGATGGGGACAGGTCCGCTGTCGTGTTCTGTCGTAGGGCTGCTTGTAGGAGGCCCGGCAAGAGAGGCGGACGTAGGAGGTCTTCGCATGAGCCATGCGCTCAACCCTGGAGATTTTCCTGGGGGTCGACCGACGAATTTGAACGGATCCCGAGGCCGGGCAGGAGCCGGCACGCCCTCCGGACTCAACTGGCCGGCTGGAGCGTTCACTCGGCTGCTGAAGTGTTCAGTCTGAGCGGGCGGGTGGTGGGTCTGCGGGTGGTGGAAGTTGTGTAGTTGAGGTTGAGGGTGACGTCAGTGGGTCCCATGGTGCCCGTTGTCTTGGGCGTGGGTTTCTTTGGGTCCTTGGGCGGTGATCTGGCGTATTAGTTGGTGGCCGGCGCGTGTGTCGCTGGCGTGTGTGTCGTGGGTGTCGGACGGGGGTTGTGGGTAGGTGGCGGGGAGGGGTTTGTCGTCGGTGGTGCCAGCCGGGGCGGTGTAGCCGGTCCGGGCCCTGGTCTCTACGGTGATGCTGCCGGTGGTGGCCTGTTTCCGGGGGCGTTGATCCGTTCGGCGATGGCGCGGGGCGGGTGCTTGCGTCCGCTCTTGCGGTAGCGCTTGACCGACCGCGTTCAGGTGTTCGCGAGTGTGGACGGACAAGTCGGTGCCCTTGGGTGCCTCTGTGTCTGGCAAGGTGTCCGGTGCGGTGGCGTAGGCCCGTTTCGGCGGGTTTGAGAGGTGACTTGCGCGAAGAGTCGGCCGTCGGGGTTGGCGGCGGTGCTGGTCGCCGTGACGGCCTCGGCCTCTGGTACGCCGCCTCCGTCGTGCCTGCCGTGGTCCGGCCGCTGCCCGCTACGGGCTGTGTCAACCTGGCCGGTGCCGAGGGCGGAAGACCTCCGGGCGGGCTGCTGTCGGGGGCGGGCGGCGTGAGTCGGGGTTCCGCTCCCGGTGGGTGGGGCGGATTCACGTGGAGGGCGCGAACGCGGTCACCCGTACTCCGGTGTCGCAGATGCGTACCGCGTGCTTGTTGCCGCCGGAGGTGAAGGCGGGTGTCAGCGGCCGGGCCTCGCCGGGCGGGACGATGGTGACCCCGGTGATCTCGTCGCACTCGTCGAGAGAGGTGAAGGTGAGCGTCGCGGATGCGGAACCACCGGACGCGAGGCTGAACTTGTCCGCGTGGGCGGCCGACCCGTCCCAGTCCACGGGCAGTTCGGCCGGCCCCGATCCACCGATGAAGAGCAGGGAGGGGAAGCCGCTCACCGAACAGGAGCCGGGCCCCTTGTTGGTGATCATGAGGGAGGCGTGGCCCTTCCCGGTGCTGACCGCGGTGGCCTTCAGGTTCTTCGTACGGCAGTGATCGGCGGCCGGTGGGGGAAGGGAGTCGGCGCCGAGGAGTACCCCTCCGGTCCCGGAGGGGGAGGAGGTACCGCCGTCGCCGCTGTTCTTTCCGAGGGTCCCGCCGGTGCCGCCGCCCGATGTCCCACCGGACCGAGAGCCACCGGAACCGGGGTCTCCGACCTGGTTCTCGTCGGCCTGCGACCCGCTCTCGTCCGCTTTGTCCGCCGCGCTCGACGAGCCGGGACCGGAACCGGCGCCCGAGGTGTCCTCGGCGTCAGAGGACGAGGAGGAACACCCGGCCGCCCCGGCGAGCAGCAGGACCGTGACGATGGAGATCAGTGGTCGGCGCATGGCTCCTGCCGGTTGCTCGAACGAATTGACGGACTCGGTCCCGTATCTGTGAGGGTATTGCATAGACTCCACGCCGATCACATTCATCGTTGACCGGCGCTGCGGAGCACCGCCTGGGGGGGAAGGTCGGCCGCGTGCGCGGGAGCGACAACAGCAATGACAACAGAATCGACGCCAAGGCCATACGGCGCAGGCGGTTCCTGGGGGCGGGAGCGGTCACGCTGGGGGGCGCCGGGGTCGCGGGCGTGACCCAGCTGGCGGGGGGCGGTGCCGTCGCCTCGGTGGGCGGCTCGACCGCCACGGCGGGTGCCGGTACGTCGGTGAGCGGCTCGGTCTTCAAGCTGGGTGTGGCGTCCGGGGATCCGCTGCCCACCGCGGTCGTGATCTGGACCCGGGTGGTGCCCGCGAACCCGGGCAGCTCGGGCATCCTGGCGCCCACGGTCGCGGTGAGCTGGGAGCTCGCCGCGGACAGCGGTTTCACCAGGATCCTCAGGAGCGGCACGGTCAACGCGACCAGCACGCTCGGTTACAGCGTCCACGTGGACGTGACGGGTCTGAGCGCGGCCACCGACTACTGGTACCGGTTCAAGGCGCTGGGCCGCACCTCCCGTACCGGCCGCACCCGCACCGCGCCGGCCGCCGGCAGCAGCCCGGACCGCGTGCGTATCGCTTTGGCGTCGTGCCAGAACTGGGCGCACGGCTACTTCACCGTGTACCAGGACATGCGGGCCCAGGACCCGGACCTGGTGCTGTTCGTCGGCGACTACATCTACGAGAGTTCCGCGTACTCCTACCGGGTGCGCCGGCATGAGGGTTCGAGCGCGCCGGTGACGCTCGCCCAGTACCGGGCCCGGCACGAGCAGTACAACACCGATCCGGATCTCCAGGCGATGCGGGCCTCCACTCCGTTCGTGGTCGTCTTCGACGACCACGAGGTGGAGCAGGACTGGGCGGGCGACAAGGCGAACGATCCGGTGGCCTGGCCGCCGGCCAAGTTCCTGGCCCGGCGGGCGGCCGCCTTCCAGGCCTATTACGAGCACATGCCGATCCGCCTCAAGCAGAAGCCCAGCGGCCCCGACGTCCAGATGTACCGTTCGCTCGACTTCGGCACCCTGGCCCGGCTGCACGTCCTGGACACCCGCCAGTACCGGGACGACCAGGCGAGCACGCAGGAGGTCGCCAAGGAGGCCGGCCGGGTCATCGTGGGCACCGCCCAGCGCGACTGGCTGGTGAACAGCATGCGCACCGCGGGCCGGAAGTGGAACCTGATCGCCTCCCCGGTGATGATGGCCGAGACCGACCTGCTGGCCGGTGTCGGCAAGCTGTGGGAGTACGACGCGTGGGACGGCTACCAGGCCGAACGCAACGCCCTGCTGGCCGACTTCCAGGACCTGCGCAATCCGGTGGTGCTCACCGGGGACCGGCACCGCACCATCGTCAGCGACCTCAAGCTGGACTTCGCCGATCCGGACTCGGCGGTCGTCGGCGCGGAGTTCGTCGGCACCTCCCTCTCCAGCAACGGCGACGAGGACCTGGAGGCCTTCGCCGCCGAGTGGGCGCCCAAGCTGGCGGACAACCCGCACTGGAAGATGATCGACGCCCGGCGCGGCTACCTGCTCTTCGACATCTCCGCGGACGGTATCGAGGCCACGCTGCGGACCATCTCCACGGTCGTGACGAAGAACGGCACGACGAGCACGGCCGCGGTCTTCCGGGTGAGCGACGGGGTGCCGGGCGTGCGGCGCGACGGCGCCGGGACCGAGGCGTCGCCGGCCTCGCCCGGTGAGAGCGCGAAGGAGTCGGCGAGCCCGTCCGCGGACCCAGCGAACTCGCCGTCCCCGACGGACACGACCACCCCCACGGACCCGGCCACGCCCACGGACTCCACCTCGCCGTCGCCCACCGGGTCCGTGACGGACGTGCCCGCCACCGACGCAACCCCGACCCTCTGATTGCGGGAGCAACCGTGTTCACCACCCGATCCCGGCAGACCGAGGGCGGCCGCAGACACCGGCGCCCGCTCGCCGTGAAGGTGTCCGCGCTGGCCGGTACGGCCGCGGTGCTCGTCGCGGGCGCCCTCACCGTGCTGCCCGGCGACGCGGACGCGACCGCGCCGGCCCGCGCCGACTTCGACGGCGACGGCACCTCCGACCTGGTGTACCGCAATGTCGCGGGCCAGCTGTACGTCAACATCGGCTCCTCGGAGACGATGGCCCTGGACGCGGACGTCGCCAAGGTCAAGGACGTCCTCACCCCGGGCGACCTCGACGGCGACGGCGTCCAGGACGTGCTGACCCTCAGCTCCAGTGGGGTGCTCTCCTTCCACCCCGGCATCTACGCGCGCGTGCCGGGCGGGCTGGGTTCACGCCGTACGGCCGCCACCGGCTGGCAGGCGTACAACAAGATCGCCGCACCGGGCGACATGAACGCCGACGGCAAGCCCGACCTGCTGGCCCGCACCCCCACCGGCACCCTCTACTACTACCCGGGCAAGGGCGACGGCTCCTTCGGCAGCCGCGTCAGGATCGGCACGGGCTGGCAGCAGTACGACGAGCTGATCGGCGCCGGGGACCTCAACGGCGACGGCGTCGGCGACCTGCTGGCCCGGACCTTCTCCGGGACCCTCTACCGCTACACCGGCAAGAAGGGCGGGACCTTCAACGCGAAGGCCAAGGACTCCCGGACCGAGTGGGGCTCGTACAACCAGATCATCGGCGGCGGCGACTGGGACGGCAACGGCAAGACCGACCTGCTGGCCAGGGACTTCTCCGGCAACCTGTGGCTCTACCCGGGCAACGGCAGCGGCACCTTCGCCACCCGTCAGGCCCGCAGCAAGGGCTGGGGCAAGGCCACCCAGTTCGCGGGCGCGGGCAACAACCCGCACTTCGGCAAGTACGGCATCATGGCCCGCACCTCGGCCGGCAGCGTCTACAGCTACGCGGTCACCGGCACCGGCACCCTGACCGACAAGCTCCTCGTCGGCGGCGCCTGGCCCTCCTCCGGCACCCGCCTCGCCTACGCCGCCTCGTTGCGTGACAGCGGCCTCGCGGACCTGGTCGTCCACTCCGTCAGCAGCGGCAAGCTGACCAACCCGGCGTTCTACGCCCTCGCCGACCCGCTGATCGCCGCCGGTTCCACCACGTACAACCGCATCGTCGGCCCCGGCGACATCACCGGCGACGGCAAGGGTGACCTGCTGGCCGTCACCGGCACCGGCACGCTCTACCTCTACGCGGGCACCGGCAGCGGTATGTCGGTGGCCGGGCGGGTCCAGCTGGGCACCGGCTGGCAGCAGTACAACGCCGTGGTCGGGCCGGGTGACCTCACCGGCGACGGCCGTCCCGACCTGCTGGCCCGCGACACCTCCGGCACTCTGTGGCGGTACGCGGGCACCGGCTCGGCGTCCAAGCCGTTCGGCCCCCGCGTGAAGGTCGGCACCGGCTGGCAGCAGTACAAGAAGCTGTTCTCGCCCGGCGACGCCAACGGCGACGGCAAGGCCGACCTCATGGTCACGACCTCCGCCGGCGCCCTGTACTTCTACGCCGGCACCGGCACGGGCGGCTTCAAGGGCCGTGTGTCCAAGGCCACCAGCGGCTGGAGCAGCTGGGCGGACCTGCTCTGAGCTTGTCCTACGGTTCTAGCGCGGGCTCACGCCGGTCATTCGTAGGATCGGTGAAGCCCGGAAACTCCGGGTATGGCAGTCAGCTTGTCGCCGTCTGATGGCTGAAAGGCTTGGCCGCTCGGAGTCCGTGACGGTCACAACCGCTCATTGTGATAAGCGACTTGATCGCTGTGTAGGACAACGCCGGTGAGGGCGCTGACACGTTGGTTGACCGGGGGGGGATGATCTTCTGGTTGATCGTGCCGGAGGGGGCTGTTCGTGGGGGCCGGGTCGCTGTCGTGCAAGGGACACCGGTACCCGGTCGAGGTGATCTCCCACTGCGTGTGGTTGTACTTCCGGTTCCCGCTCAGCTTGCGTGAGGTCGAGGAGCTGATGTTCGAGCGCGGGATCATCGTCTCGTACGAGACCATCCGCCGCTGGTGCGCCAAGTTCGGCCAGGCGTACGCGAACGGACTACGCCGTCGTCGGCCCCCGACCGGCGACAAGTGGCACCTTGACGAGGTCTTCATCAAGATCAACGGTGAGCTGAAGTACGTGTGGCGGGCCGTCGACCAGGACGGCAACGTACTCGACATCCTCGTACAGAAGCGGCGGGACGAGGCCGCGGCCGGGCGCTTCTTCCGCCGCCTGATGAAGAAGACGCGCACGGTGCCGCGGGTGATCGTCACGGACAAGCTCCGCTCCTACGGCGCGGCCCACCGCGAGGTCATGCCTTCCGTCGAGCACCGCTCGCACAAGGGCCTGAACAACCGGGCGGAGAACAGCCACCAGCCCACCAGGCAGCGCGAACGGGCGATGAAAGGCTTCCGCTCCGTGGGCGGAGCACAGCGGTTCCTGTCCGCGGTCAGCGGCATCTCGCACCACTTCCCGGCCCCGCCGCCATCTGATGCCCGCACACGACTACCGAGCCGAGATGACCGTCCGCTTCGCGATCTGGGACCACATCACCGGCGCTGCCGACCGGCCCACCACGGCCTGACCACAGGCCCGGCTCCCAAGCCCACCCTGCCCCGACGCGCCGTCAGGCAGTCACACACCCAACAACGTGACAACGCCCACCGGCACCGCGGGCAAGGTCACCAACTGCCAGGTCGGCGTCTCCGTGCACCTGGCCACCGATCACGCCTCGGCCGCGATCGACTGGCGACTGTTCCTGCCGGCCTCCTGGGATCCGGCCTCCCCGCAGGCGGACCCGGCCAAGGTCACCCGCCGTACCCGCTGCGGCATCCCCGACCAGGTCGGGCACGTGGAGAAGTGGCAGCTCGCTTTGGACATGATCGACGAGACCCTCTCGTGGGGCATCGACATCCCGCTGGTGGTCGCGGACGCCGGCTACGGCGATGCCGCCGCCTTCCGTCTCGGTCTGGAGGAACGGGACCTGCCTTATGCGGTCGGTGTCTCCGGCCGTCACACCGCGCATCCGGCCGATGCCCGGCCCGTCCGACCGGTCTATGCGGGCACCGGGCGCCCGCCGAAGACGCAGTACCCCGAGCCTGCGCGGACCGTGAAGGACCTGGTCATCGCGGCCGGCCGGACGGCGGCCCGGCCGGTGTCCTGGCGGGAAGGATCCCGGCCGGGCAAGGGCCGCAGTGGCGTCAAGCGCATGTACTCGCGGTTCGTCGCCCTGCGCATCCGCCCGGCCGGACGCGGTGTCCGCAAGGCCGTCGACGATCCGGAGCTGCCCGAGCGGTGGCTGCTGGCCGAATGGCCGGCCACCGAGCCGGAACCGGTGCAGTTCTGGCTGTCGAACCTGCCCTCCGGCATGCCGCTGGCCACCCTGGTGCGGCTGGCCAAGCTCCGCTGGCGCATCGAACACGACTACCGCGAGATGAAGCAGGCCTTGGGCCTGGCCCACTTCGAGGGCCGCACCTGGGCCGGCTGGCACCACCACGTCACCCTCGTCTCCGTCGCCCACGCCTTTTGCACCCTGCAACGACTGGCCCGTCACCCAAAAGACACGGCGCAGGCCTGAGCCTCTACCAAGTTGTCGGCGAGCTCCAGACACTCCTCGCCCCCCGGGCCGGCGCCTGCCCCACCTGCCACCGCGACATACCCACACCCATACGAACCTGACCAAGCCCTACTAGCACCAGGCACCCAACCCGGAACCCCCGCGCCTCGTTTGACGAATGACACAGATGCACTCTCGAGCCGGGTCTCGAAGTTGATCGGTTTGGGGGGTCAGAGGAGGCTGGAACTGGCATAGTTAGGCCCATGGGGGAATACTTTGAGTTCACCTTCGATGACGGTCAGACGGTTTTGCTGGAGGTCTTTCCCAGTCCGCTGGCCAACTCAGTCGCGGGCGGCGCGTCGCCTGGTTCCGCGCCACTCGTGCCCGTCGCGAGTGGGGGGAATGGAAGGGTGGGGCGGGCCGCTCGCGGCGCACTGCGGGAGGTTTTGAAGCCCTTGGTTCCGGTGCTGCAGTCGGTGCACGAGACAGTGTCTGCCATGGACCGGCGGCCTCAGCAGCTGACCGTCGACCTGGGCGTCAAGGTCGGCAACGACCTGACGCTCGGGATCGTCGCGAACAAGGGCGAAGCAAGTCTCACGGTGTCCGCGACGTGGAATCTCGAAGCGTCGGTGCCGACGGAGTAGTCGTGCGCTGGCAGGCCGACGACGACCCGGACGCCCGTATCCGCAAAGCATGGGTCACCTTGCACACCCGTGGTGCGATCGGCGAGGGACTGGGTGCGGGTGTGGTCGTCGCGGACGGGTTCCTGCTGACCTGTGCCCATGTGATCAATGCTGCTCTCGGGCGGCCCAAGCTGGCCGCCGCCGAGCCGACCTCGCGGGACATGCTTGAGGTCGCCGTTTCCTTTCCGGGCCTGGGCAGTGAGCGCCACGCTGTAGAGCTGGCCGGCTGGCTGGCGCCGCGGCTGGACGGCGAACAGTGGTGGGACGGCGATCTCGCCCTCTTGAAGTTCAGCATGGGGGCATCGGACATCACTCCAGTGCCGGTGCGGGAGACGTCCGGCCGCCGGTTATCGACCTGGTACGCCCACGGAGCCCCACGCTCGCTCGTGGACGTCTACATCCAGGCCAGCATGGGGCCTTGGTACATATTGGATCCTGGGTACGCCCCGCTGAAGATTCTGCCTGGCCACAGCGGCGCACCGTTGTGGGATCGTGAACGCGGCTGCGTAACAGGCCTGGTGGTGTCCACTGAACCCGACAACCTCCGCTCGTACGCCATCAGGGCTTCCGAGATGATGAAGCTGCTCGCCACTGCCGGCGCGTTCCCCACCCTGGCCGCTGAGATGTCCGACCCTCGGATGCGAGTCCGACGCGGCGAGCTGATCACCGCCCTCGATGTGCTCTCCGAGCGGAAGCTTCAGCGATGCGCCGAACGGCTTGGCCGCGTCCTCAACCTTCCTTGGTTTCCGCCCACTTGTGCGGACCTCGTCGACGCTGCCATGTATCACACGCGTGGCATGCCAACTTTGCTCAGTACGCTCACGGCACACGGGGCGGTGGCACAACAGGTCAGGGACGTCGCGGCGAGGCTGGGGCCCGTGCACATCCTCACGCCGGACGAATACGAAGATCTTATCGGGTTACTGGGTCCGGCCGCGCATTTGGAGGTGCGGGCGGCAGCCCGCAGAGCCGTCCCCCACTTCACGCTGCCTGTAGCCAACGTCCCCCTTGGAACGCTGATCGAGGACCTGGAGGACCGCAGAAGCGAACCTGGTGTTGTGCCGCCCGTGATCCAGGTAATTGAGGAAGTCGCCGCAGCGCGGCAGGAGAACGGCGACGCCTTGCGGGAATGGTCGCAACGCACGTCCGACCGCCTGGGCGTCAGCCCTGAGGCTATGCAGCAGTGCCGCTGGTCCGCCAAGTCCCGTGCAACTGCCCGAACTTCGCAGCCGGTGCTGCGAGTGTGGCTGTGGGTGTCAACGGCCACTGAGATACCCAGGCGGGTGGCCGTTGGTTGACCAGGCTGGTGGCCATCAGAAACCCAGGTGTGTGGCCGGTGGTGTTCCTG
>NZ_JBEXFB010000050.1:0-26556 GCF_040606575.1 Streptomyces sp. NPDC005402
GTCGGCACGGTCGGCGGCGATGACCTGGACGCGCCCGGCGGGCAGGTCGATGACGGCGGTGACGGGGGCGGGGGTGTCGAACTTCTGCATCAGGTACTCCTGCGTTCGTCGCTGTTTCCGATGAACGAAAAGCTACGTTGCATTCATAGATCGAGCAACATACTTATTGCGCGTAAGCGGTGAAATCGCAGGTGAACGGCGCTATTTCATTGCACCTATTCTGAAAGTAACGCAACGTCAGCCTGTTCGCCCGTTGCAATGGAGTGGGTGTGAACGCTGCGGCGCCCCGAGACGGACTCGCCCCGGCGCATGAAGGGTCGATCGGCCCGCCTGCGGCCGCTGTTGGCCGGGTTGTCCGCGAACTCCCCCGGAATTGTCCTTGATCGGTAACGGACGCATCCCGAAGCCGCTGTTGCTCGTCTTGCCAGGTGGTCACGGAGTGACCGAGGAATCACCGAGGAACTGTGTGGAAGCGGGGCGGACATGGCACGGCACGGCGGGCGGGGCTGGAACGGCAAGGTTCTCGGGGCGGCGCTCGGGGTGACGTTGCTCGCCGCTGGTGCCTCTGTGTGGACCGCGCAGGCCGACGCGGCAGGAGGCGCGTCGCCCAAGGCGCCCCCGTCGGCCACGTCGGGCAGTGCGGTGAAGCCGGTCGCCGTGACCATCGCGCATGCCTCGGACAAGGGAGCACGCGGCGTCAACATCACGATCGACGACGGCCCTGACCCCGTATGGACCCCCCAAGTGCTCGACGTGCTGCGGGAGTACGGAGTCAAGGCCACGTTCTGCATGGTGGGGACGCAGGCGCAGGCCCACCCTGACCTGGTGAAGCAGGTGGTCGCCGCGGGGCACCGGCTGTGCGACCACTCGGTGTCCCACGACACCACCATGGACAAGAAGTCCGAGGCCTACCAGTCGCAGCAGATACTCGACGCCGAACGCATGATCACCGAGGCGTCCGGCGGCGTACGACCGATGTACTACCGGGCCCCCGGCGGCGCCTTCACCCCCTACAGCCGTAAGCTCGCCGCGTCCCGTGGCATGCGTCCGCTGGGCTGGAACGTGGACTCCAAGGACTTCGAGCGACCGGGCACGGATGCCATCGTCGCCACGGTCGAACGGGAACTGCCGGGTGGCCCGACGGTCCTCTTCCACGACGCGGGTGGCGACCGTTCCCAGACCGTCGAGGCCCTGCGCCGGATCCTGCCCCGGCTCAAGGAGCAGGGGTACTCCTTCGGCTTCCCGGTGCGCTGACACCGGCCGCCGTAAACTGACGCCGGATCAAGCCGGGCAGAGGCGAGGCCCGTCTCCAGGCGCCTGCCCACAGTCGGAGGAGACCCGGCCTGCCCGCCCCCTACCCGACGAAGTCCGGCTGCCAGGGCAGGACGCGGAAGTCGCCCGTGCCGTTCTTCACGCGCTCGAACGGCGCCGAACTGACGCACTTGGGCAGGTCCTTGGTCTCCACCGGGTTGCCCACGGAGGCCCAGCTGTAGCCCAACCGGTCGTGCCGGCCCACGTCGTGCACGGTGAAGCCGACCCGCTTGCCCTTCGCTCCCGGCAGGTCGCTGCCGGTGATGACACCGGTGGCGACCGCGACCTTCCCGCCGGTCAGCAGGCAGTCGATCCTCCCCTTGGCCCAGGCGCCCTCGCCATCGAGGTAGTGGCTGAAGCGGAACGTCCCGGTGGCCTTCGCCGGATCCATCCGGTGCTCGGCGGCGAGATGCGCGTCGAAGGTGAAGGTGATGTCGTCCCCGAGGGTCCGGGACAGTTTGGCGGACCCGGTCAGGGCTGCGGCTTCCCGTGGGCCGCCGGGGGAGTCGGCTTCGGGCGAACCGCCGAAGGCCGCGGCGGAGGCGGTACACGCGACGGTGATCAGAACGACGGCGCCCGCGGCGGCACGGATGCGGGTGGAGGCTGACGCATTGCGGCTCATCGCTGGTCCCTTTCGTGGATGACGCCCGTGTTCCGCGGGCACCTCCCCAGAGTCCCGCGACCTGACGGCACCTCACATCGCCCGCCGCGCTGACGTCTTGCTCCCCCTTCCGGCGCACACCGGTCATCGCCGTGCGCCCGCAGAGGTACGCCTGGCTGCACCCCGGGTCTCACCCCAGCAGCGGCGACGGACACTGCGCTCGGTGATCGCCTGCCGGTCATCCGGGGGCGGGGCGGTGCTGCGTCCACGTACCGCGTCATGGTCGGTGCGGCGGTGCGGCGGTGCGGCGGTGCGGACGATTCTCCGCCCGCCCTCGCGCGTCATCCGGCCGCAGCGCCCGCAGTGTCCGCCGTGCCCGCCGTGCCCGCCGTGCCCGCCGTGTCCGCCGTTTCCGTGGTCTCCCAGCGCAGCAGGTCGCCCGGCTGGCACTCGAGTACCTCGCAGAGCGCGGCGAGTGTCGCGAAGCGGACCGCCTTGGCGCGGCCGTTCTTGAGTACCGCCAGGTTGGCGGGAGTGATCCCGACGCGGTCCGCCAGTTCGCCCACGGACATCTTCCGCTTGGCCAGCATCACGTCGATGTCGACGGCGATCGGCATCAGATCACCTCGGCCAACTCGGCCTGCATCCGCGACGCTTCGGCGTCGCGCGCGACGGCCTGGGCGAGCAGCATCCGCAGCACGAACACGATGAGCGCGACTCCCAGGATGGCCACGCCGATCCCGCCCATGATGACGGTGACACCTGGGTCGTCCCGTTGGCCGGGCGCGTTGACGATGGTGACCGCGAACCACACGAGGGCGGCCGCCACGATCGCGCCGATCACACCGTCCACGTAACGGAAGGCGGCGTGGGAGAACACGGTGCCGCGTCGCACCATCGTCACCAGCCGTCCTACGCACACCACGGCGACCTGGACCGACACCATGCCCAGGATCGTGATCACGCGCAGTGCCGTCAGTGGGAGCGACCCATCCTCCGGATCCTTCCCGCCGGCCAGCGTCCACACCATCAACACCTGCAGGAGCACGGTGCCGAGGAGCACCACGACGAGCACGCTACGCAGCGCACCGACGGCCAGCTTTCCCATGACCCACCCTTCCATCGAGTTGCGATGGAAATCTATCGAATATCGATAGGTCGAGCAAGGGTTGGGATGAAGGGCGGCCGGCGATCGCGCTGAGGTGGAACGTCGGCCCGGGTTTCGAGCGCACCAGTCCTGGATGGCACGCATCGGCTGTCGCCGACCCACCGGGTGAGCCGACCTCTCAGCGGGCGTCCCCCTGTGCGGTGAGGCGCCGCAGCAGGTCGAGCAAGGTTGTCCGGTCCGTGTCGGGCAAGGCAGAGAAACAGTCGGCGAGTACCTTGTCGGCCACCTTGTGGCCGGCCGCCAGGATCTGCTCGCCGACGGTGGTGAGGTGGTGTTCGATGCGCCGGCCGTGCCCTGGTCGACGTTCCACCAGGTCCTGGGCTGTGAGGCGGCCGGCGAGGGTTCCGAAGGCCTGCTCGGTCTGAAAGGTCGCTGCGGCCAACTCGCGCGCGGATGCTCCCGGGGAGCGGCTGATCGCGCGCAGGGCGTCCCACTGGGCCAGTGTCGTGCCGATGGCCTGAAGGGCGCTGTCGAGGGCCCTGTGCTGTCGGTATTGGGCCTGCTTGACCGCTCTGCCGAGTTCCTGCAGCTCACCGTGCATGAGGCAAGTCTACGTCATGACCAAGCTAGCTTATATAAAGATGTTTAGTTATCGTGTGAGGCATGTCCACCGACGCATCAGCCGTATACGCCGACCTGCCCCTCACTCTGTCCGAGGCCGGAGCGGGCAGGCCGGTCCTCGTCCTGCACGGTGGCGGAGGCCCCGCCACCGTCGCCGGCCTGGCTCAGCACCTCTCCCGCACCGCGCACACGATCACGCCCGTGCACCCCGGCTGGGACGGCACCCACCGGCCCGCACAGCTCACCGGCATCGACGAGCTCGCCCTCGCCTACCTGCACGTCCTGCGTGAACGCCGACTGCGCGACGTTCTCGTCGTCGGCTCCTCCCTCGGGGGCTGGGCAGCCGCCGAGATGGCCGTGCGCGACAGCGCGGGAATCATCACCGGCCTTGTCCTGATCGACGCCGTAGGCGTACAGGTCGAAACGGAACCGATCACTGACTTCTTCGGCCTCGACGCCCGCGGCGTCGCCGAGCACTCCTGGCACGATCCCGACCGCTACTACCAAGACCCGGCCGCCGCCCCGGCCGGAGAAATCGCGCGCAGACAGGCCAACATGGCCACGATGCGCATCCTCGCCGGCGACCCCTACATGCATCACCCCACGCTGCTGTCCCGGCTCGGACAGATCCAGGTGCCAGCGCTCCTGCTCTGGGGGGAGAGTGACCGCATCGTCACCCCGGCCTACGGTGCCGCGTACGCCGACGCGTTCGGCAACGGGCGACTCGAGGTCATCCCCGAGGCCGGACACCTTCCGCAGATCGAACAGCCGGATGCCACCTTCGCTCTGATCGACGCGCACCTGCGCCGGACGAGCAGCCCGTTGCCTCAGCGCTGAGTGACCTGGCAACCGTCGGAGTCTGCCGATGATCGGGGCACGCACGCCGACCCCGCCGCCCCGGGCGGACCGCCGACAACGCGGCGGCTGAGTCGAGACCGAGGTGCTGGGACAACCTGCGTCTGTCGTCCGGTGCGTACGACCGGAACCGCGTGTCACTGCTCATCGAGGGATTCCTGCCGAGCCAGGAACTCCTCGAACGCCGTTTTCTGCTTCGGATCCATGAAACCTTGACGGACATTGCGGGCCTTCTCCTCGAGCCAGTGCGCCTCGTCGGGGTTCAGGAGCTCGGCGACCACCACCCCTTTGCGAGCGACCGCCGTGCGCCCACCCACGCGACGACGAAAGAGTGTGAACGGGCCGAATTCCGCGGGGTGGGCCAGATCCGGCTCTTCCGCCCGGTTCCCCTTCCCCGCCTCACTCGCCGGGTAGGCGGCGGGAGCCCAGTGCTCCCAGAGAGCCAGCGTGGCCGCGGGCACCATGACGGCGCACTCCGCCGCGTCACGCCCCTCCCACATGAACGTGACAGTGACGGGCTCGCCGACCGCCTCGGCCAGCCCGAGCACGCGCTCCATCTCATCGTTGATCGGGTAACCGGCGATCACGTCTATCTGAATTCCCATGCGCCTGAGGCTACTTGCCCCCTCTGACATGCCCTGCCCCACACATGTAAAGGCAGACGGGTGACCCGCCGGGGTGTACGGCAGCGGCACCGACACCAAGGAACTCGATGTGGACCCGACCGCCCACGACGGGCGGCGGGTACTGCTGGATG
Organism: Streptomyces sp. NPDC005402; assembly: GCF_040606575.1. Lineage (NCBI taxonomy): Bacteria > Bacillati > Actinomycetota > Actinomycetes > Kitasatosporales > Streptomycetaceae > Streptomyces > Streptomyces sp. NPDC005402. The sequence goes on from NZ_JBEXFB010000050.1 coordinate 5,254, forward strand.
CCGCCCGGACCACCAGCCCCGGTCATGCTCGGCGCGATCGACTCCTGGGTCGACGGCCACCGAGGTCGTCCACCGGGTCGCTCCGGCCGGTGGACGTTCGGTTCGGCGCTGCCGTCGGGAGCGTCCTGACATCTCACCCGCAGGGGTGGGACGCCGGGCCCGGGGTAGCCGGATCTGTACGAAGGCTTTGTCGTACTGAAGTCGTCGTCGACCTACTCGGGAGGACAACCGTGGCCGGCATGTTGGAGAAGATCAAGCAGTTCAGCAGGAGCCCGCAGGGGCGGCGTGCCGCCGAGCAGGTGCGCCGTGCCTCGGCAGACCCGCGTCGCCGAGCGCAGGCTCAACAATTGCTCGGCAAGCTCCGGGGACGGAGTCGCTGAAACTGGCAAGGTGACGCCTTGCCCCCCGCATCCGTACGCACGGTCGCTGACGAAGAAAGACGGCCGGACGTACTCACCAGGGGCCGGGAAAGGAGGTGCGGCGGTGATGACCGACCTTCGCGATCGGCTGGGCAGGGCCGTGTTTCTGCGCGTGGCCGGCCCGGACGGGCCGGCCAACCGCGCTCGCATCCACGACACTCCCGGGCCCCGGTGGTTCGGCCCGGAGCGTCCCATTCGCACCGTCCACGGGGACGCGTCGATGTTCATCGGCGGACTGAGCGCTCTGCTCTTGCAGTCCCTGCATCCGCTCGCCATGGCCGCCGTGTCCGCGCACTCCGGGTTCCGCGGTGATCCCTGGGGGCGGTTGCAGCGCACCAGCACCTTCCTGGCCGTCACCACCTACGGCACCGCTTCCGACGCCGAGGACGCCGTCGGGCGGGTGCGCGCCATTCACGAGCGGGTGCGGGGGACGACGTCCGAGGGACTTCCCTACCACGCCGCGGACCCGCATCTGCTGGGCTGGGTGCACGTCGCCGAGACCGACAGCTTCCTGCGCGCACACGAACGCTATGGGGCCCGGCCGCTCGACGCGGCGGGATATGACGACTACGTGGCCGACACCGCGCGGGTGGCCGAGGCACTGGGTGTCATCGATCCACCTCGCGATCGCCGGACCCTGGCCGATCGGCTGGCCCTGTACCGGCAGGAACTGCGGGCCACCCCCGAAGCCCGGGCCGCAGCCCGGTTCCTGTTGCTGCACCCGCCCGTACCGCTTGCCGCACGGCCGTTCTACGGCGTGCTGGCGGCAAACGCGGTCGCGCTGCTGCCCCCGTGGGCGCCCAGCGTGCTCCGGCTGCCCCGGCTCCCCGTCGTGGAGGGGCTCACGGTGCGGCCCGCGGGGCTGCTCCTGACGCACACCATCCGCTGGGCCATGACGCCGGGGGCACGATCCCGGCTGGAGTGAGGCGGCTCTGTCGTTCCACCAGCGCGGCACGGGCCCCGCATCGGGTGCGGGGCCCGTACGGCGGTCAGCAGGTCGAGTTGGTCTGGGTGAGCAGGCCCAGCCGCCAGGGCAGGCTGTTGTAGTCACCGTCGGCGTTGGGATCCTTGCCCTGGTACAGGTACTGCAGCTTGCAGGCCGGGATCGTGAGTGTCTGGTCGTATCCCGCGCGGATCATCTCGCCGTGACTGATGTCCCGGCTCCAGGTACCGGCGGGGAAGGTCACGTTGCTCGACTTGGCGAACGGGTTGCTCTCGGACGCGGCCAGGGGTGACCACGAGCCGGCGAGGCTGGTCGACGTCCAGGAGCGGAAGTAGCGCCGGCCGTCCGAGCCGATGGCCTCGACGAGGAGGAGGTACTGATTGCTGCCCTGCACCCTGTAGACGTTGCTCGCTTCGAACAGGGCGTACTTGGAGTCCTGGGCCGCGATGACGGTGTTGGTGAAACCGTTGGGGAACTGGCCGACAGTCGTTTGGGAGCGGTAGAGGTGGCCGTTGTCGTCCGAGGAGAACAGGTAGCAGTTGGCGCTGTCGCAGATCACCCACATGTCGACCCAGTAGCCGTTGCCGATGTTCTGTCGGATGATCTCAGGCATCGACGAGTAGAAGTTCTTCGGAGCGCTCCACCCGTTGGGGTTGCTGATGTCGGGGTTCGTCGAGTACGAGGCGTTGCCGGTCTGGTAGACGAGGTACCACAGGCGTTGCGGGGCGTTGTAGAAGACCTGCGGCGCGGCCCGGTAGCCGGCGCCGATGGCGGTGCGGTCCAGGTAGTGGTGCGTGGCCGAACCCGCCTGGGACCAGTCGGAGAAGCTCAGGTACACCAGGTTGTACCCGGCGGAGTTCGCGGTGCTCGCGAACACGTGGTACTTGCCGTTGTAGTAGACGACCGAAGGGTCCTTGATCCCCGCGATGTTGTGCGTCGAATCCGGCTTCGGCGCGATCAGGGCGCCGCTCGAACTCCAGCGGAAGGTGGAGGGGAGCGCTGCGGCGGACCGGGTCGAAGGGGCGCCCGCCTGCTGTGTCGCGGCACTGCCGCCCAGCGCGCTGAGCGTCGACTGGTAGGCGGACTTCTTGTTCCCGTTGCGGTCGAACAGCAGCGGGTTCTCACCGCTGCGCCAGGAGTCGCTGTCGCGGATGCCCCAGACGGTGATGCCGGTGCAGCGCGCCACGTTCATGCAGGCTCGCACCGTGTTCGCGTACGCGGCTGTCGGCGCCTGCGCGATGTCCAGCTCGGTGATCTGTACGTCCACGCCGAGCGCGGCGAAGTTCGACAGCGTCGTCTGGAAGCCGGCCGGCGGTCCGCCGGCCCCGAAGTGGGACTGGAGGCCGACGCAGTCGATGGGCACGCCGCGCGCCTTGAAGTCGCGCACCATGCGGTAGACGCCCTGGGTCTTGGCGTCGCTCCAGTTCTCGATGTTGTAGTCGTTGTAGCAGAGCTTGGCCGACGGGTCGGCAGCCCGCGCGGTGCGGAAGGCCTCCTCGATGAAGCCGGTGCCCAGCACGTCCCGGAAGACCGAGCTGCGCATCTGGCCGCTGCCGCCGTCGGCGAAGGCCTCGTTGACGACGTCCCAGGCGTAGATCCGGCCCTTGTAGTGGTTCATCACCTGGGTGATGTGGTTGTTCATCACGCTGCGCAGGGTGTTGGCGTCTCTGATGGAGCTGACCCAGCTGGGCAGTTGCTGGTGCCAGACCAGGGTGTGTCCGCGCAGGCGCTGCCCGCGCGCCTGCGCCCGGTTCGCGATCTGGTCGCCGGGGCCGAAGTTGAACGAGCCGCGAGAGCGCTCGATGGTGTCCCACTTCATCTCGTTCTCGGGCGTGACCGCGTTGAACTCGCGGTCCAGGATCCCGGTGTACGTGCCGTCGCCGAGCCGTCCGGCGGCCACGGCGGTGCCGAAGTACCGTCCGGACTGGGCAGCCTGGGCGCCCAGTGTGGAGGCGCGGACCCCGTCGGGTGCGGCGGTCGCGGCGCCGGGTGTGACCAGGGCGGCCACGGCCAGCATGGTTAACAGCGAGGCTCGGCGACGGCCGAGCCGTTTCAGCGGGTTCATGGTTCTCCTCGTACGGTCGGGTGGGGGGTTGCGCTGTGCGATCGACGGGATGGGATCAGGGCGTCGACAGCTCGAACCGCAGGACGCGGACCGCGCCGCCGAGCGCCCGGGTGGCGTGGTTGAAGAGGGCGAATCGGTAGCCCATGAAGAAGCGCCAGTCGTTGCCCAGGGAGAAGGCGGGCCCGAGCGGGGTGAAGTGGGTGCCGTCGGTGCTGTAGGAGAAGGTCCCGGGGCGTGCCGCGCCGGGCCGGATGTCCGCGGCCGCGCGCAACCAGACGCGGTCTGTCGAGAGGGGCGCGCTCGCGACCTCGACGCCGGTGCCGGTGGTGTTCCAACTACCGTCCATCGTCAGCCCGTTGACCATCACCATTCGCGTCACTCCGCCGTCTCGTCTGACGCCGATCCATGCGGAGGAGTCACGCAGCAGCGCGAGTCCTGCCCGGTCGCCGTCCCGCATCGCCGAGTGGTCGAGCTGGACAGTGGCAGTGGAGGTGGGGCCCTGGATGCGGTGCGTGAGGGTGTTGCGGGCCCAGTACAGGTCGTCGGTGACGGTGGCGGTCCGCAGGGTCAGGCCGTCGCCGGCCGACCACTTGGTGTTGTCCGGGTTGTGGTTCCACTCCCACCTCGGCTTGAGGGCGGTGGCGTCGAAGGTGTCCACGCCGGTCATGGGGGTGACCTGCCGGGGCGGAGCGGGCACGGCCGGACCGGGATACGACGCGCCCCAGGCGCCGTTGACCAGTTGGACCACGGGCCAGCCGTCCGAGGTCCAGGTGATCGGTGCGAGGACCGGTACCCGGCCGCCGGGATACGCGTCCACGAAGGCCAGGTAGTACCAGGCGCCGCCCTGGGTCTGCACCAGCCCGCCCTGGTGCGGGACGCCGCCGCCGGGGACCGGCCCGCGCAGGTCGAGGAGGACCTGTCGCATCGTGTAGGGACCGAAAGGGCCGCCCGACGACTTCAGGATGTACTGGCCGTTGGCCGGACGGGTCAGGAAGATGTAGTACTGCCCGTTGATCTTGTAGAAGCGCGAGCCCTCAAGGGTGCCGACACTCGACGGTGTCGTGAACACCTGCTGGGCGCGCACCTGTTGGCGGCCGTCGGGCGAGAGCTGGGCCACGCTGATCGTGGTGTTCCCGTACGCCACGTACAGGGTGTCGTCGGTGTCGACGAGCAGCCCCGCGTCGTAGTACGGGGTGCTGATCGTCGTCAGTCTGCTCCACGGCCCCTCGACGGAGGTGGCGGTGTAGACGTACGTCCTGGTGAAGTCGATCTGGCCGAGCCAGTAGAACGTCCTGTTGCTGGGACGGTAGGCAAGTGACGACGCCCAGATCCCTCTGACATAGCCGCGGGCACCGTTCAGGTCGTACTTGGCGCCGAAGTCGAGGACGGGTACCGAGTGACCGGCGATCTCCCAGTTCACGAGGTCGTACGAACGCAGGACGGGGGCGCCCGGCGAGTAGTGCATCGTCGAGGCCGAGGCGTAGTAGGTGGCGCCGACGCGGATGACGTCGATGTCCGCGAAGTCCTGCCAGATCACCGGGTTCGTGTACGGCGCGACGGCCGGGAGGTCAGGCCCCCGTGCGGGGGCGGAAGCCGCGGTGGGGGAGGGCCCCGCCAGTGACAGGAAGGCGCCGGTGACCAGGCCGCCGGCGGCGGTCAGCGCACGACGGCGGTCCGGGTGTTGGCGAGGGCATGACATATCCATGTGTCGTTCTCTCTGCGAGGGAGCGCGGCGGGGCGGGGGGATCCAGCTCGTTCGAGAGTGCGAACGCCGACTGACGTGTCGAGCATCCAGGATGATAGGAGGCTGACACATCCCGTCAATGCCTCTCGCAGGATTCGCTGTTGACGTCGAAATGTTTCGTTGATTCCAGCGCTCCGGAGGGCCGAAGTGAAGAGTCGGTTGTCCGTGCAGTGTTGACATGTGCAGGCCTCTCTCTAGCATCCGTACAGTCCGCGATCCGAAAGTCGATCGAAATTTCGAACTATCAGCGAGAGTTCCGCACCTGCCCTGAGCCGACCCTGTGCGGCCGTCATCCGCTGTCTGGCCACACGTCCACTCGCCGCCGGACAGCCCGCGGCGCCCCCTGAAAGGAGTTCCTGGTGTCACGATCATCAGGAAGACGACTGCTCCGCGTCTTCGCGGCCACCGTGCTGGTGATCACCGCGTCCTTGACGGTTTCCGCCCGCTCCACCGCTTCGGCCGCCCCCGGCAGCCCCGCACTCACCCCACCCCTGGGCTGGAACAGCTGGAACAGCTTCGGGTGCGGGATCACCGAGGCGCAGGTCCGCCAGGCCGCCGACGCGATGGTGTCCTCGGGCATGAAGGACGCCGGGTATCGGTACGTCGTGGTCGACGACTGCTGGTTCGACCCGCAGCGTGACGCGGCGGGCAACCTCCGGGCCAACCCGACCAAGTTCCCGAGCGGGATGAAGGCGCTCGGGGACTACATCCACGGCAAGGGCCTGAAGTTCGGCATCTACCAGGTGCCGGGCGAGCGCACCTGCGCGCAGACCAGCGGTGCCTACCCCGGGTCGACGGGCAGCAGGGGACACGAGAACCAGGACGCCGCCACCTTCGCGGCATGGGGCGTCGACTACCTCAAGTACGACTGGTGCTCCTCCAGCGGCACCCGCGACGAGCAGGTCGTCCGTTTCACGCTCATGCGCGACGCCCTGCGTGCCACCGGGCGGCCGATCGTCTACAGCATCAACCCCAACAGCTTCCACGCGATCACCGGCGCCACGTACGACTGGGGCGAGGTCGCCGACCTGTGGCGGACCACCGAGGACCTGCTCGACATCTGGCAGAACGGCAACGCCAACAGCTATCCGATGGGCGTCGGCAACGTCCTGGACGTCACCGCGCCGCTGGCGGCGCAGGCCGGCCCGGGGCACTGGAACGACCCCGACATGCTGGTCGTGGGCCGCCCCGGCCTGTCACTGACCGAATCCCGCTCCCACTTCGCCCTGTGGGCGCTGCTCGCCGCACCGCTCATGGCCGGCAACGACATCCGCACCATGTCCGCCGACGTGAGTGCGATCCTGCGCAACCCGCGTCTGCTGGCGGTGAACCAGGATCCGCTGGGCGCCGGCGGACGCAGGGTGCGTGACGACGGCAACACCGAGGTGTTCGCCAAGCCCCTGTCCGACGGCTCGGTCGCGGTGGGCCTGTTCAACCGGGGTGACGGCACCGCGACCATCACCACCACAGCCGCCCAAGTAGGCCTGTCAGGCGGGCCGTTCACCCTGACGGACCTGTGGAGCGGTGGTACGTCCAGCACGTCGGGGCAGATCTCGGCGAGCGTACCCGCGCACGGCGTGACCGTGTTCCGTGTGACCGGTGGCAGCCCGCTGGCCGCCACCACCTCGCGGCTGCGCGGCAACGCCTCCGGCCGTTGCGTGGACGTGGACAACGCCTCCACCGCGGCCGGGAGCACGGTGCTGCTCTGGGACTGCCACACGGCAGCCAACCAACTGTGGACCAGATGGGCCGGGGGCGAGATCCGCGTCTTCGGCGACAAGTGCCTGGACGCCTACAACCAGGGAACAGCCAACGGCACCCGGGTCATCACCTGGTCCTGCAACGGCCAGAACAACCAGAAGTGGACCGTCGGCTCCGACGGAACGATCCGCAACGTCCACGCCGGGCTGTGCCTCGACGTCGACCGGTCCGGCACCGCCAACGGAACGCCGCTGGTCCTGTGGAGCTGCAACGGCCAGACCGGGCAGAAGTGGACCCACGCGTAAGGGCCCGCGGGAAGCGCGATGCCCTGGTCGCCGGTTGCGGCGGCCAGGGCACCGGTCGTTCAGGAAGGCGGGAGTCAGAATGATCGCGCCGCCCGGGCAGTCCGGTGAGAGGGCCTGGTCGAACTCCTCGAAAGCGAGGAGGCCTTCAGGCCGGCCGGGTTTCAGCCGTCGAGGGGCTCGTAGTCGAACCAGTCGAAGTGGACGGTGCCTGCCGTGGCGTACATGCCGATGACCCGGCCGGTGAAGCCGCCGGCGACCTCGGTCGACAGGTAGCGGCCGTCGAGGGTCGCGAGCTCGGTGAACGTGCCGTCGGGCTGCTCCACGCCGAGGGCGACGACGTCAGGTCCGGTGCACGGCCCGTGCGGCGAGGGCGGTTCCGTCATGGTGACGGCGAGGACCACCGGACCGGCGGGCACGGTCAGTTCGCCCACGACCGTGCGCAGAGAGCCGACGCGAGCGACCGCCTCCACGCGCGTGCCGGACACCTCGATGGCGAAGTGGTGCCGCTCGTCGAGCCGCACGGCGAGGCCACCGCTACCCTCCGCGGCATCCACCAGAGTGCGCGCCCGGCACGACAGATGCTGCTGGCGCCGGCCCGTGAACACCACGTCGGGCTCGTCCAGGGAGTCACCCCGCGCGCGGAGCGTCAGCCAGCCGGGTCGCTCCCTGGTGGTGCAGTGCTCGACGGGCCGGTCGCGCAAGGAGATCCAGAGTGGTCGCAGTTCCGTGAGCTCGAAGTCGTCCCGCTGCCCCGCCACGGGGGCAGGGGAGAGGGGCCACGGCAACTCCGGCAGTTCCAGGGCGACTTCGCCGACGACCGGCCAGCCGTCCACCCAGGTCACGGGCGCCAGGAAGGTCTCCCGGCCGAGCACGTGCCAGCCGGGGGTGCCACCGCGCGGTCGTACGCCGAGCAGGACCATCCACCAGGAGCCGTCGGGGCCCTGGACCAGGTCCGCGTGTCCGGTGTTCTGCACCGGGTGGTCGGTGCCGCGGTGGGTGAGGACCGGGTTGTCCGGGCACGGCTCGAACGGGCCGTTGGGCGTACTGCTGCGGGCGATCGACACACCGTGGCCGCGCTCGGTGCCGCCCTCGGCGATGAGCAGGTACCAGTACTCGCCGATCCGGTACAGGTGCGGCGCCTCCGGCGCCTTGGCGCCGGGCCCGCCCGACCAGAGCCCGTGCGGAGTCCCGTAGGTCTGCCCGGTGGACGGGTCGATACGGACCTGCGCGACCCCGGCGACCGTGCACCAGCAGGTGCCGTCCTCGTCCCAGGCAAGGTCGGGATCGATGCCGGGCACACCCGGCGCCCAGATGGGATCCGACCAGGGTCCGGCCGGGTCGGTCGCCGTAACGATCAGGTTGCCGCCGCCCTCGCTGCAGTTGGTGACGATCAGCCAGAAGCGCCCGTCGTGGTGACGCAGGGTCGGGGCGTAGATCCCGCCGGACGACGGCATGTCGGTCGGCAGCCGCAACTGACCCGGCCGGTCCAGGACGTTGCCGATCTGCGTCCAGTGCACCAGGTCGCGGCTGTGGAAGAGGGGCACGCCGGGGAAGTACTCGAAACTGGAGCAGGCGAGGTAGTAGTCGTCGCCGACGCGGCAGATGCTGGGGTCGGGGTGGAAGCCGGGGATCACGGGGTTGGCGAGGGTGCCGTCCGCCTGATGCTGGTGGGACACCGATGGGTCCTCTCGTGGAGTCGTGGTGCTGGTGTGCGCTGGTCCGGGAGCGTCATGGCTCATAGCTGCGATCTTCTTTGCGGGTACAGCTGTCGAAGCGCTTCACCTGCGCGTAAAGGTAACGGACGGATTTCTCAAGAAACAAGGGAGCTATCCGTTGGAATGCTTCCTTTGGCGGGTGGTTGGCCAGCGGCCGGGTGAGAGGAGGGTTGTCGAAGCGCTTCGAGAGCGACGCTTCAATCGACACTGGTGGTGCCGTCGGCCAGTTCCGGCGAGATGTGCGAGGCGCACTGGACCGCCGCTTGCCGCCCCATGCCTCCCCGTATCATCAACGTCAGCTTTGCCGTGCGGCTGCGGAAACACGTCGAGACGTCACGCGGAACGCTGATCGGGTCGGACGTGCTCGCGGAGCACCGTGGAGAAGGGGATACGCGGTGTCTCTGACGGACAGGGCGATCGAGCAGATCCGCGAGCTGATCCGGACCGGTGCCCTGCCTCCGGGGTCGAAGCTCCCTCCGGAGCCGGACCTGGCCGCCCAGCTGGGACTGTCCCGCAACCTCGCCCGCGAAGCGGTCAAGGCGCTGGCGGTCGCACGGGTCCTGGAGGTCCGGCGGGGCGACGGCACCTATGTGACCAGCCTGCAGCCGAGCCTGCTCCTGGAGGGACTCGGCGGAGCGGTGGAGCTGTTGCAGGGCGACTCGGTCGCCCTCCAGGACCTCATGGAGGTACGGCGACTCCTCGAACCGGTCGCCACCGCCCTTGCCGCGACCCGCATCTCCGATGACCAACTGGCCGAAGTGAAGGGGCACTTGGACGCCATGCGCGAAGCGCGTGACGACGTCGAACGCCTCAACGTCCATGACGCTGCCTTCCATCAGGCCGTCGTCTCGGCCACCGGCAACGAGTCCCTGCTCGCGCTCCTGGAGGGCATTTCCGGCCGCACGCTGCGTGCCCGGATCTGGCGCGGCCTGGTCGACTCCCGGGCCGCGGGCCGCACCCTCGCCGAGCACGAGGCGATCTTCGCGGCGCTGTCCGCGCGCGACGCGGCTCTGAGCCAGGCGGCGGCGCTGCTGCACGTGAGCAACACCGAGCAGTGGCTGAGGGAGCACCTGCGCTCGGCCGACGCCCTCCCGTTCGGCACGACCGAGGGCTGACCGGTGAGGGTCGACGGCACCCCTCTCGGCGTTCACCACGTTCATCGTGCGCGGGGCTGCTCTCGTCGGGGTTGACGTACAGGCCGCTGCCCCGATTCCGGCCCGGCTGCGTCGCGGCCACGACGGGTGGCTTCCCCACTCGCCGTCGTGGACGAACGGTTCCGTCGGTCCGTCCCTGCGGCTCCCTTCCCGGCGGTCATGCCGTGAGGTCGACGCAAGTGACAGCACAGGCGCGTCATGCCGATTCCGTTCACGCAGGCAAACCCATCGTCATGGCTCGGCTGCGCATCGGCCGAATGGCCGAGACGGCGGCGAGGCGGGCGCTGTCGGTATGAGGCGCGTCGCGGCGACGAGAAGATCGCAAACCCACAGGAGACCCGGTCTCCATGAGGCATTTCCGGGGCGTCACTCTCGGAGCTGACGCCACGCCATACCTGAGGCTGACGAGGCCGGTTCGGGCGTCACCTTCAGGTGGTCAGTATTTCGGCTGATCCGCGAGGAGCGGTGCGAACCGGACGATGAAGGAGTCCCCAGCCAGGTGTGGGTCTGAACCCGTGCCTGACGCTGTCCGCACCTTGCATCGGAGTACGTTCTCGTGACCACCTCGCCGCCCGCTCCCCGCACCCCCACCCTGGCTGCCCGCGCCACCGACCTCTCCAAGGTCTACGGGCAGGGCGATACCCGAGTGGTGGCCCTCGACCGGGTCAGCGTCGGCTTCGATCAGTCCCGGTTCACCGCGATCATGGGGCCCTCCGGGTCCGGCAAGTCCACGCTGATGCACTGCGTGGCCGGGCTGGACAGCTTCTCCTCCGGCTCGGTCCGCGTCGGTGACACCGAGCTCGGAGGCCTGACGGACCGGCAGCTCACCAGACTCCGCCGGGACAAGGTCGGCTTCATCTTCCAGGCGTTCAACCTGCTGCCGACTCTCACCGCGCTCGAGAACATCACGCTTCCGATGGACATCGCGGGCCGCACACCGGACCAGCAGTGGCTGGACTCCGTCATACGGATGGTCGGCCTGTCCGGCCGGCTCCACCACCGTCCCGCCCAGCTCTCCGGCGGCCAGCAGCAGCGTGTCGCCGTCGCCCGGGCCCTCGCTTCGAAGCCGGACATCGTCTTCGGCGACGAGCCGACGGGGAACCTGGACTCACGCGCGGGCGCCGAGGTCCTCGGCTTCCTGCGTGACTCCGTACGGACGTTGGGCCAGACCGTCGTCATGGTCACCCACGATCCGGTCGCCGCCTCCTACGCGGACCGGGTCATCTTCCTCGCCGACGGGCGGATCCTCGACGAGATGTACGAGCCCACCGCGGACGGGGTCCTCGATCTCATGAAGTCCCTGGACACGAAGTTCCGTACGAGCTGAGCCGTTCGAGCCGCGCCGATCTGGACCGAACCGAGCTGGACCGAACCGAGCTGGACCGAACCGAGCTGGACCGTACCGGGTCGCGCGAACCGAGTCGTACGAATCGACGCGCCCCTTCGTCATCCCCGCCCCCACCCTCCCCTCACCCACAGGACCACACCCACCATGTTCCGCACAGCCCTGCGCAACGTCCTCGCGCACAAGGCCAGACTGTTGATGACCGTGCTCGCCGTCATGCTCGGCGTCGCGTTCGTCTCCGGCACCCTGATCTTCACCGACACCTACAAGAACGCCTACAGCAGCCAGACGGCCAAGAGCTACGCCCACGTGGACGTCCAGGTCGTGGAGAACAGCGACTACCCGGGAGAGACCCCGGGCATCAGCGGGAAGACGGTCGACGAGATCGCCCGGCTCGACGGGGTCGCCGGAGCCGCCGGGCGGGTCACCGGGGACGCCTACGTGGCCGACAGGCACGGCGGACTCATCGCGAGCGGCATGTTCAACTCGGCCACCAACTTCGCGCCGGGGAAGGACGGCAAGGACCCGCTCTACGCGTTCACCGACGGCAGCGGACCCACCGGGCCCGGGCAGGTCGCGCTCGACAAGGACACCGCCGAGAAGGGTGGCTACGACGTCGGTGACACCGTGCCCGTCGCCCTCAAGGGTCCGACCAGGCCGTACAAGCTCTCCGGCATCTTCACCACCGAGAACGACGAGGTGGCCGCCGGCGGCAGCCTGGTGCTGTTCGACACGCCCGTCGCCCAGCGGCTCTTCCTCCAGCCGGGCTTCTATGAGTACGCCACCGTCACCGCCGCCCCCGGCGTCTCGGACACCGAGCTCGCCGCCGCCGTGGGGAAGGTGCTTCCGGACTCCGAGAAGGCCAAGACGGTTCAGCAACTCGCTGATGAGCAGGCCACGTTGGTGGCGGGAGACGCGACGTTGCTCAACGGGATCCTGTTCGCCTTCGCCGGCGTCGCGCTCTTCGTCAGCGTGTTCCTGATCGCCAACACCTTCACCATGCTGGCCGCCCAGCGCACCCGGGAGCTCGCTCTGCTCCGCGCGGTCGGCGCCTCCCGCAGGCAGGTCACCCGGTCGGTGCTGATCGAGGCCATGGTGGTCGGCGCGGTCGCTTCACTCGCAGGGCTCGGGCTCGGCGCCGCCATCGCCGCCGTAGCGCGTTCCGTGGTCGATCTCGGCGGCGGCAGGATTCCGGACGGGCCGCTGATCGTCACCTCGACGACCGTCCTGGTCGCGGTTGTCGTCGGTGTACTGGTCACCATGGTGGCCGCCTGGCTGCCCGCCCGCCGCGCCGCGAAGATCCCGCCGGTCGCGGCGATCGGCAGCGCACACCTGCCGGTCACCACCAGGTCCCTGGTGCTGCGGAACGTGCTCGGCGGCCTCATCACCCTGCTCGGCGCGGCGGTGGTCGTCGTGGGTGCCGGGGCCGGCGGCTCCAAGGGCGGGGGACTCGTCGGTTTCGGCGCCTTCCTCGCGGTGATCGGCGTCATCGTGCTGATCCCGTTGCTCTCCCGGCCCGTGATCGCGCTCGTACGGCCGCTGCTGCGGCGCGGCTTCGGGGTCTCCGGCAAGCTCGCGGGCCAGAACGCGATACGCAGCCCGCGCCGTACCGGCGCCACCGCCTCCGCACTGGCCATCGGGCTCACGCTGGTCAGCGCTCTGACCGTGCTCGGTGTCACCCTCAGCCAGTCCACGGACAAGATGACCACGGACATCGTCAAGGCCGACTACAAGATCACGGACGTCGGCGCGGGCCTCGACGCCTCGTCGGTCGCCGCCCTGCGCAAGGTCCGGGGAGTCAGGGCGGTGTCGCAGGAGCGGCAGGCGTGGATGGAGGTCGGCGGCATCCAGGAGGATGTTTCCGCTGTCACCCTGCCGGACTTCGCGAAAGCCTTCCACCTTCCGGTGGTCTCCGGTTCGCAGGACGCGCTCGCGAACGGACAGCTCGCCGTCGCCGAGGCCGAGGCGCGGGCCAACGGCTGGAAGGTGGGGGACACCCTGCCCGTGACGTACGAGGGTGGCAAGAGCGGCAAATTGACCGTCGGGGCCGTCTTCGAGAGCAATGACGTCGTCCTGCCCGTCGTCGTCTCCGCGCACGTGACCGCGCCGCACGCGGCAGGGGCGACCGTCACGAAGATCTACCTCACCACGGACGGCAGCACGAACGAGAAGGCACTCGCCGATGCCTTCCCCGGGCGCCCGGGGATCAAAATCGACGACCGGCAGGACATCCGCGACGAGCTCAGCGGAGCCTTCGACACCGTACTGAACGTCATGTACGGGCTGCTCGCGATCTCCTTGGTCATCGCGGTGCTCGGGGTGGTGAACACCCTCGCGATGTCGGTCTTCGAGCGGCAGCGGGAGGTCGGCATGCTGCGCGCCGTCGGGCTCGACCGGCCGGGCGTGACGCGGATGATCCAACTGGAGGCCGTGGTCATCTCCCTCTTCGGCGCGGTGATCGGGATCGGGGTCGGATCCTTCCTGGGCTGGGCCGTCTGCGAGGTCACGAAGGCCGACATACCCGGCTACGCGTTGGTGCTGCCGTGGGGGCGGTTCGGGCTCTTCCTGCTGCTGGCGGCGCTGGTCGGTTTGGTGGCCGCCATGTGGCCCGCCCGCACCGCGGCCCGGCTGCACATGCTCACCGCCATCAAGACCGAGTAGGGGGAGCAGATCGCAGTACGGCCGCAGGCACGGTGTGCCGGCGGCCGGTGGTCGTCGACAACCGAGCTTGTCGCCAAGTGAAGTCGGGGAGCGGCGGAACACGCCGTCAGGCATCAGCTCGCTCGCGGGACGGCGGGGAGGAGGGCCATGACCTCCCAGCCGCCCTCCGCGCGTGGGCCGGTACGCAGTTCGCCGCCGAGGGAGGTGACGCGTTCGGTGAGGCCGACGATGCCGTAGCCGCCGCCGCGGGCGACGTACGGCATCGGGGCGGCTCCGCGGCCGTTGTCGCGCACCGTCACGTGCAAGGTGTTGTCGGTGTGGGCGAGGGCGACGGTGACCTCGGTGGCGTCGGCGGCGTGCCGACGTACGTTGGTGAGGGCTTCCTGGACCACGCGGTAGGCGGCAGCCTGCACCTCCCGGGGCAGATTCCGGGGCACTGAGGTGTCGCGGTGCAGTTCGGCCTTCGGGCCGATCGGACCGCCGAACCCGTCGACCAGTTCCCCGAGGGCCGTCAGGTCGCCCACCGGACGGCCCTCGCCCGACGCGAGCCGCGCGGTCTCCTCCGGGCCGCCGCGCAGGATGCCGACGGTCAGACGCATGGAGTTGAGGGCTTCGGCCGCTGCGTGCTCGATCCCCGCCAGGACCGGGTCCAGACGGTCGGGTCCGGTGGTGGCCATCATGCGGGCCATCTGTGTCTGGACCAGGATGCCGGTGACGTGGTGGGCGACGAAGTCGTGCAGGTCGGCTGCCATGGCGAGGCGTTCGGAGCGGCGCGTCTCGGCGACCGCGATGACGCGTCTGTGGTCCAGGGAGCGCAGGTAGATGCCGAGTCCGGCGAGGATTCCGGTCAGCATCGCTAGCGGCAGTGTGAACAGCAGGACGTCTTCCGCGGCGGTGGCATCGAGGAAGCGCAGCGGCGCCACGACGGCTGCACCGCCGGTCAGTGCGGCGCACAGTCCCGTCCAGCGTGGTGGGCAGGTACGGACGGCGATCACCAGCAGGCAGAGCAGTACCGCCAGTTCACCGGGGCCCAGCGCGCGCGTTCGCTCGGTCGTCTGGCTGACGGCGGTCAGTGCGAGGGAGAAGCCCGCCGGCAGGGAGGCGCGCAGTTGGGGGGTGAGCCACGCGGGCCGTTTGGCGGGGGGCCAGAGTACGGCCGCGAGGCCGAGCGACAGGAGCAGGAACAACGACCAGAGGGTGTTGCCGTTGGCGCCGGCGATGAGCAGGTCCGTGACGGCCAGCAGGACCAGCGTGGTGAGACCCGCCGCGCGCAGGCAGCTGTGTCGGCGGGTGCGCTTCGTTGTGAGGCCGTCGGTCGCCAGGAGGATCACGCAAGTCACCGTAGGAGGAGTCGTCGGCCGCACCTGGCCGATCGGCCGAGGCGGAGCTTGGGGGTTGGAGGGCGCATGGTGGTGAGGGGGAGTGGACGCCGTGCGCAGGAACCGCTTCGCAAGCGGTTCCTGCGCTGCGTCATGACACGAGCGGTGCGTCAGTTGACCCGGACGATCTTCCACAGTTGGTCGTCGATCCCGGCGTCGCCCCACTGGATGATGGCGGCGCCGTTGGCGGTGGACGACTGGGCTACGGCGGCCACCAGGCCGCTGCCCGCGTTGACGAGCTTGTAGTAGCCGCCGCCCGCGCTGGTCAGCGTCCACTTCTGGGAGCTGCTGCCCGAGGAGGTGTTCTGCACGATGGCCGCGCCGGCGGAGGCGGAGGAGTTGCTGACGTCCAGCCGGAGGTTGCTGTGCGCGTTCTGCACCGTCCACGCGCCACCGCTCTGGGACTGGAAGGTCCACAGTTGGCAGTCACAGGCGGAGTTCTGCCACTGGTCGGCCGCCTTGCCCACCGTGGTGGACGAGGCGGGGATCTCCAGGTACTTTCCGCTGTTCTTGTTGACGAGCACGTACTGACCGGTGCCGAGGGCCGGCAGATCGGTCTGGGCGAGGTTCCAGCGCTGGCAGGCGCAGCCGGTGCTGTCCCACTGCCCGGCGGTGGTGCCCACGGTGGTGGAGCCGCCCGGGATCTCCAGGTACTTGCCGGTCAGCCGGTTGAGGAGGGAGAAGCCTCCCGCCGGGTTCGGAGCGACCGCCCACTCGTGGTCCGGGGTGCCGTTGTCGTCCCACTGCAGGATCTTGGCGCCGTTGGCGGTGGACTGGTTCTCCACGCCCAGGACCTTGCCGCTCGCCACGTTGAAGATCCGGAAGTAGCCGGAGGGCTGCTGGACGAACTTCCACTTCTGGTCATTCGCGTTGTCGGCGTTCTGCTGGGTGGCGTAGGTGCCGTTGGTGGCGGAGCCGCCCGCGATGGTGAGCATCAGGTTGCTGCCCGCGTTGGAGGCGGTGTAGGTGGCCCCGTCGGAGATGCCGCCGCCCAGGTCGATCGTGCTGTAGGTGACCGGGTTGGAGAGGTTGCTGCCTCCACGTCCGGCGCTGAGTACCAGCAGGCTGTGCCCGTCGGGGAGGGAGGTCATGCCGCGGCTGTAGCCGCCGGCCACGTTGGCGTTGATGCGCGTCCAGGTGTTCGCGGCGCCGTTCTGCGTGTTGACGAACAGGTCGTCGGCGCTGTTGGCGCTGACGACGAGGGTGCCGTTGGCGCCGCCGGTGGGCAGCCAGGTCAGGTAGGGAGCGCTCTGGGGGACCACACCGTCCGTCGTCCGCAACGGGATGCCGGTGACCGAGCCGAACGCCTCCGGGTCGGAGGAGATCTTGTAGTAGACGGAGAAGTTGCCCTCGGGGGCGCCCCCGTACTCGTACGACAGGACGTACTTGCCGTTCGGCAGCTTCGCGACGGTCGGCATGCCCGGACGGTCGCTGAAGGTGGGCATGGCCACGTCGTCCACGACCGGGCCCCAGGTGCGGGCGTCCGTGGAGACCTGGTGGACGATCTTCTGCCCGTGGGCGGGGTCCCGCTGGTCGGAGTAGTAGACGATGAGCTTGCCGCCGGAGACCAGGAAGAACGGTTCCCAGACGGGGGTGTTCCCGTTCGTGTCGCGGGCGGCGCCGCCGGTGGCGATGTTGGTGACGAAGCTCCAGGTCTGTCCGCGGTCGGTGCTGGCGTACAGGTCGATCTTGGTGGCCGAACGGTCGGAGGGCACCGAGTCACCGGCGGCCAGGATGGTTCCGGCCGGGAAGTTGCCGATCGCCGTGGGCAGTTCGAACAGCTCGGGCTGCCAGCGCATGCCCCACCCGTTCTGGGTGTCGGCGATGTCGGAGATCTTGCTCCAGGAGTTGCCGTTGTCGTTGCTGCGGTAGATGGGGAAGACGGGTGTGCCGGAGGTGTACTGCTCGAAGGTGGCGAGCAGGGTGCCGTTGGCCGCCCCGTTGTGCTGCAGGCGCAGCGCCCGCGGGTACAGCGAGCCGGGCGAAGGCGCGCCCGCAGGCGGGGTGTACATCGTCTGCGAGGGACGGGACAGGGCCTGCGCCCGCTCCGCGGCGGGCACCATCACCGTCGCCACGGCGACGATCAGGGACAGGAACAGGAACAGCAGGGTGGTGGGGCGAGGACGCCGAGCGGCGCCGGGGGTGGTGCCCAACAGTGCAGGGGACATGTGCGGCTCCCAGGACAGGGAAGGGATGGTGTGTTTCGGTGCTCGCCCCCAGGACGCGCTCGGGGGTGGGAAACGGCGAGCTTGGGGCGTGCCTTCACCGCGTACGCCGAACTGCGGCGTCGCGGGAAGGCGCCGGAATCGGACCGGTCGGCGTCCGCCGAGCGGTGAGACAGCCGGGGCGAGTGGCACAGCGGTGCCCGAGAGCGCGGGTGTGTTCCCCGCCGCTGCCGGAGTGCTCTCAGGTGGTGCGCCGGACCGCCGCGTCGGGGTGGGACGGCGGAGGCGCGGTCGAGCCGCGGACGACGAGTTCGACCGGTGGGTCGCTCGCCTGCGGCAGGTCGGTGTGGGGTTCCTCGATCGCGTGCACGAGAAGGCGGATACCTTCACGGGCCGCGGCCTCGAAGGGCTGGCGCACGGTGGTCAAGGGAGGGGAGACGTACGCGAAGACCGGGTTGCCGTCGAAGCCGACGACGCTGATGTCGTCCGGCACCCGGCGCCCGGCTTCCCGCAGGGCGTGGATCAGGCCGATGGCCATCTCGTCGCCCGCCGCGAAGATGGCGGTCACGGACCTGTCCGAGGCCAGCGCCTGGCCCACGGCATGGCCGGAGGCGGCCGACCAGTCGCCGTTGAGCAGCGGGGGCTCGTGCGCGCCCCGCGCCGCGAGTGCCGCCCGCCATCCCTCGATGCGGTCCTTGGTGGCGTACCACCGCCGCGGGCCGGCGAGGTGGTGAACGGTCGCGTGCCCCAGATCCAGCAGATGCTCGGTGGCAGCCTGGGCGAGTTCTCGGGCGCCCACACCCACGGTCACCGTGCGGGTGGCGGTGAAGGCCGGCGGCGCCCCGAGGAAGAGGACGGGGACGTCGACACGGACGCCGACGTCTCCCTCCACGATGGGTTCGGAGACGACGACACCGTCCACGCCCTGTTCGAGCAGTGACTCCACGGCGCCCGCGATACCCGCGAGGTCGCCGTCCGGGGTGTTGACCACGCGGAGGGCGTACCCCGCGTCGCGCACGGCCCGCTCGATGTGCACGAGCAGGGACGCGGTTCCGTAACCGGCGGTGCCGAGGGCGACCACGCCGATGGAGCCGGTGCGCCCGGAGGCCAGCGTGCGGGCCGCCTGGTTCAGCCGGTAGCCGAGTTCCTCAGCGGCTGCGAGCACCTTGTGGCGCGCCGCCTCGGAGACGTAGGGCTCGTTGTTGAGGACGCGGGAGACCGTCTTGCGCGACACCCCGGCCAGCCGGGCCACGTCCGCGCTGCGCGGCGTGGAGGAGCCCGCGCTCTCGCCCACTGCTGGTGCCATGAGGTCTCCCGACGGCCGTACGTCTGCATCGAATGAGGTCAACTGTATGACCACGCGGTCTGACCGCGTGGTCATGTCTACGTAGGCCGGACTCGTACGTCAAGGGCTCGCGCAGTATCGATTTCGACGGGAGGCTGCGGATCAGGCGGAGGGCGACCGTTGGGCGGGGAACGTCGTGAAGGTCGATGCGGTGTCCGTCGCGGAGTGCATAGTTGCTGGTCAAGAGGTATGTGATCGTGCTCGTGCCTGCTCGCGGAGCGGGATCGTCATCCTCGTCCGGTCGCAGGGCGCCCGACTTCTCGGCAGGTGCGGTCGACTCCGCGCTCCGGCCGGAGGGGCTTGACAGTGACTCCCTGGAACGTTCAGTCTTCCTGGCAGTCGCCGATCGCATTTGTTCGATCGTGTTGATTCTTGGTCGTGCGAACGACCACTTCCCGTCACACCCTCGGGTCGACGTGCCGCCTGGGCGCGGCCACCCCTGTCAGGAGCCGAAAAATGTACCCTTCCTTCCTCGGCCGGCCCATGCCTGCCGCCAGCCGCCGCACCGTCCTGCGCGGCATCGGCGGTGCGGCCGTGCTCGGTGCCGGCGTGCCCCTGCTCAGCGCCTGCGGCGGCAGCGGTACGGCTGCCGACCCGAAAACGGTCAGTCTCGGCTCGAACGCGTCGGACGCGGTGCCGAAGAAGGCGTTCGCCGAGATCTACGCGGCCTTCAAGAAGCAGTCCGGGATCACGGTCGACGTGAACACGAAGGACCACAACACGTTCCAGGAGCAGATCAACTCGTATCTGCAGGGCACCCCTGACGATGTCTTCAACTGGTTCGCCGGCTACCGCATGCAGTTCTTCGCCGCCAAGAAGCTCGCGACGCCCATCGACGACGTCTGGCAGAAGATCGGCGACAACTTCCCCGACGCGATGAAGGCGCTCAGCAAGGGCGCGGACGGCAAGTACTACTTCGTGCCGATCTCGACGTCCCTGTGGGGGGTCTTCTACCGCAAGAGCGTCTTCCGGAAGTACGGCTACGAAGTCCCCACCACCTGGGACCAACTCATCGCCCTGTGCAAGCAGATGAAGAAGGACGGCCTGGTCCCGATCGCGTTCGGCGACAAGGACGCCTGGCCGGCGATGGGCACCTTCGACCAGATCAACTTCCGCACCAACGGCTACGACTTCCACGTCGAGCTGATGGCCGGCAAGGCGTCGTGGACGGACGCCAAGGTCCGCAAGACCTTCGACCACTGGGCCGAGATCCTCCCGTACCACCAGGACGGCGCCGTCGGCCGCACCTGGCAGGACGCCGCCCAGACGCTGATATCGAAGAAGGCGGGCATGTACGTGTTCGGCAGCTTCGTGGCGCAGCAGTTCACCAACAAGGCCGACCTGGACGACCTCGACTTCTTCGCCTTCCCGGAGATCGACTCCGCGTACGGCCAGGACACCGTCGAGGCCCCCACCGACGGCTTCATGCTCTCCAAGGCCCCGAAGAACAAGGCCGGCGCGCTCAAGCTCCTGGAGTACCTGGGCACTCCGGAGGCCGAGCAGATCTACCTGAAGTCCGACCCGAGCCTGGTCGCCGCCTCCAACAAGGCCGACACCACGTCGTACACCGCGCTCCAGAAGAAGGCGTACGCGATGATCAGCGGCGCCAAGCACCTCACGCAGTTCATGGACCGCGACAGCCGGCCGGACTTCACCGCCACGGTGATGCAGCCCGCGCTGCAGAAGTTCGTCCGCGACCCCAAGGGCGTCGACAGCCTGCTGGCGTCGATCGAACGCCAGAAGAAGACGATCTTCGCGTCCGCATGACCACCACATCGCGCACCGGTATCGGGACCGGGACCACCAGCACCCCCGGGACGGCCGCCGTGCCGCCCCCGGGCTCCCCGAACGACATGACGACACAGCAGAAAAAGCGGCGCCGGGTGCCCTTGGGGCACCGAAGGCTGCTCACCCGACGGGACCGCGTCGCGCTCGGCCTGATGGCCGGCGTTCCGACGGTCCTGCACGTCGCCCTCGTCTGGCTCACGGCTCTCGCCTCGATCGCCCTGGCCTTCACCACCTGGGACGGCATCGGCTTCGACTCCATCGAGTGGGTCGGGCTGCAGAACTTCCGTGAACTGTTCACCAGCAACCCGCAGTTCTGGCCCGCGGTCGAGCACAACATCATCTGGTTCGTGGTGCTCATCTTGATCCCGACGCCGCTCGGCCTGTTCCTGGCCGTCCAGCTGGACAAGAACATCCGCTTCTCCCGCGTCTACCAGACGGCCTTCTTCCTGCCGGTCGTGCTGTCGATGGCGGTCATCGGATTTGTGTGGCAGCTGGTCTACAACCCCGACACCGGGCTGATCAACAGCCTGATCGGGGCGAACAAGCCGGGCCACTACATCGACTGGATCGGCGA